>CAITHQ010000261.1 GCA_903892305.1 uncultured Alphaproteobacteria bacterium
CAGTGGCCGCCGATCTCTGCTTGGGGGCGACGGCGACTGACACGGGGGGCTCTATCCGTCAGCCGGCGGCGTTTACAGGGACTGTGGGTGTCAAACCGACCTATGGCCGCTGCTCTCGCTGGGGCGTGGTTGCTTTCGCGTCTTCGCTGGATCAGGCGGGACCTATCGCTAAAACCGTGGAAGACGCCGCCATTCTGCTGACGTCGATGGCCGGCCACGATGCGAAAGACGCCACAAGCCTTGACGTCGCGACGCCAGACTTTGCCAGCTTTGTCGGTAAGTCGGTCAAGGGTCTAAGGATTGGGATACCGAAGGAATATCGCGTCGACGGTATGCCAGCCGAGATCGACGCGCTTTGGGAACAGGGAATCGCCTGGCTCAAAGATGCGGGTTGCGAAATCGTCGAAGTTTCTCTTCCGCACACCAAGTACGCGCTTCCAGCCTATTACATTGTGGCACCTGCCGAGGCATCTTCGAACCTTGCGCGTTATGACGGCATGAGGTTTGGCCTTCGGGTTGAGGGTGCCAACCTGATGGAGACCTACGAAAATACCCGTGCCAGGGGGTTTGGCGAGGAAGTCAAACGCCGAATTCTTATTGGCACCTATGTGCTATCAGCGGGCTATTACGACGCCTATTATCTCAAGGCGCTCAAGGTCCGGCGACGGATTGCAGATGATTTTGATCAGGCCTTCCAGAAGGTCGACGCGCTTCTGACGCCGACAGCGCCCTCTGCAGCATTTGGACTCGGCGAAAATGCCAACGATCCGGTGGCGATGTATCTCAACGACATCTTCACCGTGACGGTAAATCTAGCTGGGCTGCCAGGGATGAGCCTACCTGCAGGCGTTGACGCAAATGGTCTGCCCTTAGGTCTTCAGCTAATTGGCCGCACTTTGGATGAAGGCACCTTGTTTTCATTGGGTGGAGCCTTGGAAAAGGCAGCAGACTTCCGAGCCAAACCCGCCAAGTGGTGGTAGGCAATTACACCTTGGTGCAGACCTAAAAAAAGCCCCCAAGCCTGACGGCGAGGGGGCTTTTCATTTCAGATCGAGCTGATCTCTTACTGCTTAGGCAGCTTGTCCAAATCAGCTTGGACCGCGGCGATTTGCTCGTCGGTCAAAGCGCCCTGGCTCATAGGCTGAAGAGCCTTCAGGGTCATGGCCTTGAACTGATCGAAAGCCGGATGAGCGGTGAGCATGGGGATGTCTTTATCGAGAATCGCCTTGGTAGCCGGGTTTGCGGCCAGGTCTGCGATCGGGGTCGTCTCAACGTTGGGGGCGTCCGCGGCGAGGGCAGCGCCCGCGGTGAGCATCAAGGACAAGCCAGCTAGGCCGGCAGCGAACATCTTCTTCATGGCGGGTTCCTTCCCGGGGAGGTTTACAGCGCGCGCAGAAAGCGCGATTTCGATGAGTTGTGCAAGGCCCTTCCGCTTCGTCGCAGTCGGCACTAGAAGCAGCTTATGTCTGATACTTCGAAGCTGATCCAAGGCCGCACCGGCCAATGGGAAATTGTTCTGGGCCTGGAAATTCACGCCCAGGTCGCCTCGCACGCCAAGCTCTTCTCTGGGGCTGCCGTTGGGTTTGGCGCTGGGCCAAACCAGCAGGTGAGCCTCGTTGATGTGGCCATGCCAGGTATGTTGCCGGTCATTAACCGCCACTGCGTCGAGCAGGCGGTGCGGACGGGCTTGGGCCTAAAGGCTCAGATTAATCTGCGGAGTCTCTTTGACCGAAAGAACTATTTCTATCCGGACCTCCCACAGGGGTATCAGATCAGCCAGTTCAAGGACCCAATCGTCGGGGAGGGCGAAGTCATTGTCGAACGCGACGATGGAACGACCTTCACCGTCGGAATCGAACGCCTGCATCTTGAACAGGATGCCGGAAAGAGCCTGCATGATCAGGACCCTAACGCGACTTTTATGGACTATAACCGCGCGGGCACGGCGCTGATGGAAATCGTGTCTCGCCCGGACATGCGCTCATCGGACGAGGCAGCAGCCTATGTGAAAAAGGTCCGCACCATCCTGGTCTATCTGGGCACCTGCGACGGTGACATGGAAAAGGGCAACCTCCGGGCCGACGTTAATGTGTCTGTGCGTCGTCCAGGCGAAGGATTAGGGACCCGCTGCGAGATCAAGAACGTCAATTCCTATCGCTATATCCAGCAAGCCATTGAATATGAGGCCCGCCGGCAGGTCGAAATTCTCGAAGATGGCGGCAAGATCGATCAGGAAACCCGGCTTTTCGATCCTACCAAGGTCGAGACCAGATCCATGCGATCCAAGGAAGAAGCCCACGACTATCGCTACTTCCCGGACCCTGATCTGCTCCCACTGGATCTTGACCCGGCCTGGGTGAAGGCCATCGAGGCGTCCTTGCCAGAACTCCCGGATGCTAAGAAGGCGCGGCTGCAGACGCAATATGGCCTCACGGCCTATGATGCTGGCGTGCTGATCATTGAGCAGGCTCGGGCTGACTTTTTCGAAGCCGCCGCTGCGGGCAGGGACGCTAAACTGGTTTCAAACTGGGTGACCAATGAGCTGGCAGCCAAGCTGACGGCAGGCAATCTTGAAATTGAGGATAGCCCACTCAAACCTGACGAAATTGCCGAGCTGGTTGCACTCATCGAAGAGGGCGTAATCTCCTCCAAGATTGCCAAGGATGTGTTTGAGCGCATGTGGGCCGGTGATGGGCGTCCGCGGGCTATTGTGGAGGCGCAGGGACTGCAGCAGGTGTCTGACACCGGTGCTCTTGAAAAGATCATCGATGATCTGATTGCTGGCAATCCGGGGCAGGCGAACTCCGTAAAAGAAAAGCCCCAGGCCATTGGCTGGTTTGTCGGCCAGGTGATGAAGGCGACGGGTGGCAAGGCCAATCCAGGCACTGTCAATCAGCTGCTGAAATCAAAACTTGATATCGAATAGTCGGAGGCCGTTAGGGGGGCGCTGCCCCCCTAGTCTCTCCGACGATTATTTCGCCGTCCAACGGTCAAGCCAGTTAAAGACAGTATCGTGCCATTGCAGGCCATTTTCTGGCCTTAGCACCCAATGATTTTCATCGGGGAAGTACAGGAACTGGCTTGGAACACCCTTGCGCTGGAGGGCGGTAAAGGTCCCTAGGCCCTGTTCCAGCGGTACCCGGAAGTCGTTCTGGCCATGAATGACCAGCTCTGGCTTATTCCAGTTGGCCACGTGATTGACGGGGTTGAAGGCCTGATAGCCCTTGGGATTGTCGTAGGGCGTACCGCCATTTTCCCATTCAGAGAACCAAAGTTCTTCAGTGGAATACCCCATGGCGTGGGTGTCGAAGAGGCCGTCATGATTGACGAGGCATTTCCAAGGCTTGGACCAGTTACCTGCGATCCAGTTGATCATGAAACCGCCATATGAGCCGCCGAGAGCACAAGCCCGGTCACCGTCTAGGAACGGATACTTGGCCAGGGCAAAGGCCCAGCCCTTCTGGAGGTCCTCCAGGGGGCGGTCTCCCCAATGCTGCGAGATGGCGTCGGTAAAGGCCTGGCCATAGCCCGTAGACCCGTGGAAATCGACCATAACGACCGCATAGCCATGGCCAGCATAGGTCTGGGCGTTCCAGCGATAATGGAACAGGTTGCCGAAGCTGCCTTGTGGCCCGCCATGGATCAGGAAGGCCACTGGATAGGTCTTGCCTGGCTGAAAATCGGCAGGTTTCACCACATAGCCATGGACTGTTTCTCCATTCCAGCCGGGGAAGGAAAACTGCTCGGCCTGGCCCATTGTGATACCAGCAAGCCGCTCTGCATTGTGTGAGGTCAGCTGAACCGCCAGCCTAGCACCTGTATCAAGCCGGTAGATTTGGCCGGGCGTGGAGAGGTTATCCTGGGTGAAGATCAAGCCGTTTTTCGTTAGGTCGAAATCCTGAACATGTCCGGGTCCCGTGATGGGAACAGGGGCAGCATGTTTGGCGACTGAGAAGACGAAAATTCGTGTTTGCCCAAGATCTTGCGCCAATCCGTAGATGGTCTTGCCATCTTTGGACCAAGTAAATCCTTCAACCGAACGATCCCAATTTGGAGCAATTTCCTGAGTTGAGCCGCTCTTGAGGTCACGCACCATCAGCCCATTGCGGTCGGACTCAAAACCGGGCCGCTTCGCCGCTAGCCATGCAAGCTTGGTACCGTCTGGGGACATGGTTGGGGCGGCATCACTAGCGGGGTTTTTCGGCGTTAGATTGACCGGCGCGCCTTGGCCCGTAATGGCCACTTGATACAGGTCAAAGTTAGTTTGCCAGGGCTCAGATTTTCCTGAAATTCGCGCTGAAAAGATCACAGAAGAACTATCAGCGGAGATTGTGAAGTCACCCTGGCCCCCAAACGGTTTGGATGGGATATCGGCATCAAAACCTGGGGTAAGTTCGATGGGCTCGCCAGAGGCGACGCCCTCCGTGCTCATAGTCATCGCAAAGAGGTGATTGCGGGTTCCGTCTGCCCACTCGTCCCAATGACGGACGAACAATCGATCATAGACCTTGCCCGAGTGGGCCTTGGGCGCGTTATTCCGATCCAGGGTGCACTGTAAGGTTGGACAGTCTGGATAGACTGCAAGGCCCAATACTAACGTTTTGCCATTTGGTGTCAGACGGAAGGTCAGCACAGGCAATGGCAGTTTCGTGACTTGCGTGGCCGTCTCGCCCGCTAGGTCTGTCCTCCACACCTGAGGTGAACCAGATCTGGCAGACATGAAATAGATCCACTTGCCATCCGCGGACCAACGCCCCGAGGAAGCGCCTCCGTCGGATATCGCTAGGCGTTGCGGGGCAATTTTAGCAGAAAGATCAATCTTCCAGAGACTGTGAACCCCTCTGTTTTTCGCCCAGTCTGTTGATCTCAGGTCATAAATTGCGCTGTTATCAGTTGGAGAGGCTTGAACATCTGAGACACGGTCAAAGCTACCAAGATCCTTTGGGGTCAACCCCTTGATCTCGCCAGACTGAGCCAGGGATGGCACCGACAATGCTAGGGCGACGAGTGCGAGCAAATTCCGACGCATGAAAATTCAGGTCCTTAGAACGGAAAACATATCGCTTCGCTATCACGGGGCGCAGAACAGAGCCAATGTCCCGAATTAGAGGGTTAGGCGTCATCAAATTTGGGATGCTGAGTAGGCAGTTCCATTCTGAACACTGTCCACGCTTGCGACACGATGATTCTAGGAAGGTGGCGGCATAAAGATGGGATGAATTTCCCGTGAAATCATGAGCTGAACAGCTAACTCTGCTGGCGCTTAACTATATCTTTAGTGGAGATAGACTTTCATCACACCAATAGGCTTGGGGTGGGCTCCCGAATGGGACCCGGAGAGTCAGAAAAGGGAATGAGCTCATGCTCGCGAGCGTGGAAGAGGAAGTAGGGTTACCGTTGCCAGGACCAAATGCAACGGGCGACGAATTGTTTAAGCTGGGCATGCTTTATTCGACAGGGCAGGGTGGTGCTCCATTGGATTTCATTGCGGCACATATGCTTTTCAATCTGGCGGCTATGCGCGGGTCCAATGAAGGCAAGGTCTACCGCAAGGAATTAAGCCAGGAAATGGGCGCTGAAGACGTTGCGGAAGCCCAACGCGCGGCACGTGAGTGGCTGGCGCAAGGCTGACTCGCTGAAGACCTTAATTCCTAGTGGGCCCCAGGGCGTAACTAAAGCCGAATTGGATCGGCGACAGGTCTCGGAAGTATTGCTGTACGAAGAGTGCAGCGTTGGCGACGCCGCTCTTTGGGACATAGACAATGTCGAACCGGCGTAGTGGAACTAAGTCTGCTGCGCCTGAAGTCAGTCCTTTTTTCAGATTTACGGTCTTGATCATGCCAAGGCCATCGGGTCCGCGGCGCAGGATGATGACCCGTCGCGTGTCCGAGGAATTGGTAAAGTCCCCTGCCTGTATAATGGCGCGTAGGGCGTCGCTATCTCCTACCAAGTCTAGGACGCCGGGGGACTTTACCTCCCCGCCGACGAAGACTTTCAGCGGAGCCGCTTTTACGGTGATGTCAACCTGCGGCCGCAGAAGTTGGGCTGAGTAGGCGCGCTCCAGATCATCATGCACTTCATCTGCGGTGCGATCGGCGACCATAAGGTTCCCGATCAGCGGGAGGCGAATGCGACCGTCGGGTTGCACTTGGACGGTTTTAGACAATTCTGGTGCCGTGGGCAGACTGACGTCTAACTCATCTCCCGGATAAAACCGGTAGGGGGGCTCGTAGTCGCTCCACGAAGCGTAGGGGATATCCCCAAATTGCACCTGTGAGGCAGGAGGCCTTGTCCCAGGATTGATATCGCCACGTGGGGGTGCGGACGCACAACCCCCCGCAAGCAGAACGAGTGCCAAGGCGGGACCGGTCAAGACTATGAGAGGTCTTTGCATGGGGTGGAAGGTTAATGAGAATGGGTAATAGATCGTTAATGCGCTGCGGCGAAACTCAACTTCTCGGGTCCGGAAACGTCAGAGTCTAATGGTCGCCTATTCGCCTTCTTACGCCGAGCCTAGGCGACACCCGCCTAGCCCGCGTTATGATGCGGCTGACTATCTCACGAGGCTATCGCGGGAGGCCCCGTTGATGCTCTTTGTATTCCTGATCCTCTCCGTGGTTGGGGTATTTGGGGCATCTCAGCTGAAGACAAAGTACCCTGTGTATTCCAGCGTATTGGTAAGGCTTGGCCAGGAATATGTCTACGAACCGCGGGCCGGTGATGCGGGCAGGGGCGCTGTTCCAGGGCCAGATCAGGTTATCCAGGCGGAAACAGAAATTTTGGGATCGGTCGAACTCAAACAGAAAGTGATCAAAAGGCTTGGGCTCTCGCGTATCTATCCCCAACTTGCTTCGAAGTATGCCACTGGGGACGCGCGGGTCAGAAAGCGGGCTATGGCCGATGCCTTACAAGCCTTTGAAAAGAGCACCAAAATTGAAACAGCACCGGATACGCCGATCATTAAGGTGACCTTCAAGGGACAAGATCCAGAAGTCGCTGCACAAGTGCTGAATACATTGCTTGAAGAGTATCTGATTTATCGCCGGGGCATCTTGGGCGATACGACAGGCCCTGCAGTTGCAGAGCAGAGGGATGGACTTGAGAAGCGGTTGGATCAGGTCGATCGCGCTTTGCAAGATTTCCTGGTGGTCAATCAGATCGGTGATTTCGCCACAGAAAAGGCCAGTCTGGGTCAAATTACGGCGCAGGTTGAACAGCAAAAACTTCAGACTGAGGCGCAGTTGCAGGAGCGGATCGCCCGGCTTGCAAACCTTTCATCGCAAATGAACGGATTGTCTAAGGAAGTCGGTCTTTATCGAGATATTTCAGGGGCTGCGAACGAGAAGTTGGCGGCTCTGCGTGTCCAGAGAGAGGATCTTCTCTCGCGGTACCGAACGGACTCTCGCCCTCTCCAGGACGTTGACAATCAGATTGCGCAGTTGGAAGCCGGGATGGCTGCCGGTCGCACGCGAACAGAGGGCGCAAAACGATTGGGTATCAATCCGGTATACCAGACCGTTGAGACGGAACGGGTTCAGGTTACAGCCGATGTCGCGGCCTTGAGGCAGTCCCTGGCAGCCTTAAGCCTGCAGGTCCAGCAACTCACTCGGCGTAGCTTGAAAATGGCGGAGCTTGAGCCGCAGTTCCAGAAATTGAGCCTCGAGCGGGAAGTTCTTCAAAACAATGTGAGGGACTACACGGTAAAGGCCATTCAAGGCCGCGCGTCCCAAGATCTTGCCAACTCTGAGAGTGACAATATCAGGATTGTGAGCCGAGCGATTGCCCCTACCAAGGGGGTGAGTCTGAAGCGGCCCGTTGCTGGTCTCGCAGTTATTTTCGCGGCCTTCACCGCCCTGTGCGTTGGCTTGGTCCGCATGCTCCTGCGGCCTGGCATCGCGACTCCACAGGCCGCAGAGCGAACATTCGAATTGCCGGTTCTGGCCAGTGCTCGTTTTAAGGCGGGCTAATAGCTAATGCTCGTCCGGCAGCGCTTCTGCTCCTCAATCCCTCGGATGAGCAAAGCAAATCGTGGCTGTGCGATATCTGGCCAATAGCGGATAGGCTGCACGGACAGAAATCCCGATTCGAGTCATGGTCGACCTGAGCAACGAAATTGCCGATCTGTGGTCGGCCTTGGGAGCACCTGGGGCCGTACGGCCACGCGTTGTCCAGATCGTTGCCGCACGGCGCGGAGAGGGGACCTCGACCATCGCCCGGGAACTGGCTCTTTACGCATCTAGGCGTGCAATGCGGTCTGTCTGGTTGATTGATCTGGACGTGTTTGCAGGAGCCCAATATGCGGCGATTTCAGCAGGAGCAGAACGCTATGGACAACTTGGTCCTGCGGTAAGCGCTAGCCCTGATGGATCAATGTTTTTCGCACTACGGCCTCAAGCCATAGGGGCTGGTCAGTCCCCCATGGCGGATGCGAAGTATCTTTCTGCCCACAAGGTGGGCGATGCCCGTTGGTGGGTGACTCGATTCCGCAGCGAAAATCTGCGTCCCGGTCAGAATCTCCACGTCATCCGCGACCCGAAATATTGGTCTAGTTTGCGGGAACACGCCGATCTCATCATCGTAGATTGCCCATCCATCGACAGGTCAAAATCAGCTTTAACTCTGGCGAGGAACATGGATCAGACCGTTATCGTCTTGGCCGCCGATGAAGCCGAGGTGATGCCGCCGCTCAGCCTGCGCGACGCCTTATCAGAGGAGGGCGCGAACATAGCCGGGCTGTTTTTCAATCGTGTGGGTGAGCCGCGCAGGGGGCGCTCAGCCTCGGTTGCTCTGTGACCAAGGCCTGGGGACGCCAGCGCTTGCCATTCTCGCAAGCAATCCTTGGTCGAACCACAAAGTTTGTGCTCGGCCTGATCATTCTTCTAACCTTCAGCCAAGCTTGGGTGTTTCCGATGCTTGGCGATATCGGCGACCCAGCCGCGAGCGGATTGATCCGTACTCTCTTTTTTCCGGCCTATGGCCTTGGCTTGGTGCTGCTCGTGGCATCTCCTGGAAAAGCGATAATCGCTGGCTTAAGGCAGCCGTTCTTGATCCTTCTGATGGCTGTCATTGGCGCCTCAATTCTTTGGTCAATTGCACCTGATCAAACCGCCCGCAGGGCTTTTGCGATTTATGCGACGACTCTTTGCGCCATTGTCCTGGCCGCCGACCGAACTTGGACCGAATTGGTCGAGTTGTTCGCAACGACCTTCGCAGTTTTGATCTGCTTATCTTACGTCTTTTCCCTTCTGGTGCCCGCTGTTGGCATCATGCATGACTTGTTTCCAGGCGCTTGGCGGGGCGTTTGGGCAGAGAAAAATCTGTTGGGTGGCAATATGACCCTAGGTGTCTGCGTCTTGCTCGCTGCCGCCGTGCTTAGTCCGACAAGACGGGTTGTTTGGTCAGTTTTCGCTGGCCTGGCTTTCCTGCTCATTTTGCTGTCCACCTCGAAGACCTCACTTGTTGCAGTCTTACTGGGCCTTGGCGCTTTTGGGTTTGTGCTCATGCTACGCCGGGGTCCGATCGCTTCGATCGTCATGACCTGGCTGGCCGTTGTGATCCTTGGAATTTTGGCTGGACTTGTGCTCCTGGCACCGGATGTCTTTTTCGATCTCCTTGGCAAGGACGCGACCTTCACGGGCCGAACCAAGATTTGGCAAGCCGTATGGCGACAGATTGAGCAGCGCCCATGGACTGGGTTTGGCTATGGCGCAGTCTGGTCTGAGGAGGGGCACTGGGGGCCCCTGGCATGGATCACCAAGCAAGCCGGTTTTAGAGGTCGCCACGCCCACAATGCTTGGCTGGAGCAGTGGCTTGGGCTTGGGTTTACGGGTTTAGTTGCCTTCGTTCTTATGCAATTGCAATTCTTGCTGGGGGGGATCAACGCCGCTTATCGCGGTATTGGGGGCATCCTCGCCTTGCCGTTCTTCATTTGCTACACAATCATCTGCATCACTGAGAGTGTCGCTGTTATCTACAATGACTTTCGTTGGGTTTTTTTCACGGCGATTGCAGTGAAACTCTTCTGGCCCGATGAGAATACATCCGAGCCTCGGGCCCTAGCCTAAAGGGTTAAACGTGCAGCACCTTCTCGCACCGTGACCAATTCAAAATTTAGGTCTGCAGCCGATCGCAGCAAGCGAGCTAGGGCATCTGGTGTGCATCCCCACGGTGAAGGCGAAGTCTGCACATCATGGGTGTAAAGGATCAACCAGGACCTTTTTGACAGGGCGTATTGCATCCACCTCCTTGCCTTGGTCTCGCCGCCTGGGCCCAGTATTCCCACTGCAGGCGCCTGATTGAGGTCTGACCCTTCCTGGATCACGCCCTCGTGGAGACCGCGCAGGATGGCAAAATCAGGTGCAAGACCTGCCTTGGTCTCTGATGACACATCCCCAAATGGAAAGGCAAAGCTGTCGGCTGGTGGCAGGCCCCAATCTCGGAACGCTTGCGCATTGAGTGCGACGTCCGCCTTCGCGCTCTGGGCGCTCGCCCGTCCGCAATCGAGATGGGAAAAGGTGTGGCAACCTATCTCGTGTCCTCGTTTTGCCAGACTAAGATAATCATCACGATCTGCGCATTGGCCAACTGGCTCAAAGTGACCAGCAAGTCCCGCCGCAGCATAGAAAGTTCCTCTTGCGCCCCATTGCTCCAGGATTTCGGCACCGATCCCTGCAGCGGTGAGAGGTGCGTCGTCGAAGGATATGCTGAGCATGGGGCGGTCGGGTGCCCTCAACACGGGTCGGCGATGGCGCAGGCGCGCGATCCGTCGCCTCAGCTTTCCCACAAGGGATCCGTCAGCGTGATAGGCCGCCTCATGCACTGACATCAGA
Source organism: uncultured Alphaproteobacteria bacterium (assembly GCA_903892305.1). GTDB lineage: Bacteria > Pseudomonadota > Alphaproteobacteria > Caulobacterales > Caulobacteraceae > Phenylobacterium. The sequence continues at coordinate 10,830 of CAITHQ010000261.1, forward strand.
CCACTTCCGCATACAGCGCCGCTCGATAAAGGCGCAGGGCCAAGGCGCGAGCCTTCAGTGGAGCATGCTGGGTTAGGGCGAGGGCCTTGAGTGCGGGGTGCCAAATCCTTCTTAGAGGCACAAATTTCAAAATCCGCGCCACCTGATAACTTGGGTAGGCTGCGACGATGGCCCAATGCGCACTAACCACGCGTGCAAAGTTTGCGACCGATTGCTCATATTTCTTGGCTAGGGTCTCAGCCGTGTCCAAGCCGAGATGGCTCGCAGGATTGTCGATATGGCAAATATCCCAGTGCCGCGATATGCGAATGCCCCACTCGACATCTTCCCAGCCCCAGCCGGCAAAGGCTGGGTCAAAGGTCTCCTGACGCAGTATGTCCGCACGGATGAGCAGGTTGGACGTGAACATGTACTTTTCTGGGGCCCGACGACGTAAGGCGGCCTCAAAAGTGTCGCCTTGTGCCGCCATCGTCCTATGCAAGGCAAAGGCTGGATCAGAACTGGCCTGGGTCAAGGAAAAGCCACCAAAGACGACGTCAGGCCGGTCTTGGGCGACGATGTCGATCCATGTTTGAACAAAGTCTTCGGCATCGGGGAGCATGTCGCTATCTAGGAATAGGACATATTCTCCACTCGCAGCCTGGATCAGCCGGTTTCGACCTGCCGCGCGTCCCTCATTTTCCGAAAGCGTAATAAGGCTTGCAGGGCAGGTTAGGGTTTCCAGTTCGGTGATGACCTCGGCGGTGAGATCAGGACATGCCGAGCCATCGTCGATAAGGACAATCTCGACTTCACCACCGCGCAGGGGGAACTGCCTGGCCAGGTTTGTGAGCAAGGGGACGGGAGATTCGCCATAAAACGGGATGAGTATACTGAGAGTGGGATGCTTAGACCCGTCTCGCCTGAAAGTGTTTATGGAACATCCCATGCCATAACCATGATCACAGAAAAGCTGGGATAGTCTTAAACATCCGAAAGAATGTCTCGCAGGGTCAGCGGGTTGCAAGCCGCCGCGAAACCTTATTGAGCAGGGTCCTTAGGTGACCACGTGATCCAGAAATGTTGAAACCGAAGACCAAGGATCCATAGAGCAAAACGCCCAGAGGGGGCTTTATCAGCAGTTCGGCCGACATACCCAGATCTGGCATGTGAGAAAGGCCAATCGCCATGGCCGCAGCAGCCAGGGCAATCTTGCTAAGGTCGATGAGGGGCAGGGGCATAAGGATTGCGCGAAGGCCCAAAAGCCATGAGGTCGCAATGCCGATTGCGAAGCAGAGCACATAAGCCAATGCCGCCCCCTGAAGACCCATCTTTGGGATCAGGATCAAGTTCAGCACAACATTTGAGATGGCCGGCACGCTCATGGCCAGGATCAAAAAGTGCGTTTTCTTGGCGAGGGTAAAAGACAGCAGAAAATAGCTAGTGTTCAATCCAGCCATAAGGGCCCCTACTGAAACCAAGGGTATGATAGATAGAGCTTTTTCGCGAAGTTGTGGGCCGATCATCCATTGAGAGAGGGCTGGCGCGAGACTAATTAGGCCGGCCAGAGCCGGGAAGCCTAGCAGGGCGATCCATAGGATCTGTTGTTTCGCTTCGACCCTTAGAGCCGGAGCTCCGCCAGACTCCAGAGCATTGATCATGGCGGGTGCGCCGGCGGCAGCAAACCAGAGAAAGAGGACGTCGATCACCCGTGAGGCGAGGGAAAACCCAGCCTGATAAGCACCGACATCAGCCGCGCCCATGAAATAGGCGATCAAAAAACGATCCAGGGTATAGAGGCTGAGCGTCAGGATCAGGCTCAAAGTGACGGGATAGCCATAGCGGGCATAGGCCAAAGCCTTAGGACGCGACCAAAGTCCCTTGGCAGCACGACCCCAATCCTCACGCGCCACGAACGGCAGTGTCAGGGCCGCCATGACCCCTACGCCCAGCAGGGGGGCTCCACCGCGAACCCCTACGAGGAGAAACACGAAACCTAGAATAAAACCGCCCACTGTCTGCAAGATATCAATCGCAGCGGCCTCGCGGACGCGGCCTTCAGAGCGACGTTGCTCCTGCACCATCCGCAACAGTGAGCGAAACACGACGCCCACAAGCCCAGCGCCAATGGCAGCCTTGGTGGCAAGGTCACCTGGCGACTTGGCGGGCCAGACATAGAGGCCTGCGGCGCAAACAGCTATAAACAGCCCCGCGACCGTGATGTGCAGTCGGTAGAGCGTGCCATAGAGTTCGGGGGCCTCCACATTGTCGAGTTTCTCGGCGGGATAAAACCGCGCCATGGCGGCTTCAATCCAACAAAAACAAACGGTGTAGACGAGGCTCGTCACTCCAAAGGCCAGGGCGTAACGGCCGTAGTCCTCCGGCGAGAGCATCCGGGTGAAAATCCAGAGCGTTAGAAAGCCCACAATGCCTTGAAGCAGATTGGCTGGCAGGTAACCCAAGAGCCCCTTCAAAAACATGGGCGTGCCCTTACCGCACTGTCTTTGTATCGCCGAGCAGGATCGGCACTGTGCTCAGCATAATCCAGAGATCCAGCCAGAAAGACTGTCTTTCGATATATGCAATATCAAGCGCGACCCGGCGTTTCACGAGGTCTGGCGTATCAATTGGACCTCGCGATCCATTTACGGCTGCCCATCCCGTCATGCCAGGTTTGATCTGATGGCGGTGGGCGTACTCCGCCACAAGTCGTGCGCTTTCTATATCGCCCGTAAGCATGCCGATGGCATGTGGCCTGGGCCCGACGAGGGACATTTGACCGGCAAGTACATTGAAAATCTGAGGTAGTTCATCGATCGAGGTCTTACGAATGAACTGGCCAACCCGGGTAACGCGGCTGTCGCCCGACAGGACTTGCCGTTGTGCCGTTTGGTCCACCGTCTCAGCCCGCATGGAGCGAAATTTCCAGACCAGGATTTCCTCATTATTGAAGCCATATCGGCGTTGCCGGAAAAATATGGGTCCGGGCCCCTCAAGGCGAATGGCCATAATAGTCATCGCCATGATTGGCCACGTGAGAGCTAAAACGATGAGGCCTAGGGTAAGGTCCTGAATGCGTTTGAATAAGGCCCGGACATCATTCCCAGGGGGGCCGGAAATATGCACAAGGGGGACGTCTGCGATCCAACTCTGAGACCGGTGCCCACCGTCCTCATCTTCCTTGTCGAGCAGAAGCACGATTTCATTGGGCAGGACTCGTAGCTGAGCCACAAGCTCCCGAACGCGCTTTTGCGCCATGGAAGGCACCGAAATCACGAGGCGGTCTGCATAGGGCAAAATCCTATGACCGATGAGATCCTTTAACCCTCCAAGAACTGGAACCCCTCTGATTGACGTTGGGCTTCGGTTTGCGCGGTCGTCAAAAAGGCCCAGGACGTTTGCTTCCCGTGACTGCAGAAGACTATCGATCAGACGCATTGCCGCACTCGTAGCCCCAACAACAATGAGGTTGGGTGTTAGGCGGCCAGACATGCGCCAATGGCGTATCAGCCACCACCAAAAACCATGGAGTACGACCAGGGGAGCGTAGGTGTAAGCAGCCCAGACGAGCAGGATAGGTTGTAAGGCGTTATGGTTAGGCGCGATAAGTTGACCCAAGACGATAGCGCCTGTGCTCGCCACCATGGCCGCGACCGTCACCAACAGCCGTCTAAAAAGGCCCTCGCGTCGCGAAAACGTGTAGGCACCCATGAGGCTCAAAAGACTTGGGGCTGCGATCAGGCCAACGAAGAGAGTCCCAATGCTGGGATTTATGTCCTTGAATGACTGTTGGGTGAGGAAGGCCCCAAGGCCAAGGAGGACTATGTCGGTAATCTGGATAATGCGTGTAACAAGTCGCCCAGAAAATCGCCGCCTGGACGGCTCTAAGGCCGTCGGGCGTAATGGCCCTCTACGGTCAAGATCTTGATCCCTTCGCGATGCGTCCTCTGAAAGGTTTTCAGCAGGTTCAGCCGGGGGAGGCGCGGTCTCCACAAGAGACATAAGGAAAGATTCTTCCGTCACAGGCACGCCGGAGTTTACCGACGGCGTCTGACTCTGCGGTTAACAGGCACTTGGTTTTTGGACATGGTCGATCAAACCTGTGCTTTGCGGACTTCCCCCACGCAACGGGTTCGGCTATGAGAACCATCCCAAACCGCACGGCTAGTCTTTGCGTATTTTGGGCCGGGAGAAAACCCAAGCCAAATCAAAGTGGTGACGTGGCCGAGTGGCTGAAGGCAACGGTTTGCTAAATCGTCATACCCGAAAGGGTATCCAGGGTTCGAATCCCTGCGTCACCGCCATTTGCCCAATTCTGTGGCCGAATTGCTCTAGCTAGGCTTCCTGCATAACCAGCGCGCACGATGGAAGTTCTCAGCATTATCGACCCAGCCAGTGATATTGTTTGAGACTAGGTTACGGTTGACGACAAAGAACAAGGGTATCGTTGCCTCATCATTCAGCATGACTTGCTCTGCTTGAGAAAGCAGCGTTGCGCGCTTTTCTCCATTCGATTCGAGATCAGCCGCGTTTAACAGGGCGTCGTAGATCTTACTGTTATAGTCACCATAATTTTGCCCTCCAGTATCAGACTTGAAGAGTCCCAGGAAGGTTGTTGCATCGTTGAAGTCTGCATACCAGTTCATGACCCCAACCTCGAAATCGCGCATTCGGAAGGCCGAAAAAGCGATTTGGGATTCGTTTTGAATAAGCTTGGTCTTTACGCCGATCTCTGCCCAATCAGCTTGTACCGACTGACTGATCAAGACGCTGTCGGGATTGTTGGGAGTCTTGATTTCAAAAGAAAGCGGATTTCCAGGGCCATAGCCCGCCAAAGATAGAAGACGTCTGGCGTCTGCCACCCGTTGAGCCCGGGTTTCACTCGCCCAGAATACGTGCGCGCCATACCTATAGTTGGCGGTTCCAGGGGGAACGAAAGCGTAGGCGGCGGCCTGGCCAGCTCGCATAAGCTTCTGGGTTATGAATTCACGATCGACGGCCATTGAGAGCGCGCGACGCACGCGAATGTCCTTGAAGGCCGCAACATCGCGGGTATTGAACGACATATAGGACGTTGCCAAGGAAACGTGCGTCCTTGCTACCCCCGGCATTGTGGCTTGGATGCGATCAATACGGTTCGACTGGAATGCCGTGTTGATATCAAGCTCGCCCTTCTGTACGCGGCGTTCTGCCATCACGGAGTCATTTGTCGGGTAATAGTTGATGCGATCGATGCATACCTTGGCGGCATCATAGAAGCGTGTGCTCTTGACCACCTCGATGTGGTCCCCCAACTTCCAATTCACCAATTTGAACGGGCCATTTCCAACGAAATGGGCAGGTTGTGTCCAGGCATCACCCCACTTTTCGACCACATGTTTTGGGACCGGATAGAAGCTCTGATGCTTAGCAATCTCTGGCAGGTAAGGTGCCGGGTGTTCCAAAGTGAGTTGCAGAGTTTTAGCATTTAGAGCCCTTGCACCGAGCGCCTCTGGAAGAACCTTACCCTCATTTAGCGCCTGACCGTTTTTGAGGATGTAGATGAGGTAGGAATAGATCGACGCAGTTTTTGGATTCAAAATCCGTTGGTAGGCATAGACGAAATCATCAGCCGTAACGGGCACGCCGTCAGACCAGACGGCGTCACGCAGGTGGAAGGTCCATACCAGTCCGTCTGGGCTGGTTTCCCAGGAGGTCGCCATACCGGGAAGCGTGCTTGCATCTGGGGCGTCAGTCGTTAACCCGACAATCAAGTCTGCAATGACCGAAAAGTCATCAATAAGCGTGGATTTTTGTGGGTCGAGCGTCTCAACTTCTGAGTTGTTCCCATACTCTAAGCAGACCTTGCCAGGGGGGCAATCGGGACGTGTGGCGTGTTTCTGACACGCCGACAGCCCAAGAGTTGCGACCAATAGAAATATGAGACCGACGTAACGCAAGGGGGACTCGCAAGGATGACCAACCACATAGGCGTCGCACTCCTGGAGAGGCTTGTCGAGGCAGGCTAGAGCGGGAGGCGCACGCGCGCGGAAAGGCCGCCCTCCAAGCGGTTTGACAGTTCGACGTCACCACCGTGGGCACGGGCCACAGATCTCACCACGGCAAGCCCAAGACCAATGCCTCCAGTTTCACGATTTCGGGAGGGCTCGCCGCGATAAAAGGGTTCGAAGACCCGCTCGCTTTCGTCTTCCGAAATGCCAGGGCCCTTGTCATCGATCTCAATGACGGCGAAGCCATCCTTGCTGAACACGCGGGTGGTGGCGCAACCGCCGAATTTGACGGCGTTGTCCAAGAGATTTGTGAAGAGGCGCCGCAGACTGACCGCATCGCCGCTCAATATGACCTGTTCGCGATGGAGTACGGTGATAGAGCAACCCGTCTCGGACATTTCGTCGCAAAGACTCTCGATGAGAGAGGAAAGTTCAAGAGGCTTGCGGGCTCCGACATGGCTTGCGTCACGGACAAATGTCAGGGTCCCCGCTATCATCTGCTCCATCTCATCAATGTCGTTGGCCATCTTGAGCCGAAGATCATCTGGTGCCGACTCAATGCGGAATTTGAGACGGGTAAGGGGGGTACGTAAGTCATGGGCAATGGCCCCGACCATGGCTGTCCGATCCTCGACATAGCGCTTGAGCCTCTGCTGCATGTCATTAAAGGCACCGGCTGCAACCTTGATCTCTGTTGCGCCTGTCAGCGACAGCGAAATTGGCGCTGACTGTGGATCTCGGCCGAGTTGTTCTGCGGCTTCAGAAAAGCGTTGATAGGGACGAGCCATGCGTCTTGCTGCGATCCAGGCAATAGGAGCCATGGCAAGGGCTGAGATGACGAACCTCAGCACCAAGCGTTGCTGCCAGACCTCAAGTCCGAAGACGGGCACAGGTTGCACAACACGCCATTGACCATTGGGTTGTTGCACGCTGACCGCAAAGGGCGCGACGAGAAACAAGTCTTCTTGACGAGCGCCTTGCCGCGCCAATTGATCGCGGACGATCCGAAGTACGCGTCGATCTGCAAAGGGGCTTCGGTCTCCCGTGATCTGGATTTTTTCCTCCGGAATGCCAAGGGACGATGCGATCGATAGTCTCAACGCCTTGGCGTTTCGCCCTTCCATAGGTGGATTAGGTGGGGAGAGGGCGGTGACGACCTCCAATGGCCGACGTTCTGCAAAAGGCGGCGGCAGCCCTCGGTAAACCTGCTCTACCTCTGCAATCCGATAGAAATCCGGGGATGGCGGTGGAAGATTGAAAATTAGAAATAAATTCACGGCCTGGGCCGCAATGAGGCTGATGCTAATCAGCGTCAAAATCTGAGCGAACATGGAGACAGAGGGCCGCCTTTGTCTTGGTTCCTTTCCAATCGGGCGGGACTTGAAGGTCAAGGCTTTCTGACCTTTGCAATAAACATATAGCCCTCATTCCGGATGGTTCGGATCAGGTTTTGACCCGGCGCACCTTCCTCCAACTTGCGGCGAAGTCGGCTTATCTGCACATCTATGGCGCGGTCGAAGGCATCGGAGTCTGGACCCCGCGCCATGTCGAGGAGCTGATCTCGCGTCAAGACGCGTTGTGCCCGTTCAACGAAGGTGCGTAGCAGAGAAAACTCGCCACTGGACAAGTGCACCATGACTCCGTTTGGCGTTTGGAGTTCGCGGCGGACCACGTCAAGTTTCCAGCCGGCAAATTCGCATCCGGTGGCACCTCCTCGGTCTGGGCCCCGTGCAGCCGCGCGTCGGAGTACGGCGCGAACCCTTGCCAGAAGTTCCCGAGGATTACAGGGTTTGGGCAGATAGTCGTCGGCACCTAGTTCTAGGCCAACAATCCTGTCTGTATCCTCAGCCATGGCAGACAGCATGATTATCGGGGGTGCTTGGCTTCCACTGAGGCGTCGGCAAATGGCCAAGCCGTCTTCCCCGGGCAACATGACGTCCAGAATGATCAGATCAGGAGCACCTAAGGCTAGGGCAGCATCCATCTCTCGCGCATTGCCAGCAGTCCGAACCTCGTATCCGTGCAGGCTCAGGAATTCAGAGACAACATCGCAAATGCCGGGGTCATCATCGACCATCAAAATGCGTGAAACAGAGACTTCAGACGTCAAAGGCATGATTGTCACTTAAGCGACACTTGCGTCCGCTGAATTTCAGGTCTGACAAATTCAGTCGGCGAGCACTTCATCAGCCACGAAGGGGTTGGTCTTACGTTCTTGTCCAAAGGTCGACATCGGCCCATGGCCGGGAACAAAGGCGACATCCGAACCCAGTGGCCAGAGCTTTTCGGTAATGGCGCGAATGAGGTCCCCATGATTGCCCAGGGGAAAGTCTGTCCGTCCAATAGATCCTTGGAACAGGACGTCCCCAACCTGAGCAAAACGAGAGTCGCGGTGGAAGAAGACAACATGACCCGGTGTGTGGCCCGGGCAATGTAGAACTTCGAATTCTGTTTCGCCCAGGGTCACGACATCGCCATCCTGAAGCCATCGATCCGGGGTGAATGTCCGGGCCTCCGGCATGCCGTATTGCTTGCCAGACTCCGTAATGCGATCGATCCAAAATTGATCTGCGGGGTGTGGCCCTTCAATGGGACAGCCCGTTAGCTCTTTGAGTTGGGCTGTGCCGCCAGCGTGATCCATGTGCCCATGGGTAATCCAGATTTTTTCCAGGGTGAGGCCATGCTGAGCCAAGGCAGCCATGAGCCTTGGCACCTCTCCACCTGGATCAATAATTGCCGCCTTCAGGGTTTTCGTACACCACACAATTGTACAATTCTGCTGAAGTGGGGTGACGGGTGCGATGAGCGCGCGGATGGATAGATCTGAGTTTGACATGGCCCTAACATCGAATCTTTGAGGCCGATTGAAAAGACTTGGTTTGGCGGCTGACCTTGGCGGAATGGGGTTGGGCGGCTAGACCCAGGCAATGTTGCCGATCGAGGATGTCATTCCGCAATTGCGCTCTGCCCTGACAGAAGCAAGCTGCGCCGTGCTGGTGGCACCTCCAGGGGCTGGCAAGACTACGGTTGTCCCCTTGCGGCTTTTGGATCAACCTTGGCTGCAGGGGCGTAAAATCCTCATGTTGGAGCCGAGACGGCTCGCCGCGCGTATGGCGGCGGAGCGCATGGCATCAACCCTCGGGCAAAACGTTGGGGAGACTGTCGGTTATCGCGTTCGCCTTCAAAGCCGAGTGTCGGCCAGGACGCGAATAGAAGTCGTCACTGAAGGCGTTTTCACGCGGATGATTTTGGACGATCCAAGCCTGGAGGGGGTTGGGGCAGTCCTTTTTGACGAGTTTCATGAAAGAAGCCTCGACGCTGATCTTGGCCTGGCCTTGGCGCGAGATGCGCAACTTGTCCTCAGGGAAGATCTTCGCATTTTGGTCATGTCGGCCACCCTGGATGGTGCCGCTGTCGGGAAATTGCTCGGCGACGCGCCAGTTGTGGAAAGTGACGGGCGGGCCTTTCCGGTTAAAACCTCATATTTTGGACGTGGGGAAACACTGGAGGATCAGGTCGTCAGATCCGTGGAGCGCGCGCTGGCGGCGGAGACGGGAAGTCTTCTGGTATTTTTGCCGGGCCAAGCCGAGATTCGGCGAACCGAAGAAAGGCTCCGAGATCGGGTTCGGGCCCCAAATGTCATTATTGCACCGCTGTATGGGGCCATGGATCCTGCTGATCAGGACAAGGCCGTAGCTCCCGCGCCCTCCGGTAGCCGCAAGGTCGTCTTGGCCACATCCATCGCAGAAACGAGTCTGACGATTGAGGGTGTCCGGGTTGTGATCGACTCTGGTCTTTCCAGGACACCACGTTTTGATCCCTCCAGCGGATTAACCCGTCTGAGTACCATAAGGGTGAGCCGGGCCGCGGCCGATCAGCGGCGTGGGCGGGCAGGCCGGATCGAACCGGGCGTCTGCTATCGGCTCTGGGATGAAGCTGAGACTCGAGCCCTGCCGGCCTTTGCTGATCCCGAAATTCTTGAGGCGGACCTAGGTAGCCTGGCTTTGGATCTTGCAAGATGGGGGGTAAGGGACCCTGCCCATTTGGCGTTTTTAGATCCTCCACCGGCCATGGCGTTTACCGAAGCGCGCGGTCTGTTGCAGCGTCTTGGGGCCATAAGCCCTGAAGGAATTTTGACGGCTCACGGTGAAGCGCTCTCCGTCTTTCCGCTCGCCCCGCGACTGGCGCACATGATCCTGCGCGCCAGCGAGCATGGGCAAGCAAATCTCGCTGCAGAGATAGCAGCCCTTGCATCAGAACCCGCCTTGGGGGGGCGTGACACCCATCTGATCCACCGTCTTGAGACCTTCAGAAGAGATCGGGGTGGTCGGGCGCGCGACGCTAAAGGTCTGGCGGATCGATGGGTTAGGTTGGCTGGAAAAGCGGGCGATCTGCCGCCAGTCTCTGAAGGCCTCCTGCTCGCCTTGGCCTATCCGGAGCGCGTCGCTAAGGCGCGTGGGCCCTTGGGGGAGTTTCAGCTCGTAAATGGACGCGGGGCTTATCTTGAGGCGACCGATGTCCTGGCAAGGGAGCCATGGCTTGCCGTGGCAGAGCTGGGAGGTGGAGATCGGCGCGATCGTATTCGCCTTGCTGCGCCAATCGACCCAGCCGACATCGAAACCCTATTCGCAGACCAGATTGAAACGGAAGTCCGCCTCGAGGAGTCTGGAGGTGGTCGTCTTCGCGCCCTGAAAATTCGTCGGCTCGGTCGTCTTCTCATAGATCAGCAAGTTGCCGAGCCGCCAGATCCCGAGCTGCTTGCCAGCGCCCTTTTGGATCGGGTGCGTCGGGACGGTCTTGCCAGTTTGAACTGGGGTGAGGGGGCGAAGGCCCTGAGGTCTCGCATTGCTTATATGAAAAACCTGGAGGAGTCGGCATGGCCTGACTTTTCTGACTTGGGTCTTATGCAGGCCATAGAGCTTTGGCTTGCCCCGTTACTTTTTGGATTGCGCAGTCTCAAGGAGCTTAAACCAGAGGATTTAGAAGCCGCCCTGAGGGCTCAAATTTCCTGGGAAAGGCAGAAGGCTTTGGACCAGGCGCTTCCCGCCAGATGGACCGCACCAACGGGCAACAGCTTCGCCATCGATTATCGCGCCGAAGGTGGTCCAAGGGTTGAGGTTCGTGTCCAAGAGACTTTCGGTCTGACTTCGCATCCAACGATTGCCGGTGGGAAAGTTGCCCTAACTCTGGCGCTACTTTCTCCTGGCCATCGGCCTATCCAGACCACAAAGGACCTCCCCGGGTTCTGGGCTGGGTCCTGGAGGGATGTCCGGTCAGACATGAGAGGACGTTACCCGAAACACGTTTGGCCTGAAGACCCATCAACTGCACCACCGACTGCTCGGGCCAAACCGCGCGGCACCTGAGGCAAATGCAGTTTAGGCTGTGGCAGCGTAGATCATGACTCCAGTGGCGACCGAGAGGTTGAGACTGTCTGCCCGACCTCGCATGGGGATCTTCACATTCACGTCGCAGAGGGCAGCCAGATCCGGAGTTAAACCCTGCTGTTCGTTACCCATGATGATCAGCGCGGGCTTCACATAGGTCGCATCGCTGTGGGTGACCGTCGCCGTTAGGAGGGTGCCAATCACCGATCCTGGCCAGGATTTCCGCCAGGCCCCGAAATCAAGTTCGGTTACTTTTACGATTGGGACGGCAAATATCGAACCCATGGTCGCCCGTGCGGACTCAACGGAATAGGGATCGCAGCACTCTCCGACCAGGATGACGGCCCCGCATCCCGCTGCGTCGGCAGTTCGGATAATGGTTCCAAGATTTCCAGGATCTCTCACACGATGCAGAGCTACAAAGGCCGTAGCGCTATCTGGATCGAGATCCTGAAGGGCTGTGAAGACTTGGCGAAAGACGCCCACCACAGCCTGCGGATTATCCCGGCGAGAGACCTTGGCGAGAATATCCTGGGTGACTTCGATCACTTCCCCGCCGCATGACCGGGCTGCGTTGATGGCTTGGTGGAGCAATGGGTGGCCCTGGGCTTCCTGGCCATACATCAGGATTTGCGGTCCGTGCCCCAGCTCCACCGCCTCGGTGATGATCTTCAAGCCCTCTGCAACGAAAAGGCCGGTTTCATCCCGATCCTTACGCTGATGCAGGGCGCGTACCGCCTTGACGGTCGGGTTGGTTAGAGAGGTGACAGTACGCGCGCTCATGAGGTCCAGCGTGCGAAGAAGCTCATTCCAATTTCGCGGGTCCCGTCGTCCTGGGTCAGGGCAAGTTCCCCCCATTCAATGTTTCCGCCCCGCCCAGCCAGCTTATCGGACAGCAAGCCGGCAAGGGCTGCACCCGAAATGCGTTCGGCATAGGCGTTCAGAAGGAGAAATGATGCCGAGCTTGAGAGCAATTCCGCACAAAGCCCTGCCAGCTCAGGAAGGTTCTCGAAAAGCTTCCAAAGCTCCCCATCGGGACCTCGGCCATACTTTGGCGGGTCAAGAATAATCCCATCATAGCGATTGCCACGGCGGGCTTCCCGCTGGACATAGCGTCTCGCATCCTCACAGATCCAGCGGATAGGCCGATCATCCAGGCCTGAGAGGGTAGAATTTTCTCTGGCCCATCCAATGGCTTTCTTAGATGCATCAACATGGGTTACCGCCGCCCCGGCTGCGGCGCAGACCAGACTGGCCACACCGGTATAGCCAAACAGGTTCAAGACCTTAGGTTGGCCG
>CAITHQ010000262.1 GCA_903892305.1 uncultured Alphaproteobacteria bacterium
GGACTTCCGGCACGCCTTGAGGAGCGCGGGCGTAGCTCAGTGGTAGAGCACAACCTTGCCAAGGTTGGGGTCGAGAGTTCGAATCTCTTCGCCCGCTCCAGAAATTCGATAGCCACCAAACATGTCGGAGAGAGCTATAGGGCAACGGGCCGTAGGGCTTGGCAGGTGTTTGTCGCCTAACCCCACTGGTCATGGTCGAGGCCCTCTGCCAGAAATGGCGCAACATTAGAGAGAGGCTTCCCCATGAACCCCAAGGCAGAATTCGACATCATCGTTTACGGCGCGACCGGCTTTACCGGGCGGCTGGTGGCGGAATATTTGGCGCAGACCTATGGGGTTGGCGGCGAGATTAAGTGGGCCATGGCAGGCCGCTCGGCCGACAAGCTGGCCCAGGTGCGCGATGAGATCGGTGCGCCGGCTAGTACGCCCCTGATCATTGCCGATGCCGGGGATGCGGCCTCGGTCAAGGCCATGGTGGAGGCCACCAAGGCGGTGCTCACCACGGTTGGGCCTTATCAACTTTACGGTTCGGACCTTGTTGCAGCCTGCGCGGCGGCGGGGACCGATTATCTGGACCTGTCGGGCGAGCCCACCTGGATGCACGCCATGATCGGCGCCCATGAGGCGGCGGCCAAGGCCAGCGGCGCGCGGATCGTGTTTTCCTGCGGCTTTGATTCCATCCCCTTTGAGCTTGGCGTCCTCTTCACCCAGGGCCTGGCCAAGGCCAAGTTCGGCCATCCGGTCTCGCGGGTGAAGGGCCGAGTGCGCAATATGCGCGGCGGCCTATCGGGCGGTACGGCGGCCAGCGGCAAGGCCACCATGGCGGCCATGCAGAAAGATCCCAGCCTGATGGGGGTGATGATGAGCCCCTTCGCCCTGACCCCCGGCTTCCAGGGCCCCGCCCAACCCACGGGAACCCAGAAGGAGGTCGATCCGGACCTTGGCCTCGAAGTTGGCCCCTTCATGATGGCGGTGATCAACACCAAGAATGTCCATCGCTCCAACCTGCTCCAGGGCCACGCCTATGGGACGGACTTCGTCTATGACGAGATGAGCGTCACGGCGCCCGGTTCCTCCACCGAATTCACCGATCTGGGCGGGGCCGGCGGCCCTCAGCCGGGCGAGGGCCCCAGCAAGGAAGAGCGCGAGAACGGCTTCTACGATCTGGTCTTTATTGGCCTGGATGCCGATGGCAGCCAGGTGCGCGGGGCGGTCTATGGGGACAAGGACCCGGGCTATGGCTCCACCTCCAAGATCATCGCCGAGTCGGCCATCTGCCTGGTTAAGGACTGCCCCGAGGTTGCTGGCGGAATCTGGGTGCCCGGTGCGGCCATGGGCCAGAGGCTGATCGACCGCCTGCATGCACGGGCGGGTCTGACCTTTACCGAAGAGACGGTCTAGAGACTGAAGTTGAGGGGTGCGGCTTAAGGTTTAGGCCGCACCACCTTGGGCCCCAGATTGGTCATGACGCTGCGCGCATCGAAGGCCTTGGGATCGGCAGGGTCTTTGGTGCCCTTGACCATTAGGATTTCAGCAGACGCCTCGAACTTTTCAACCCTCATGGCCTCCCGGTGGCGACCAAAGCCCAGGCGGGGATCGCCCCAATAGGGGTCCCAGCCAAAGTCGAAGCCATAATAGAAGCTCCAGTCCGGGCGCCATCCGCCATAGCCGCCGCCCCAATGATCGGGCACATCCAAGATCCGGGTCTTGGAGTCCGTATGGCGATCGACCACCAGGAAGGTCTCAAACCCCTGGGCCAGGGTCAGTTCTGCAGCGCGATAGAGCAGATAGGTCTCCACCGTCTCCCGGGAGGTGACAGTGTTTCCCGCAAAGCTGATCCGGTACCGATTGTCCTCAAGCTTGGTGTCCACAAAGCCCTGGGAGGCGTTGGGCGCCTTGGCCTGATAGGCGGTGGTGGTGGCGCAGCCGGCGAGGGTGGCAGCCAGGACGAAGGCGGTGATCGGCGCAGATAGCTTCATGACGGTCTCCTTTTCACAATAACGCACGTGACCGTCGCGAGGATGCACCGTCAATGGCGAAGTGCCATCAAGGTTGCGGCGCCGATCAATAGAACTCCGACCCCAATCTGAAACCCCCTACGGAAACGGGGCTCGTTCATCTTGGCTGCCAGGGCTGCGCCGCCCAGGCCATAGGCGCTCATGGAGATCACGTCGAAGCCGATGGTGGCCACGGCGAAGGCGGCGAGTTGGCCGGGCAGGGGGCTGTGGGGATCGAGAAAGGGCGGCAGAACTGCGGTGAAGAATAGGACCGCCTTGGGATTGGAAATCTGCACAGCAAAGCCGTCGGCGAAGGCCGAGCGTCCGGAGGGCTGGCGGATCAGGGCTTGCGGGTCCGCTGGCCTGAAGCTGGAGGCGATGGACTTGATCCCCAGCCAGGCCACATAGGCCGCGCCCGCCAGGGCGATCAGATGAAAGGCCCGGGGAAAGGCCAGTACCAGGGCGCCCAGGCCCAGGGCCGCGCCGGCGAACCAGACCAGGGTGGCCGCATTCATGCCCACCATGCCCATCAGGGCAGCCCCCTTGCCCCTCTGGGCACCGGTGGCGATGGCAAAGACATTGGCGGGGCCCGGCGTAATGGCCATGACGCCCATCACGCCAAGAAAGGTAACATAGCGGGCGGGGTCGACGGGCAGGGCGCTCATGGCCCTCCTATAGGCGAAGGATCCGGGCGCCGCGAAGGCCGAAACCCCGCCACGCCCGGATTTCATGCGAAATCAGATCGCGCCGCCCTGAACCAGGTTCCAGACGACTTTTCCTAAGGCACCGAACAGCAGAACGGCGGCTGCCAGGGCCTGGATCATGAAACCCATTTCGCGCTTTTCCGCAGCTTCTGCATAGCCGCGGGCATAGATCACCCTGCCGACCACCCAGACCAGACCGACGCCGGCTGCGACCGTGTCATTCCACACCAGGGCGAAGATCCACAGGCTGGGCAGGAAGATGGGCAGCCATTCCAGGGTGTTCTCGTGGGCACGAATGGTCCGCTCCAGCAGGGGATCACCGGTCATGGCCGGCGCTTTGATTCCCGACTTGCCGCGGGCACCGCCCACCTGAATGCCCATCCAGAAATAGGCCAGCAGCGAAAGAAGAGTGACCAGGGCCACCAATAAGTGAGATTGCATGTAATTACCCTAATGATCGGCGTCTCAGGGACGCCCTATGGCCGATATTGGGGTAATCCGCTTAAACTGCAAAGGCCCGCAAACTGGACCTCGGCCTAGTCCCGGCGGTCGCGTCTGGCAGCCACCCTCAGGCGCAGGGCATTGAGCTTGATGAACCCCGCCGCATCCCGGTGATCATAGGCGACCTTGCCCTCTTCAAAGGTCACCAGGTCCTGATCATAGAGGGAATAGGGGCTGGTGCGGCCGATGATGGAGACATTGCCCTTGTAGAGCTTCACCCGCACCTGACCGCTTACATGGGTCTGGCTGAGATCGATGGCCGCCTGCAGCATTTCCCGCTCGGGCGCGAACCAGAAGCCGTTATAGATCAAGGACGCATAGCGGGGCATGAGCTCGTCCTTGAGGTGCATGGAGCCCCGGTCGAGGGTGATGCTCTCAATGCCCCTGTGGGCGGCCAGCAGGATGGTGCCGCCTGGCGTCTCGTAGACGCCGCGGGACTTCATGCCGACAAAGCGGTTTTCCACCAGGTCCAGGCGACCGACGCCATTGTCATGGCCCAGCTGGTTCAGCGTGGTCAGCAGGGTGGCCGGCGACATGGGCACCCCATCAATGGCCACGGGATCGCCCTTTTCGAAGTCCATGGTGAAGATGGTCGGCTTGTCCGGGGCGTCCTCAGGCGCGATCGTCCGCATGTGCACGAATTCCGGGGCCTCGACGGCGGGGTCTTCCAGCACCTTGCCCTCGGAGGAGGAGTGCAGAAGATTGGCGTCGACGCTGAAGGGGGCCTCTCCGCGCTTGTCCTTGGTGATCTGGATCTGGTGCTTTTCGGCAAATTCCAGCAGGGCCTCGCGGCTCTTGAAGTCCCACTCCCGCCAGGGGGCGATGACGTGGATGTCTGGCTCTAGGGCATAATAGCCCAGCTCGAAGCGCACCTGATCATTTCCCTTGCCGGTGGCGCCGTGGCTGACCGCGTCGGCGCCGACCATGCGGGCAATCTCGATCTGGCGCTTGGCGATCAGCGGCCGGGCGATGGAGGTGCCCAGCAGGTACTGGCCCTCATAGACCGTATTGGCCCGGAACATGGGGAAGACGAAGTCGCGGACAAATTCCTCGCGGACATCCTCGATGAAGATGTTCTCGGGCTTGACGCCCGCGGCCAGGGCCTTGGCCCGGGCCGGTTCGATTTCCTCGCCCTGGCCGAGGTCGGCGGTGAAGGTGACGACTTCCGCACCGTATTCGGTCTGGAGCCATTTCAGGATGATGGAGGTGTCCAGACCGCCGGAATAGGCGAGGACGACTTTCTTGATGGGGGCGGCCATGGGCGCACGTCCTTCAAATCAATAGCGCCGCGGTGGCGCGCTGGGATTGGTTGCGGCGTTTAAGAGGCAAACGCCTCTCGCCACAAGACCAATCGAAGGGGAAAAATCCCCAGGTGGGTAAGGCTGTGGCTTAAACGGTGACCTGGGTGCCCAGTTCCACAACGCGTCCCGGCGGGATCTTGAAGAAGTCCGTGGGGTTGGCGGCATTGCGCATCAGGAAGATGAAGACCTTGTCCTGCCAGAGCGGCATGCCCGACTGGGCCGAGGCCACCACGGAGCGTCGCCCGAGGAAGAAGCTGGTGGCCATGATGTCGAACTTCAGGCCCAGCTTGCGGCAGAGGCCCAGGGCCTTGGGCAGGTTCGGGCTTTCCATAAAGCCGTAGGAAATGGTGACCCTCTTGAAGTCGTCATTGATCGGGTCGATCTTGACCCGGTCATCCTCTTTCACCCGTGGCGTCTCGGTGGTGATCACGGTGAGGATGATGTTCTTCTCATGCAGAACCTTGTTGTGCTTGAGGTTATGCATCAGGGCCACAGGTGCCATGTCCGGATCAGAGGTCAGGAAAATCGCCGTGCCCGGGGCGCGGTGCGGCGGCCGGGCCTTGAGTATGCCCGACAGTTCCGAAAGCGGCAGGCTGTCCCTGCGGGTCTTATCGGCCAGGATCTGCGAGCCACGGGTCCAGGTCCACATGACCACCACCATCATGGCGCCCAGCACCAGGGGTAGCCAGGCTCCCTGCGGTATCT
Organism: uncultured Alphaproteobacteria bacterium; assembly: GCA_903892305.1. GTDB lineage: Bacteria > Pseudomonadota > Alphaproteobacteria > Caulobacterales > Caulobacteraceae > Phenylobacterium. The sequence goes on from CAITHQ010000262.1 coordinate 5,209, forward strand.
TCAGCAGGTTGGAAGAGATGAAGACGATGTCCAGGGCCCCGAATCCGCCCGCCGCCACGGCGGCCTGCCAGGTCGGACGCTTCCACATGGATTTGACGATGACGAAGAACAGCAAGGTGTCGACAAACATCGAGCCGGTGACGGCAATGCCATAGGCCGCCGAGAGATTGTGGGAGGTCTTGAAGCTGAACAGCAGGATCAGAACGCCGATCATCAGGAAGGTATTGATCTGCGGCACATAGATCTGGCCGGCCTGGGTTTCGGAGGTTCGGCGAATGTCGATCCGCGGGAAGAGGCCCAACTGGACAGCCTGCTGCGTCATGGAAAAAGCGCCGGTGATCACGGCTTGGCTAGCAATGACCGTAGCAGCGGTGGCAAGCAGCAGGACTGGCCAATAAAAAGCGTGCGGAATCATTTGGAAGAAGGGATTGGCCCGCGCCTCTGGATGGGCAAGGACCAGGCACCCTGGCCGAAATAGTTCAGCAGCAGGGCCGGCAGGACAAAGAACAGCCAGGCCGCTTGGATGGGCTTTTTCCCAAAGTGACCCATGTCGGCATAGAGGGCCTCGGCCCCGGTCACCGCCAGGAAGACGCTGCCAAGAATGACAAAGCCCAGCCAGCCATTGTTGAACAAGAAGAGGACCCCATAGTGGGGCGATAGGCCGCGCAGGATCGAAGGGGCGTCAGAAATGTGGATCGCACCCAGGGCGCCCAACACAATGAACCAGGCCAGGGTTATGGGCCCGAAGAACTTCGCCATGCTGGCCGTACCCCTGGATTGCGCCAGGAATAGAATAACAAGAATGACCGCAGAGGCCGGCAGGACATAGGGTGCCAGGGTCTGTCCCAGCCCCGGTGCATCGCGCATGCCTTCCAGTGCGCCAAGCACAGACACGGCGGGCGTGATGATGCCGTCGCCATAGAAAAGGGCGGCGCCAATAATTCCAAGAAAGAAGACAGCCGTCGATCGCCGACCAAGGGACCGCTGGGCCAGGGCCATCAGGGCCAGGGTGCCACCTTCGCCCTTATTGTCGGCCCGCATCAGGAAGACCACGTACTTCACTGTGACGATGAGGATCAGGGCCCAGGTCACCAGGGAGACGACCCCTAGAACTGCGACTTCATTGCTGACGGTATTGCGCGTGTGGGCGAGGGCTTCGCGCATGGCATACAGCGGGCTGGTGCCAATGTCGCCGAACACCACACCCATGGCACCCAGGGCCAGGGCAGCAAAGCTTTCTGACTGGGGGTGATGATGGGAATCCTCGGCCGCCTCTTGGGCGTCGCTTGCCGGACCAGCCATCTCTCATCTCCAGGAACGCAACAAAGGCCCCATCGGCGGCCCAATGCCGTCATGAGCGCGGCGCGTTACACCCTTTCTGGGGCGGGTTCAATCGTCTGCCTGAATCAGGTCACTTGCACTTGTCACGCTCTCGCGCCACATCTTGCCCATGTTCATTCAAACTGAAGCTACTCCCAATCCGGAAGTCCTGAAATTCCTACCCGGCCGCGACGTGCTCGCCGACGGTAGCCGGGATTTTCGCTCCCCTGACCAAGCATCGGTTTCGCCCCTGGCAGCTGAGATTTTCCAGATCGACGGCGTTGTGCGGGTTTTCTTCGGCGCAGACTTTGTCACGGTGGGAAAAGACCCTGATGTCGACTGGTCCCATGTCAAGGCCCCGATCCTGGCGGCCATTATGGACCACTTCACCTCCGGCAAGGCCTTGTTTGATGATGAGGGCCAGGAGAGCAGTGGTCACGACGACGATGTCTATGAGGGTGAAACCGCCCAGGTGGTCGCAGAGATCAAAGACTTGCTAGATACCCGCATCCGTCCTGCTGTGGCTCAGGACGGCGGGGACATCCTCTTCAATCGCTTTGAACCCGACACCGGCGTGGTTTGGCTGCACATGCGAGGTGCCTGCTCAGGGTGTCCGTCGTCGTCCGCCACCCTAAAGGCTGGTGTCGAAAACATGCTCAAGCACTATGTTCCAGAGGTGACCCGGGTCGAACAGGCGCTTTAAGGCCTCAGGAGAATAGGCTCTTTTGCCGAGGGCTAGTGCATGTTTGGATCCGATAACCGGTTCCCACTCATCGGAACATGCTCTAGGGCCGGTCAGTTATGATCATCCTGGCCCTCGACACCTGTCTGTCAGCCTGTTCCACGGCCCTGCTGCGCGACGATGTCGTCCTGGCGCGGCGAGTTGAGGTTATGGCGCGGGGGCATCAGGAGCGCCTCGCAGGTCTTGTCGCCGAGACTCTGGCTGAGGCGGGGCTGGCCTTTAGCGACCTCAATCGTATTGCGGTGACCGTTGGGCCGGGGTCTTTCACGGGACTTCGGGTTGGGTTGGCCTTTGCCAAGGGGCTGGGTTCGGCCCTTGGCCTGCCGGTGATCGGTATTGGAACCCTTGAGGCCATGGCCGCGGCCTTGAAGGCAAGGCCTGGTCTTGTGGCGGTGGCGCTCGAAGCCAAGCGCGGCCAAGTCTATTTTCAGGCCTTCGAGCAAGGCCAGGCCCTGACCGGCCCTGCCGGCATGAATATCGATGCCGCCGGTGCCCTTTTAATCGAACTTTCGAAAACCGGTCTCGTAACCCTGGTGGGGTCAGGGGTGGACCACCTTAGCGCCCTGACGCCAGGCGCGCAGGTCCTACCCTCCGACCCCGTCGACCCCGTGCATGTGGCGCTTTTGGCGGCAGGCCGAGGGGCATCCCCGCCCCGGCCCCTTTATCTGCGAGCGCCAGATGCGAAATTGCCCGGCGGCCTTGATCCATGATTGTTCGACCCGCCACAGAAGCAGATCTTGAAACCCTGGCGCGGCTGCACAACCTGGCCTTCACCCCTGGCTGGGACGCTGAAGAGATCGCCGATCTCGGTTCAGGACCTGGCGGCTTTGCCCTGATTGCTGAAGACCCAGAACCCTGTGGCATGATCCTCTGGCGCACGACGGTGGGCGAGGCTGAGATCTACACCATTGCCGTTGATCCGGCGGTGCGTCAGCGGGGGGTTGGTCGCGCGCTTGTGGCGGCCGCCATGACCCGGGCGCGCAGGGACGGGGCCGAAAAAGTCTTTCTAGAGGTGTCTGTGGAGAACATCGGGGCCCTAGCCCTCTATGGGTCCACAGGCTTTTCAAGGGTCGGTCTAAGGCGTGGCTACTACACCACCGGCCATGAAACGCCGATTGATGCCGTGATTATGCGTCGCGACCTTAACACGTGAGCCATCTCCCCCTATTCTGAGGGCGAATTGGCGTTTGGGGGCCTTAGGTGGACCGTATCGAGAACCTTTGCATTGAGAAGGGCATGCGTATGACCGAGCAGCGTCGGGTGATCGCCCGCGTGCTCTCGGAATCGGCGGACCATCCCGATGTGGAAGAACTGTTCCGCCGGGCCCATGCGGTCGACCCGCACATTTCCATCGCCACTGTCTATCGGACCGTCCGTCTATTTGAAGAGGCCGGCATCGTCGCCCGTCACGATTTCCGCGATGGCCGGTCGCGCTATGAAGAGGCGACGGAAAGCCATCATGATCATCTCATCGACCTCAAGACCGGAAACGTGATTGAGTTTGTTGATGCCGAAATCGAAGCCCTGCAGGAAGCGATTGCGCGCAAGCTGGGTTACCGGCTCGTGGATCACCGACTGGAGCTCTATGGGGTTCCCCTTGAAGATTAAGGGCAGTTGCGCCCCAGGCCTGAGCACCCCATAACCCGAAAATGACCGGCCCCCTGAAGCGCCTCTACATCAAGACCTACGGCTGTCAGATGAATGTCTATGACAGCGAGCGCATGACTGATGTGCTGACTCCCCTTGGCTATGGCGTCACCGACAGTCCGATCGGCGCTGATCTGGTGGTCCTAAACACCTGTCATATTCGCGAGAAGGCCACGGAAAAGGTCTATTCCGAACTCGGCCTGATCAAGGAGATGAAACAGGAAAAGGCGCTGACCGGCCAAGCCATGACCGTGGTGGTGGCGGGGTGCGTCGCCCAGGCCGAGGGTGCTGAAATCATGCGCCGCCAGCCGGCCGTAGATCTTGTGGTCGGGCCCCAGGCCTATCACCAACTGCCTGAGCTTATTGCCCGGACCCACAGGTCGCGGGGGGAGCGCCTTGCTGCCGACTTCGCCGCTGACGCAAAGTTTGACGCCCTGTCCTCTGAGCGCCATCCGACGGGCGTCACGGCCTTCCTGACCGTGCAGGAGGGTTGCGACAAGTTCTGCACCTTTTGTGTGGTGCCCTATACCCGAGGCGCAGAATGGTCTCGGCCCGAGGACACCATATTGGCCGAGGCGCGATCCCTGGCCGAGCAAGGGGTGCGGGAAGTCACCCTGCTGGGTCAAAACGTTAATGCCTATACCGGCGGCCTTGCCAAACTGGTCCGCGCCCTAGCGAAGATCGATGGCTTGGATCGCATCCGCTATATGACCAGCCATCCCAAGGACATGGACGATGACCTGATCGCCGCCCACGGGGAGGTGCAAGAGCTGATGCCCTATCTGCACCTGCCGGTGCAGTCGGGGTCTGACAAGATTCTGAAGGCCATGAACCGGGCTCACACGGCCGATAGCTATCTCAAGACCCTGGAGCGGGTTCGTGCGGCCCGTCCTGATATCGCCCTGTCTGGCGATTTCATTGTGGGCTTCCCCGGGGAGCGGGAGTCTGACTTTCAGGCGACCTTGGACCTGGTGCAGGCGGTCGGCCATGCTGCGGCCTTCAGCTTCAAGTATTCCCCTCGTCCGGGCACCCCGGCCGCTGCCATGCCGGGGCAGGTGGCAGAGGCGGTGAAGGACGAGCGCCTTGCCCGGCTGAACGCCCTATTAGATGACCAGCAGAAAGCCTTCAATGCCGCGCAGGTGGGCAAGACTCTACCGGTTCTGTTTGAAAAGCCCGGCCGTCATCCAGGCCAGCTGTCAGGGCGGAGCCCCTATCTGCAGGCCGTTCACTGCGAAGGCCCCGCCGACTTGATCGGTCAAATCGTGCCGGTCACCATCACCAGCGCCGCAAAGATGAGTCTTGCCGGACAGGTCATCTCGGCCCCGGCCATGTCATGAACAAGACCTCCGAGTTCATCCCCCTGTCCGACGATGCTGCCCGCGCGGTGGCAGGTTTGGCCAATCGTCACGCCGCCCTTCTGGAAGACGCCTTCGATGTCCTAATCGAGACACCCGGGGGCGGCATTACCCTCGACGGCGACTCCAAGGGCCGGACGTCTGCCAAGCGTGTGGTGCAGTCCTTGGCCGATCGTGCCGACAAGGGTCATGAGGTCACCGAAGCCGATGTGCGCGTTGCGATCGGGCAGGTGCGGGTGGGGCGCGGCTCGGCCCCCGGTGCCCTGCCCTCCGGGCGACGGGGACAGGTTGCCCCCAAGACCCCCGCCCAGGCACGTTATCTGGAGTCCATGGGTCGCTGCGAGCTGGTCTTTGGGCTCGGTCCGGCCGGTACGGGCAAGACCTTCCTGGCTGTGGCCCATGGGGCCGGTATGCTTCTGCGGGGCGAGGTGGACCGCCTGATCGTCAGTCGCCCGGCCGTGGAAGCGGGCGAGCGTTTAGGCTTCCTGCCCGGCGACCTGTCAGAAAAAGTCGATCCCTATATGGCCCCAGTCTGGGAGGCCCTGACCGACATTCTGGGGGTCGACCAGCTACGGCGGCGGCGGGAAAAGGGCGAGATCGAACTGGCACCGATCGCCTTCATGCGCGGTCGCACCCTGGCCCATGCCTTCGTGATTGTCGACGAGGCGCAAAATTGTTCGCGTCTTCAGATGAAGATGGTTCTCACCCGCCTGGGCGAAGGGGCCCACATGGTGGTGACGGGAGACCCCAGCCAAGTCGACCTTCCGCGCGTGGACGATTCTGGACTGGCCCACGCTGTGGGTCTGCTGGATGGTGTTGAAGGGGTCGGCGTCAGTCGTTTCACGGCGGGGGATGTTGTGCGTCACCCCATGGTGGAGCGGATTGTGCGGGCCTATGAGGCCGACGCCGCCAATCGCGGGCGGCCTGCTTGAACGACATTGATATCGAAGTTGAGGACGAGGCCTGGCTCCAGGCCCTGCCTGACGTAGAGCCCCTCAGTCGTGCGGCGGCGCAAATGGCCCTGTCCCACGCTGACTTTGAGGGCAAGGTCGTGGTCCTGTTGACCAATGATGAGGAAATTTTCGACCTCAATCTTCGGTTTCGTAAGCAGGCCAAACCCACAAATGTCCTGTCCTTTCCCGCCCCGTTGAATCCCGAAACCCATCTCGGTGATGTCGCCCTCGCCTTTGGGGTTTGCGCGCGTGAAGCCCAGGCCCAAGGCAAGCCTCTTGGCCATCATCTGCAGCATCTCGTCGCTCATGGCGTCTTGCATCTTGTGGGTTATGATCATGAGCAGGAAGATGAGGCCCAGGAGATGGAGGGCCTTGAACGTTTAATCCTGGCGGATCTAGGGGTCCCAGACCCCTATGACGCCAATTGAGGAGATGATGGCCAGTCACGATGAGTCAGAACGCCCGACCGCCCCACGAAAAGGCCTGATGGGCCGTATTCGACGGTGGATGGGTGCCCAGGATCCAGAGCCGGTGACAGAGGCGGAAGCCCTGGCAGAGTCGATTGGCGGCCGGCTGGTGGATCAGGCCCAGGCCTTTCAAACCCTGCGGGTCGAGGACGTCATGACGCCCCGGGCCGATATTGTCGCCGTGGAGCTGGACATACCGTTTCATGGGCTGGTTCAGAGGTTCATCGAGGCTGAGCATTCCCGCATGCCGATTTTCCGCGACACCCTGGATGACCCCGTGGGCGTTGTGCACGTCAAAGACGTGTTCAAGCTGATGGCCGGACCCGCCAAGGGAAAGACCAAGAAGCCGGAACCCGAGGATCAGGTCCTGCAGAAGCTGCGTCGGGATGCCCTCTATGTGCCGGCCTCAATGCGCGCTGCCGATCTGATGCTGCGCATGCAGAGCACCAGAACCCATATGGCGCTGGTTATCGACGAATTTGGCGGTACGGACGGCCTGGTGACCCTCGAGGATCTTGTGGAGGCGGTGGTCGGCGAGATTGATGATGAGCACGACGAAGCCCAGGTCGCCGGGGTGGTAGCGCGGCCAGGAGATATCTTTGAGGCCGATGCCCGTGCGCCCCTGGAAGAACTGGAAGCTGCCGTCGGTCGCGACCTTGCCCCGGCAGACCTAGACGAAGACATTGATACAATCGGTGGATTGGTCACTGCCCTGGCCGGGCGGGTTCCCCAGCGGGGAGAAGTCATACCCCATCCGGACGGTTATGAGATTCAGATCCTCGATGCCGACCCGCGGCGGGTGAAGCGTGTCCGCTGGCGCAGGACGCCGGAGGTCGCGGCTAAACCGTGATTGTGTCGCCCCGACAGTCTGCAGGTCTAGCCCTGGCGGCGGGCATTTTCGCGGCCCTGGCCTTCCCACCCTTTGGCCTGCTGCCGGGCATTGCGGGCTATGGCTTACTGCTGTGGTTGCTCAGTCGTGAGGCTGACATCCCCGCCCGTCGGGCCTTCTTTTATGGCTGGTTGACGGGGTTAGGCTATTTCTCGGTGAGCGTATGGTGGGTCACTGAGGCCTTTCTGGTCGAGGCCGAGGTTCACGGTTGGATGGCCCCCTTTGCCTTGGCCTTCCTTGCTGGCGGCCTGGCTGTGTTCTGGGGCCTGGCTTGCCTAGTCTTTGCCAAGGCGAGCCGTGGGGGCTGGACGCGCATCTTTCTGTTCGCCGCCATACTCTCAGGCTTTGAATGGCTGAGGGGCCATGTCTTGTCTGGCTTTCCCTGGAATCTCCCCGGAGAAACCTGGGCGAGCGGATCAGCACCGTCTCAGATCGCTTCGGTCATTGGGGCCTATGGCTTGAGCTATGTTACCATTGCCCTAGGCGCCGCCCCGGCCCTTTGGCCTGATGTCCGTACCCTAAAAGCTAGGGGTGTCCTTGTCGCGATGACAGGTCTCGTCCTAGCCTGCCTCTATGGCTGGGGGGCATATCGACTTGCCCATGCGCCAGGACCTTCGCCAACGGCACCCTGGGTGCGACTGGTTCAAGCCAATATTGACCAGAAGGACAAATGGCGACCCGAGAACCTCCAGGTCATTCTGAAAACCTACCTCGGGCTTTCAGCCACTTCGGGGGCGCGAAGGCCTGATATCATTGTCTGGCCAGAAGGCGCGCTTCCGGCGGTCATTGATGACCTGCTCTATCCTGATAGCCCGTTTCTCTCTGGGCTCGGTAAGACCCTTTCCCCGGGTCAGACCCTGATGATGGGAACAAATCGGGCCAGCCCCACCCTTGAGGGTGGGTACTTATATTACAACAGTCTGGTCGCCCTGCGCCGGGACTTGGGTGCCCCTATGGAGGGGTTCCGGGTCACAGGGGTCTACGACAAGCATCAGCTTGTGCCTTTCGGGGAATATCTTCCACTTTCGCCTCTGGCCTCCAGGCTTGGTGTAAGGACCTTGGTCCATATGCCCCAGGATTTCACCCCGGGTCCGACCCCAGCCCCCCTTGAGCCCTTGGGGATCCCCCCGGTCCAGCCGCTGATTTGCTATGAGGCGCTTTTCCCGGGGCTATCTGGGACGGTTGGGGCTCGCCCGGCCTGGTTGCTCAATATCTCCAATGACGCCTGGTTCGGTGCCACCAGCGGGCCCTGGCAACACCTGAACATCGCCGGCTATCGGGCTATTGAATCTGGCTTGCCCATTGCCCGGGCGACCCCCACGGGGGTGTCGACCATGATCGATGCCTTTGGGCGCCCAGGTACCCGTCTTGGCCTAGGTCAGATGGGGGTGATTGATGCGCAATTGCCCCCCGCCCTACCGCAAACCCTTTACGGAAGGTGGGGCGATATTGGGCTTATGCTGATGATCCTGGGGAGCCTTCTTCTGGAGCTTGCCCTGCGCCTGCGCGGAAAATCTAAGGGCATAGATAGAGAATTGCCGATTCCCAGAGCCGCCGGATAGGATATAAGGACTTCTTTATAGGTTTGCCTCAAGCGCAAACGGGAACGCGCCGCCGTGACCCTTGCGCCCTTTTCGGAGCCAGATAGTGAGCCGTTCCAACTATATCTTCACAAGCGAAAGCGTATCCGAAGGCCATCCCGACAAGGTCGCCGATCGCATCTCTGATACGGTAGTAGATGCCTTCCTATCCGTTGAGCCTGAGGCACGGGTAGCCTGCGAAACCCTCGTCACCACCAATCGGGTTGTTCTGGCCGGTGAAGTTCGCGCGGGTAAGCCCGGCGCCTCCAAGGCCGAAAACAAAGCCCTGACCAAGGAGATCATCGCATCTCTGGAACCGAAGGTCCGCGCTGCGATCAAGGACATAGGCTACGAACAAAAGGGCTTTCACTGGCAGAAGGCGAAATACGCCTGTCACTTGCACGCCCAGTCCGCGCACATTGCCCAGGGGGTCGACTCCACGGCGACCAAGGAAGAGGGCGCGGGCGACCAGGGCATTATGTTCGGCTATGCCTGTGATGAGACGCCAGAGCTGATGCCTGCCACCTTGCAGTATTCTCACGACATTCTGAAGCGTCTGGCCGAAGTACGCCACTCCGGCGAATGTCCAGTGCTTGAGCCGGATGCAAAGAGCCAGGTGACCCTGCTCTATCAGGACGGCCGCCCGGTTGAGGTTCTGCAGATCGTGGTCTCGACCCAGCACAAGAGCAGAATCGGCCTAATGTCGACCAATCCCAAGCGCTTGAAGGCGGAAATCCAACCCTTCGTAGAAAGCGTCTTCCCCTCTGGCTTGATTACCAAAAAGACCAAGTGGCACGTCAACCCGACCGGTAAGTTTGAAATTGGGGGTCCTGACGGCGATGCTGGCCTGACCGGCCGCAAGATTATCGTCGACACCTATGGCGGTGCAGCCCCCCATGGTGGCGGGGCCTTTTCCGGCAAGGATCCGACCAAGGTCGACCGTTCGGCTGCCTATGCCTGTCGCTATCTGGCGAAGAATGTCGTCGCCGCAGGCCTAGCCCGCAAGTGCACCATTCAGATCAGCTATGCCATTGGCGTCGCCAATCCTCTGAGCTTCTATGTGGATCTCCACGGCGAAGGCGAGATCGATCCGGCCAAGCTGGAACTGGCCCTGCCGCAGATGATTGGCGGTGCCACACCTCGCGCCATCCGCGAGCA
>CAITHQ010000263.1 GCA_903892305.1 uncultured Alphaproteobacteria bacterium
CACCCAGATAAGGAGGGGACATGCGGCAAGGCTTAGCCCTAGCGAAGGCTGCGGATGACATCGAGGCGGCGGCGAGCCCTAGCGGGGTAGTGGGAGAAGCGACCCAGGGGTAAAGCCTCCGCCAGGGCGCTAGCGCCATAGGCTGCCTGGCGCATCCAGGTGATGGGCGAGGCCAAGCCCACACTGCCATAGGTGACCCCTTGGGTTATGTTTCCGAAGGCCCGCTTGAATTGATAATCACCGGCACCAAAGTCCAATCGCTGCAGGCCTGCGCCGCCCATCCATTTCAAAATTTCCTGAAACAGGAGGACTCCGGGAGAGACCCGATCAAACCGAGAGTCATGGGAAATCAGCCAGGCGTTCATAGTCTTGCCCGTGTGAATGTGTAGGTGGGTCGCTGCCAAGGCATCGCCAAAATGAAGGGTGAAGAGGACACCTCCGAAGTCTGGCGTTCGGCGTCTAAGGAGGTCTTCCAGCATGCGACGGGGCCAGGGCGGGCCAAAAATGTCGCTACGGCCTGTGGCGCGCAGCTGTTGCGACTTTGCCATTAGAAGGCCCTCGAAGGCCGAGGAAGATTGGGCAAGCGGCGTAAAGCGCAGAGGCCCAAATTCCTTTTCGGCATTACGGCGCGAGGTGCCGAGCTTTTTGAACAGCTTTTCACCCTCTGCCCGCTTTTCAGCTTCATAGGCGGCGTATCCTCGCGGCATGTCTGCCAAGCGCTGGTCTGTACGTCCCTTGGCATAGGGCCCAAAGGCCTCTTGGGTCTCTAGCTGGAGGGTAAAGTCATAGCGATGCACCCCGAGGGCGCGGACCAGGTCTTTAGGATCGAACTGCAGGCCTGGTTCGGCGATCACCGCCTGTAAGTCATTAAATGGGGCACCGACCGGTAGGGCGGTAAAGCGTCCGGCGCGGACCGGAAAAAATCCGCACGCCCGGCCATCCTCGCGCAGAATTGCGACCTTAAAGGCGTAGGGGCCATCGCCCTGCGCCCGCTCTACTGTTTGCGCCCAATAGGGCGACAGAAACGGGTGGTCCAGGGCCGGATCCATGCTCATTATCTCGACCCATCGCGCAAGATCCTCTGCCGACAGGTCTCTGGGTCGGACAATGTCGATCTGCAAGGTCGGGTGTTCCCCAGGGTGAGCTTTGAGCGTGTCACCGGCCATCTAGGGGAGGAAGTCTTTCTGGCTGATTTAAATCAGATCTGCGTCGAACTCAGACACCCAATGGCCAGCTTCAACCTCAATGAGCTTTGGGACGTAAACCTCTCCCTGAACCCCAGGCTGACGGGCGGAGGGCAGGAAGCGCAGGGCGCTATCGGGATCCATGGGGCTACCCATAACGCCGGGGAGTTTCAGGCGTTTTCGAGTGCGTTCTATTTTCGGATCTGGAATGGGCGCAGCCGAGAGCAGGGCCTTTGTGTAGGGGTGTCGGGGATCGGTGTAGAGTTGATCTCGCCCGGCTAATTCCATGACCTTGCCGAGATAGAGCACCATAACACGGTGGCTGATCTCGCGGACCACAGCCAGATCATGGCTGATGAAAATCATCGCCATGCCCATCTGCTGCTGAAGCGAAATCAGCAAATCGATAATCTGGGCGCGGATGGACACATCGAGGGCTGAGACGGCCTCATCGCAGATCACCAGTCGCGGTTTCAGGATGATTGCGCGGGCGATGCCGACCCTTTGGGTCTGCCCGCCAGACAGTTCGTGCGGATAACGATTAATGAGATCAATCGAGATGCCAGCGGCCTGCATTGCCGCAGCGACCTCTATATCGCGGTCAAGGCGGGCAAGATCGGGGCGGTAGACCAGCAAGGGTTCAGCGATAGAATCGCCAATGGTCATCCTGGGGTCGAGGCTGGCCATGGGGTCTTGAAAGACAATTTGTAGGTCCCGTCGTGCCTGCCTCAGGGTTTCGCTATCGGCCTTTGTAATGTCGCGGCCCAGTACGGTCACCGACCCGGTGGTTGACGGCAAAAGGCTCAGTATGGCGCGGGACAGGGTTGATTTTCCACAGCCGCTTTCGCCCACCACGCCCAGGGTTTCCCCCTGGCGCACCTCAAGGCTAACCCCGTCGACGGCGCGCAAGACCTGAGCGGGCCTGCCCCAACCCTGTGGTTTCATGGGAAACCAGACCCTGATGTCCTCTGCAGCAACGATCACCGGCGCATCGTCCACAACCCGCGCAGGGGTCGGGCGGCCACCTCTATCCTGGCGATCCAGCCTCGGGATCGCACTCAGCAAGGTCTTTGTGTAGGTCTCCTTGGGCGAGGCAAAAATCGCCTCAGCGGACCCGGCTTCTACAAAGGCACCGTCTTTCATAACGCAGACGCGATCTGCCAAACGCGCGATCACGCCCATGTCGTGGGTGATCAGAACCAAGGCTGTTTGGGTTTCCCTTTGAAGTTCGGCCATCAGGTCTAGAACTTCAGCCTGAACTGTCACATCCAGGGCTGTTGTCGGCTCGTCCGCAATTAGCAGCTTGGGCGCGCAGCACATGGCGGCAGCGATCATGACCCTTTGGCGCATACCGCCGGACAACTCGTGGGGAAACTGGGTGGCGCGTCGGGCGGCGTCGGGGATTTTTACCCGGTCCAGCCAGGCGCGGGCTTCGGCCTCTGCGTCGCGAGCCGAGAGACCTTTGTGCAGGCGAAGGGGCTCGGCGATCTGCGCCCCAATCTTCATGTGCGGTGTCAGGGCCGTCAGCGGGTCCTGGAAAATCATGGTCATTTTCGAGCCACGGATCTGATTCAGCGCCCGAGGTTTCAGCCCAAGCAAGTCCTGACCCTGAAAGCGGGCAGACCCCGATGCCCGGCCATTGCGGGCCAAGAGACCCATGACAGCCATGAAGGTTTGGCTTTTTCCAGACCCGCTTTCTCCCACCAGGCCCAGAGTTTCGCCTGGGTTGACGGACAAGGACACACCACGCACCGCGTTTACGATCCCGTCGTGGGTGTCAAAGTCCACGACCAGATCCTTTAGGACCAAAACAGGATCTAATTTGTCGTCGGCCAAGGAGCCCTCTTCCGGTGGGGTGAGTCGCCAACCATAGTCTGAGTTTCCCATGAGACGAAACCGTGGTCGTCTTGCGCAAACCCGCTAGAATGGTGCCGTGACCCAAGCTTCTGAACCGCCGCCGAGCCTTCGGCCAGCCCTGTTCCTGGATCGGGACGGCGTTCTCAATGAGGACAAGGGCTATGTCTACCTATGGGAGGATTTTTGCTGGGTGCCCGGGGCCAAGGCGGCGATCTGTGCCTTTAATCGCGCCGGCTGGCTGGTCTTTGTGGTGACAAATCAGTCTGGAGTCGGCCGCGGATATTACACCGAGGATGACGTAAAGGCGC
>CAITHQ010000264.1 GCA_903892305.1 uncultured Alphaproteobacteria bacterium
AAGATTAGGCCCCGTCTCGGCAGTCAGCATTTGACCAATGTGTTTGCAGGCCAGGGGACAGTCTGAGCAGAGCTCGGCTGAGCCCTTCTGGGCCACCTGTTTGGCGGCAGGCTTTCCGACCTTCAGGGCCAGGGGGTAGGTGTCCTTCATGACGCCGAAGGTGCCGCCGTGGCCTGAGCAGCGCTCAACCACCTCGACCTTGGTGTCAGGGATCAGGCGCAGCATGTCGGCCGACCGGGCCCCCATGTTCTGGGCGCGGGCATGGCAGGCGTGATGGACGGTGACGCCGCCTTCGACGGGCGCAAGGCCCGGTGCCAGGCCCACAGACTTAGACAGATCCACCACATATTCGCAGATGTCCCGGGTGGCGGCCGACAGCTTTCGGACCGACTCGTCCTCGGGCAGGAGCAGGGGCCACTCGAACTTCATCATCAGGCCGCAGGAAGCGGTGAGGGCCGCGACCTCATAGCCCTGCTCGATATAGGGGGCGAAGGCAGCTGCGACCCGCTTGGCCCGGCCGGCCACGTCGCTGAGATTGCCAGCTTCCAGCTGGGGCATGCCGCAGCATTCGGGATAGACCAGCTTGGCCTCAACCCCTTGCTTGGCCAGGACCCGGGCTGCGGCCACGGCAGTGTCGGGGGTGTTGTAGTCAACGAAGCAGGTGGCGTAGAGGGCGACCTTGCGCTGGCCAAAGGCCGGGCCAGCTGGATCGGGCGCGATCGGCGTGGGCAAGAGATCAGTGGCGGTCTTGGCGTGATACTTCGGCAGCTCGACCTCGGCGTCGATCTGGGCAATGGCTTCTAAGAGCTTACGCAGGGGGGTGTTCTTGCGCGCCGTCGCCCAGTTGGCGATCTTGGCCACGGGCTTGGCCATCTTGCCATTGCGGTCGGTCTGACCCAGCTGGTCGCGGACAAAGTCGCGCTCTCCGGCCCGGTGCTTGGCGGCACGGTAGCGCAAGATCAGGTGGGGAATGTCGATGTCGAATTCGTGGGGCGGCACATAGGGGCACTTGGTCAGGAAGCACATGTCACACAGGGTGCAGGCTTCATCGACCTTGGCGTAGTCGGCCTTATCGACGCTATCGAGCTCGCCGGTCTTGGACTCATCGATCAGGTCAAACAGCCTGGGGAAGCTGTCGCAAAGATTAAAGCAGCGACGGCAGGTGTGGCAGACGTCGAACTGCCGCTCCATCTCTTTCTCGACGGCGGCGAGATCGTAATAGGCGTCATCCTGCCAGGCGATGGGATGACGGAAGGGCGCATCAAGGCTGCCCTCGCGCGCGGGCGCTTTGGGGGTGTCGGCCATGGTGACCTCCAGTTCGAGACGGAGAGGGAAAGCAACGCCGCTTGATCCAGCGGCGGGTGGAACGCCCCTCGCCTTGCGGCGAAGGGCGACCGTTCAGTCTTAGGCCAGGGTTTCCAGGGCGCGCTGGAAGCGGCCGGCATGGGACTTTTCAGCCTTGGCGAGGGTTTCGAACCAATCGGCGATTTCGTCGAAGCCTTCTTCGCGGGCGGTGCGCGCCATGCCCGGATACATGTCGGTGTATTCGTGGGTTTCACCGGCGATGGAGGCCTTGAGGTTATTTTCCGTGCCGCCGATGGGCAGGCCGGTGGCGGGGTCGCCGACTTCTTCCATGAATTCCAGGTGGCCGTGGGCGTGGCCGGTTTCACCTTCGGCGGTGGAACGGAACACGGCGGCGACGTCGTTATAGCCTTCCACGTCGGCCTTCTGTGCGAAGTACAGATAGCGGCGGTTGGCTTGGCTTTCGCCGGCAAAGGCGGCTTTCAGGTTATCCAGGGTCTTGCTGGCGGCGAGGCTCATCGTCTTCTCCGGTTTGAGGTTCCGCGGCTAATCGCGGCTGACGACGGGGTTCTAGAATATTCCTGCGCATAGACCCAATCAAAAGAATCTATACCCAGCATAGGCTCACTCTATGAAAAGTGCATGGTTGACCTGACCGCGTCCATAAGGATGCTGGGGTCATGCACGTGACCCTGCCTGCCGCCTTCTACCGCGATCCCCTGGCCTATGACCGGGAGCGCAGGGACGTCCTGGCCGCCGGCTGGCAGTTCCTGGGCCATGAGAGCGAGATGCCCAAGGCTGGCGACGTTCTGGCCAGCGATATTGCTGGCTGGCCAGTGCTGGTGGTGCGCACGCCGGAAGGCGAGCTGAAAGGCTTTCACAATGTCTGCCGCCATCGGGCCGGGCCCCTGGTTCCCGACGGTGCCAGCCATTGCGGCAAGGAGCTGACGTGTAAATATCACGGCTGGCGCTACGCCCTGGACGGCCGCCTGCGCAGCGCCGTGGACTTCGGCGCCTCTGAGGGGTTCGACCCGCGGGCGTTTGGCCTCTTTCCGGTGAGCGTGGATCTGTGGCGGGGCTTTATCTTCGTCAATCTGGACGGCAAGGCCTCGCCCCTGGCGCAGCTGACCGCGCCCCTGGACGCCCTCTTCGACGCCCATGGAGTCACCACGGCCTCGGCCACCCTGCGCCGCAGCCACGACCTCGACTGCAATTGGAAGACCTATGTGGAGAACTATCTGGAGGGCTATCACGTCCAGGCGGTCCATCCCAAGCTGGCCTCTGAGGTCAAGCCTGAGACCTATCAGGTGCGCATGGTCGGCGCGGCGGCGGTGCATGAGGTGGAGACCCAGAGCGGCATTAATGACGGCCTCTGGGTCTGG
>CAITHQ010000265.1 GCA_903892305.1 uncultured Alphaproteobacteria bacterium
AGCCCTTGGCGACCTCACCACTCGCACCCGCCTGCTATGGGCGGTGTTGACCGGTAAGATCTAGGCTTCGACCCATGCGGCCAGATCGGCCAGAGCACGTTCGCCGACGGCCAGCTTCTTATTGCGGCTCTTTTCCTTGGCGCCCAGGCGGCGGCCAGCCTCATCGCGCTTGATGACCTCGACGGGGGGCAGGAGGCCATAATTGATGTTCATGGGCTGAAAGGACCCCTTGCCGCCATCCAGGTGGCCGCCCGTGATATGGCCAATCAGCCCCCCCAGTGCTGTGGTAGCCGGTGGTGGCGTCAGAGCCTGTCCCAGCCGCTCGGCAGCGGCAAAGCGACCCGCGAGCAGGCCCACGGCGGCACTCTCGATATAGCCCTCAACCCCCGTCACCTGTCCGGCAAACCGAAGGCGGGGCTGGGCCTTGAGCCGCAACTGACCATCCAGCAGGCGTGGACTGTTGAGGAAGGTGTTTCGGTGCAGGCCGCCTAGTCGGGCGAACACCGCCTTCTCAAGGCCAGGGATCATCCGGAAGATGTCGCTTTGGGCTCCGTGCTTTAGCTTGGTCTGGAAGCCCACCATGTTCCAAAGGGTGCCCAGGGCATTATCCTGGCGCAGTTGGACAATGGCATAGGCCTTTTCCTGGGGATTGTGCTCATTGGTCAGGCCGACGGGTTTCATGGGGCCGTGGCGCAGGGTTTCCCGACCTCGCTCTGCCATGACCTCGATGGGCAGGCAGCCATCGAAATAAGGGACATTTTCCCAGTCTTTGAACTCAGTCTTTGGGCCCGCTAGCAGGGCGTCGATAAAGGCCTCGTATTGGTCCTTATCTAAGGGGCAGTTGATATAGGCCGCCGCGTCGCCGCCTGGGCCTTCCTTGTCATAGCGTGACTGGCGCCAGGCTACGTCCATATTGATGGACTCGAAGTTCACAATAGGAGCAATGGCGTCAAAGAAGGCCAACTGGCCTTCGCCGGTCAGATCCAGCACCGCCTGAGCCAGGGCCGGTGAGGTGAGGGGGCCTGTAGAGACGATGACATTGTCCCAGTCCGCGGGCGGCAAGCCGGCAACCTCTTCTCGGGCGAGGGTCACCAGGGGATGGCTGAGCAGGCGCTCGGTGACCGCCAGAGAAAAACCATCGCGATCTACGGCCAAGGCACCACCGGCGGGAACCTGATGGGCGTCGCCGCAGGACATGATGATCGAACCTAGCTTGCGCATTTCCGCATGCAGCAGACCCACAGCGTTTCCGGTCCAGTCGTCGGACCTGAACGAATTGGAACAGACCAGCTCGGCCAGGTTCTGGGTCTGGTGCGCATCGGTCTGACGGACAGGTCGCATTTCGTGGATCACCACGGGAACGCCGGCCTGGGCGATTTGCCATGCAGCCTCTGATCCGGCCAGTCCGCCGCCAATTACGTGTATCGGAGAATGAGTCATGCGTGGCTTACTAGCAACGATCGCCCAAGATCGCGAGTGGGGCCTTGCGACCCCGCGGGTCACACCCCAAAAGAGAGTTCGAAGGACTGGCCGAATCGCAGGCTCCATTGAGCCGCTCGGTCCTGGTGAGAAGATGACGAAGTTTTCGCCAAGTGAGGCGGCGCTAGAAGGTTTCAGGCTGAGCCGCGAGCAGCCCAGCGCAATCCTTGTCTGGAGCTTGCTTTACTTCGTTGGCCTCCTGGCCATGGGGGTAGCGATGAATACCCTTGCCGGTCCCGAATTCCAGTTGAATCTCCTGTGTGTCCGGCGCCTCCCAATCATCCAGCCCCACATCGTGCCAGCGACCACCAAACGAACTGACCTTGGTTGGAAAAGTCACGCCCATGGCCCAACGCGCCACGTCGAGCAGATGCAC
>CAITHQ010000266.1 GCA_903892305.1 uncultured Alphaproteobacteria bacterium
GGTCGCGAACCATACGGGCAGTTCATTGTCGATGCGCTTGGCGATCCGCGAAGCTTTTTCCAGAAGGTCTTCCCGCGAGGTCGCATAGAATTTGGGATCACTCCGCAGATAGGCCTGGAAGCTCTTAAAGTCGCCCTGAAAGCCTGTCTCAGCAATGACCCCATCCATCTCCTTGCGGATGCGAGCGACCTCAGACAGGCCGATTTGATGAATGTCATCTGGGCTCAAGGATGTCGTGGTGTGATCCGCCACCAGCCATTTGTAATAGGCCTCACCCCCCGGAACGCCCCTTATGCCCAGGGTTTTGCGGCTAGCTGGCAGGTATTCCGTCTCGAGGAAGGCCACAAAGGCGCGCTGGGCTGGACGGATCTGATCGGTAATGACGGCCATGGCTTCCTTGCGAAGGCCATCGGGGTCAGCCACGCTGGTCGGCAGCCGCGCCAAGGGAGTCATCAAAGGATCTGCCTCAATGGCTGCCACCACCTGAGCCCGGGCCCGGTCCAAGACTTGGCGATTGGTCGAGGCGGGTTGGGTGAAACCTGTGGCGATTCCACGCCGGGCGTTGGCGATATTGTCCTCATAGAACCTTGGCAGGGCCCGGAGGCGGGCGATCCAGGCCTTGGCCTGCGCCGTCGTCCGGATCGGTGTGGTGGTCGCTACATAGTTCAGGGTCTGATGAAAACCACCGTCGGAATTGAACGGCATGCGAGCCTCATCAAAGGATAGGCTCGAAAGCTGCCGATCCAAGGTCCAGGTCAGAAAATCCCGATTGAGCCGCGCCTCAGCCGATAGCCCTGACAGGGGAATGGCCGCAAGCCGAAGCTTGAGCGCACTCAGCGCCGCAGCCCTGGCCTTATCCGCCGCAGGCGTCATATCGGGCAGGCGGCCCAATGCCGCCAGGTCGCCCTGTTGACCCGCAGAATAGGGGTCATCTTTCAGGCTATAGGCCTCGTAGTCGGCGACAATCCGGTTAAGGGCTGAGTCGTCCGCAAGGGCTGGGGCGGCGACGAACATAACGAGCAGGGCGAACAAAGCCGAACGCATGGAGGATCCTCTTCTCTTCCACCCCACGCTAACGGACCTTGCCCGCGACGTCGAACCCAGGTCATCTTAGCAGTCAGAATTTTTGGGGCCCTGCCATGAGTTTCCTAACCCGCCGCAAGGCGATCGCGCCGCATGTCCACGAAGACGGCCAGCATCGCCTGAAGGCCACCTTGAGTTGGCCCCACCTGGTGGCCTTGGGCGTCGGCGCCATCATCGGTACGGGCATCTATACCCTGACCGGAGTCGCCGCAGGATTGGCTGGACCTGCCGTGATCTTGTCCTTCGCCGTGGCCGGAGCGGTCTGTGCCTGCGCGGCTCTCTGTTATGCGGAAATGGCCAGCGTCATGCCCCAGTCGGGTAGCGCCTATGCGTATTCCTACGCGACCCTGGGGGAGATGATCGCCTGGATCGTCGGCTGGAGCCTGATTTTGGAATACACCCTGGTCTGTAGCGCCGTTTCCGTGGGCTGGTCGGGCTATGCCGGGGGCCTGATCGAGCAAGCTCATTGGGCGATCCCCAAGGCCTTGCTGGCCGGGCCCGATGCCGGTGGGATCGTCAACCTGCCGGCGGTCTTCATCTCTCTGGCAGTCACCGGCCTGCTGCTGGTCGGCACCCGCGAGAGCGCGACGGTGAATTTCGTGCTGGTCTGCGTCAAGCTGGTGGCCCTGGCTGGCTTTGTCGCCCTGACCCTGCCCCATTTCGACGCCAGCCATTTTCACCCCTTCGCCCCCTTCGGTTTTGGGGCCCATGAGGTCGATGGCAAGAAGGTCGGCATGATGGGGGCAGCGGCCATTATCTTCTTTGCCTTCTACGGCTTTGACGCCATTTCCACTGCAGCGGAAGAAGCCAAGAACCCCAGCCGCGACCTGACCATCGGCATTGTTGGCTCCATGGTCCTCTGCACCCTGATCTATATGGTGGTCGCCGCCTGCGCCCTGGGGACCTCACCCTATGATGTCTTCTCCAAGAGCCCCGAACCCTTGGCCTTTGTCCTGCGGGAACTGGGCCAGCCCGCTGCGGCGGCGGTAATTGCCGGTGCTGCGGTCGTCGCCATGCCCACCGTCATCATGGTCTTCATGTTCGGCCAGAGCCGGGTCTTTTTCGCCATGGCCAGGGATGGCCTCCTGCCCCGCTGGCTGGCAGCGGTAAATCCCCGTGGCATCCCCGCTCGGGTGACCCTGCTGACCGGGATCATCTCAGCGGTGATCGGCGGGATCATGCCCCTGTCGGAAATCGCATCCCTGGCCAATGCCGGGACCTTGGCGGCCTTCATCGCCACCATTGCCGCCGTTCTGGTCCTGCGCCGCGCCAGCCCGGCGGTCGTGCGGACATTCACCACACCCTGGATCTGGCTCATTGGCCCAGCGGGGATCGCCGGCTGCCTCTACCTGTTCTCAAGTCTGGCAGCCAAGACCATGACCTTCTTCCTGATCTGGAATGTGATCGGTGTGGCCGTCTATCTGCTCTATGGCCGCAGCCGCAGTCGACTGGCTGGTAGCTAGGCCGAGGGCGCTTCCGCCCCCGCCAGACCTAGTCGCTCGGACTGGAAACCTCGGTCGCGGATGCCCTGCCACCAGGCGCGGTTTTCCACGTACCAGCGGACCGTATCTTCCAGACCTTCGGCGAGGGGGGTCCTGGGCTCCCAGCCCAGTTCGTCCTTCAGCTTTGAGGCGTCGATGGAATAACGGAAGTCGTGGCCCGGCCGGTCAGCGACAAAGGTGATACGCTCAGCGTGGGGCACATTAGCAGGCGCTAGTTTGTCGAGGTGGGCGCAGAGGATCTGGATGACTTCAATATTGCGCAGGTTGGAATCCCCGCCAACGCAATATGTCTCGCCCACCCGCCCCTTCTGCAGAACGGTGAGCAGGGCGTCGGCATGATCGTCCACATGCAGCCAGTCACGGACCTGACGTCCATCGCCATAGACCGGAATAGTCTTGCCCTCTAGGGCGCGCAGCACCACGGTCGGGATCAGCTTTTCCGGAAACTGGTAGGGCCCGTAATTGTTAGCGCAGTTGGTCACCACCACCGGCAAGCCGAAGGTGCGATTCCAAGCGCGGACCAGATGGTCGGCCCCGGCCTTTGAGGCTGAATAGGGGGAATTGGGATCGTAGGGCGTTTCTTCGGTAAAGGCACCGTCTTCACCCAGGGCCCCGAAGACTTCGTCGGTGGACACATGGTGGAAGCGGAAGGTCGCCTTACGGTCAGAGGGCAAGGTGTTCCAGTAGGCCCGGGCGACCTCCAGCAGGACGGCCGTGCCCAGCACGTTTGAGCGTACAAAATCCAGGGGCCCGTCAATGGCCCGGTCATTATGGCTCTCGGCTGCCAGATGCATAATGGCATCAGGCTGATGACGCGCGAAAATCGCGGTTACGGCAGCCTGATCGCAAATATCGGCCTGCTCGAAGACATAGAGGTCCGAGGCTGCTGCCTCAGCAACATTGGCGAGATTGGCCGAATAGGACAGGACGTCCAGATTGATTACATGATGGCCGTCCGCGACGGCCCGACGGACGACGGCGGACCCGATAAAGCCGGCACCGCCAGTAACAATGAGTTTCATTTCGGTTCCAAAAACCTTCCGGCGAGCGGTCCACGGCCCGCGTTTACGACCTGCCTCCTAGCAGCAGATGGCCTGCACTGAAATATCTGAGGCCAGAAGCCTCGACGCCTTTTTCGTGAAACACAGCCTTGAGGCTGGGGAATGACGTGCTTAAAGTCGGAAACATCCTGCCCCGACGCGCATTTTCGCGCCGGCAGCATCGGCTTCAGGATTTTTCGAAGGCGGACGGCAGGGGCGCACTTTAGCGCCGACGGGGAACGGCGTGGAGTCAAAGACAAATTCAAGGCCGGCAGGTCCGCCTGCAGGTATGCATCCAGGTGGACCCGGTCGTCGTCCTGGTATGCCTGATCTGACCTCGGGGCCCATCGGTCCGACCCTGGTGGCCTTTGCCTTGCCAGTTCTGGGCACCAATGTCCTACAGTCCCTTAACGGGACGGCCAACGCCGTCTGGGTAAGCCACGCCTTGGGTGCCGCGGCCCTGACCGCCACCACCAATGCCAACACCATCTTCTTCCTGATGTTGGGCTCTGTCTTCGGCATCACCATGGCGGCCAATCTGCTGATTGGTCAGGCTATAGGCGCAGGGGACCGTCACCTAGCCAAGCGCGTGGTCGGCACCGCCATCGTGTTCTTCACGGTGGTATCGATGATGGTGGGCTTTGTGGGCTATACTTTTACCCCTGCTATCCTCACGGCCATGCAGACTCCGCCCGACGCCAAGGCCGATGCCATCATCTATCTACGCGTCATCTTCATGGCGATTCCGTTCATGTACTTTTTCTCCTTCGTCCAGATGGGGCAGAGGGGCTCGGGAGACTCAAAAACGCCGTTCTATTTCTCCCTGTTTGCCGTGGCGCTAGAGGTCTGTTTGAACCCCATGCTGATCATGGGTCTCGGGCCCTTTCCCAAGATGGGTATTGCCGGGTCGGCGACTGCCACCTTGGTTAGCCAGACCCTGACCCTGGGTCTGATCATTGCCTGGCTCTACCGGACTGACTCCATTCTGGTCCTCAAGCGCTCGGAATGGCACCTGCTCAAGCCTGATTTCGCGATCATGAAGAGCCTGGTGACCAAGGGCCTGCCCATGGGCCTGCAGATGTTTGTGATCTCTGGTGCGTCGGTGATCATGACGCGCTTCGTCAATGGCTATGGCTCGCAGACCGCTGCGGCCTATGGTGCCGCGATCCAGCTTTGGACCTATGTGCAAATGCCAGCCATGGCCCTAGGCATGGCTGTGTCGTCCATGGCCGCCCAGAATGTCGGCGCGGGCAAGATGGATCGGGTAGACAAGGTGGCCGGTATCGGCATTTCCTATGCTGCCCTGCTCAGTGGCGTTCCGATCCTGATCATCTATGCGATCGAGCCTATCGTCCTGCGCCTATTCCTGCCTGCCGGTAGCACTTCGATCCCGATCGCCATCCACATCAATTCCTTTGTGCTCTGGGGCTTCATTCCTTTCGGAATGAGCTTCATCCTGTCGGGCATTGTCCGAGCGACGGGTTCGGTGGTGCCGCCCCTGATCTTCATGGTGATCTCGCTCTGGATCATCCGCATCCCCTTTGCCATGTCCCTCCAGCCCATGCTGGGCGCAGACGCCATCTGGTGGAGCTTCCCCCTAGGCTCTATCGCCTCCCTGATCATGGCCGCAGGCTGGTTCAAGTGGGGCCCCTGGCGGAAATCCAGGCTGCTCGAGACCATCCCCCGGGGCGAAGTGCCAGATACAGGCCATGGGGCACCTGGCGGGATCGAGGAAACCGAGGTCGCCGAAGCGGCCCGCTGACTCAGTTTCAGGCCGCGAACCGGAAGATTTAGGGTGTGGTCCGGTACCCGGCTTGCCGCCTCAGATATGGTCGCCAGTCAGGGTCTCGACCACTGGCGCTTCAGCGTTCATCGCGTCCCGCGCCTCAAGGTCTGAGCGGATATTTGCATGCCAGGTCGCATCCAGCTTCCAACCCAGGAAACATGCGCCGCCGATCATGACGAAGAAGATCGGGCCAATTGTGAAGGCCAGTTCCAGGCCACGGATTGCCTCGGGGGTATTCTTTGCGCCTTCGGCAGCGTTGAAGCCAATTGCGGCCAAGACGGAATAGGTAATCACACCTGCCATGGCTGAGGCAACCTTGGCCATGAGACTGGTGAAGGCATAGATCAGGGTTATCCGCTCCCGGCCCTGCTCCAGACGTATTTCATCTCCGAAATCAGCGGTCATTGCCCGGGTCATCATATTGAAGCCGGCAGCCATGAAGCCGCACCAGACCATGGTCGGAATGGCGAGCAGAAAATGACTCTTGGGAACCAACAAGACCGTACATAAACCCAGGGAATAAGCCGTAGCTGCAAGGAATAGGGTCCTATGCTTGCTGATGCGCATGGCCAAGGCAGCGGCCGCCGGCGCGCCAAGTGCGCCTGAAATCACATAAACCCCTAGGAGCAGGGATCCCTGACCCACAGAAAAGCCCAGGGCATGGGTGAAGAAGAAGACATAGAGGGCGCTCATCCACCCTGGCCCCAGCACAAGGGCAGCTTCGCCGAGCAGGAGGCGCAGGAAGGACGGGTTTTTGACCAAGCTCCAATAGTCGCCCCACGGGACTGTTGGCTTACGTCTGATCTCCGGCGCGATGGGTTCGGGTGTGCATAACACCACTACAGCAACAGCGACTGGCAGGGCCAGCAAGGCGAACCAGCCGATCATCTGTATGGCCTGAGCGTTGGGCAGCCCCATGCGCTCAGCAAGGGTTGGAATTGCCAAGACAGCCAGCGATCCAACAATACTTATGGGGGTCATAAGTCCGAAGACCCGGGACCTCTCATCGTAGTGGGTTACAAGGGTCGCACTCCACGCGAGGTGAGCAAGCGTGACCATGGAATTGCCCAGATAATAGACGAAAAGCCAGGTCACCAGATATCCGGCACCAATACCGGGCGGGGCCAGGAACAGTTGGTATATGCCCAGCATAAGAAGTGGCAGGCCTGCCACGAACCAGAGTCGGTAACGCCCCCACCGGGTGACGAACCTGTCCATGACTAGGCCCAGGACAACGTCGATCGCGAAGTCCAACATCCGAACCGTGAACCAGGCACCCGCGATCACCATCAAGGGGATCCGTAGGTGGCTGGCGAGATAGGGTTGCAGGAAGATGGCGAACCCGATCGCCATTCCGCCCAAGGGCAGGCCGGTCGCCGAAAACGCGAGAATCGCAGGAAGGGTCAGTCGGCCCGCACGCGTCTGGCGCGCCGGGGCTTTTCGACCGGGGTCAAAGACCATCTATTCCTCCCGCTATGTCTCTATCCACCCCTCTTTGGGGCCGACCAGAGCAAGTCTTGTTAGACTCCAGCCTGCAACACCACAGACCAGGAGCGCAATTAACTTACGCAGAAAGAGGCAAACCCGGAGCGAGAGATGTCGCCTAGTGGTTCGGCGCAACGAGCGCCGAATAAACCAGGGTCCGAAGTTCGCGCCGGATGGGATAGGTGCCCGATCCCATCAACTGGGTCATGAAGACCACCGCAATGTCCTCGACTGGATCGATCCAGAAGGCCGTGGAAGCGGCACCGCCCCAATAGTATTCGCCTGGGCTGGACGGCAGCATGGCCTTGACGGGATCGACTGTCACGGCAAAGCCCAGGCCAAAGCCAACACCGGCATTGGTGGCTTCAGAGAACAGCGACCGGGACAGATTTGTCAGGTCCTGACCATCGGGCAGATGGTTAGAGGCCATAAGGGCTAAGGTCCTGGGTGCCACTAGGCGATGACCATTCAGTTCGCCGCGGTTCACCAGCATCCGGCAGAACTTCATGTAGTCATCGGCCGTCGAGACCAAACCGCCACCACCGGAATGGAAGACCGGTGTATTATTATAGGCGCTCGTTTCGGGATCGTCCTGCAGGTCAAGACCACCGCTGGGGGTGGGAATATAGCAGGCGGCAAAGCGGTCCTTCTGATCGGGCCGCACCGAGAAGCCTGTCTCCGTCATGCCAAGGGGTCGGAAGATACGGTCCTGGAGGAATGTCTCAAAGGCCACGCCGGAAATCCGTTGGACCAGGACGCCCAGCACATCGGTCGCCACGGAATAGTTCCAGGCATCCCCCGGGGAGAACTCCAAGGGAAGTCGCGCCAGATCATTGACGAAGCCATCCATGTCCGACGGGCCGTTCATGTCGGCCACCTTCATCTTGCGGTAGGCGGCATCCACATTCGTTCGTGTCTGGAAGCCATAGGTGAGGCCAGATGTATGCCGTAGAAGGTCAATCATCTGCATGGGTCGGGCGGCCGGCGTGGTCATGTAGGGGCCAAGGCCCGCGCTGTAGACCGCCAGATTCTTCCACTCGGGAATGAACCGTGCAACCGGGTCCTCCAGGGCCACAAGGCCCTCCTCCACCAGCATCATGAAGGCTAGGCTCGTGATCGGCTTGGTCATGGAATAGATGCGAAAGAGCGTGTCGCGGGTCGCTGGCTTGTTCCGCTCAATATCGGCTTTGCCCAGCACGGCCTCGTGCACAAGCTCGCCCCTGCGCAGGATCTGGATCTGGGCACAGGGAATGCGTCCCGCATCCACATATTTTGCGGCCAGAAAGGCGTCGAGCTTCTTGAGGCGTTCGGTCGAGAAGCCGAGGGATTCTGCTTTAGCCATGACGGGTTTCCTCACCTTTTCGGATTTGAAGGGTTGGCCCCTTCTTTCCGTTGCGGAATTCGAACAAGCGTTTGATAGTGACTTCAGACAGACGTTAAGGGCCGCAATGATTGGCGGCCAGACTCTTTTTCAACGCAAGCCGCGAAACAGCGGCAACCTAGGGAGGCCTGACCATGGCTTGGGATTTTGAGACCGATCCGGAATTCCAGAAGAAGCTGGACTGGATTGAAGACTTCATGCGCGAAGAGGTCGAACCTCTAAGCCATCTGGGAATGGCGGCCCATGGGCCCCTCGGGCGCGAGAAATTCATCAAGCCCCTACAGCAGAAGGTCAAGGATCAGGGCCTATGGGCCTGTCACCTGGGACCTGAACTGGGCGGCCAGGGCTATGGCCAGCTGAAGCTGGGCCTCATGAACGAAAAGCTCGGCCGCAATGGCCTGGCTCCGACAATTTTTGGCTGTCAGGCACCAGACACCGGCAATGCCGAGATCATCGCTCACTACGGAACCGAGAAGCAGAAGGAACAGTATCTCTGGCCGCTTCTGAATGGTGAAATCCGCTCAGCCTTCTCCATGTCGGAGCCGACGGGTGGATCTGATCCCCTGACCTTCAAGACCCGCGCTGTGCTGGATGGCAACGAGTGGGTGATCAATGGCGAGAAGTGGTACTCCACCAATGCCAGATGGGCCAAGGTCCTGGTGGTCTATGCCATTACCGATCCAGACGCCAAGGATCCCTACCGCAGGACCTCGATCTTCCTGGTGCCCACAGACACCCCTGGTGTGCGGATCATCCGCAATGTGGCGGTCGGCGGCGGCGGCGAGATCGGCGGCGGCAGTGAGGGCTATGTCGAATACAAGGACGTCCGCGTTCCCTATGACGCCTTGCTCGGCGAGCGCGGCGCGGCCTTCGTGATCGCCCAGGTTCGCCTTGGCGGCGGGCGGGTCCACCATGCCATGCGTACGGTTGGCGCCTGCAAGCACGCCCTAGACCTGATGTGCAAGCGCGCTGTCTCCCGCAATACCCGGGACGGTAAGCTTTCGGATCTGCAGATGGTCCAGGCCGACATTGCCGACAGTTGGATCGCCCTGGAAAGTTTCCGCCTCCTGGTGCTGCGCACAGCCTGGCTGATCGACAAGCACAAGGACTACAACATGGTTCGCAAGGATATCGCTGCCATCAAGGTGATGATGCCCAAGGTCTATGGGGACATCGCGACCAAGGCGGCGCACCTGCATGGTGCCCTGGGCGTTTCCAATGAAATGCCCTTCATGCATATGGTCACCAGTTCACTGGTCATGGGCATAGCCGATGGCCCGACCGAGGTGCACAAGGTCACCTTGGCTAAACAGGTGCTTAAGGATTACAGCCCGGATAATGACCTCTTCCCGGCCTATCACATCCCAAAACTGCAGGAGGCGGCAAAGGAAAAGTTTGCTGACGAACTGGCAGAGATGCAGGCGGAATATGCCAAGATGAAGGGCGAAAAGGTCGGCGCATAAGTCGACTAGGTACCCTTCCCCTTCCAAAGGGAAAATAATCAGGACACGGGGGACGGCTTCTTGCGGGGCCGTCCCTTCATTTTACGTTGCAACTCATGTCTCGAGCTAAACATTATGACTGACACTGCCCCCGCCTGGCCCGTCATGACGGTCGCCCA
>CAITHQ010000267.1 GCA_903892305.1 uncultured Alphaproteobacteria bacterium
GCCTGATTTTATTGGGTTTAGTATTAAAAAATCCCTAGTGAAAAGTATTAGTGAAATGGGGTGGCGAGAGCCGCTTCTTATTTATTGCAATGGTAAAATGTTTGCTATGTCTCTTGCAGGTTGAATGGTAAAGATTGTGTAAGGTCTCTTGACGGAAAATGTTTCTGTTTGGTGTGTGATGCATGTCACTTTATT
Source organism: uncultured Alphaproteobacteria bacterium (assembly GCA_903892305.1). Taxonomy (GTDB): domain Bacteria; phylum Pseudomonadota; class Alphaproteobacteria; order Caulobacterales; family Caulobacteraceae; genus Phenylobacterium. The sequence continues at coordinate 196 of CAITHQ010000267.1, forward strand.
TGGGGTTGTGGTCGTGTAGATTGATTCGTGTTGCTCCGGCTCTCCTGCTGGGGCGGCTTGTTATAGTTCGAACACAGTTCGTAGGCCGCATCATGGTTAATGAAGGCCTAAATTCCCGCCGCCCTTAGGTGTGGCTTCGGGTCTATTTGCTGGGTGGGGCGGGCTTGGTCTCAGGTTTCGCGGCAATCTTCGGGCCGACAATCTCAGCCAGGCGCGCCTGCAGTTTGGGCAATTTTGGTGTCGCCGCAACCGATCCGTACTTCAACACATCCTTGGCCCGCGCCAGTTGGAAGTCGCCTGTTTTGGCGTCGAAATCCGCGGGGGGCGCTTCGGCAGGCTCATGGGCTCCAACCCTGGCCTTGCCTTCATCTGCCGTAAGCGCATTGCTGAAGGATGCCTCTGAAAACTGGAAGGCGCGATTGGCAATGGCTTGGGCCTGCTCCCGCGTCTCAGCGACTTCCAGGTCTGGAACAATACCCGTCTTCTGAATTGAGCGTCCCGAGGGTGTATAATAGCGGGCCGTAGTGAGCTTTAGAGCCCCATCAGCGCCTCCGCGCAGGGGAATAACCGTCTGGACGGACCCCTTGCCAAAACTGGTCAAACCCACGAGTTCGGCCCGCTTTCGGTCCTGAAGCGCACCGGCAACGATTTCAGCGGCCGATGCCGACCCCGAATTGATAAGCACAACCACTGGCAAGCCGCCGGTCGCGTCACCTGTGTGGGCATTATAGCGGTCAATATCCCTTGGGTCCCTGCCGCGCTGAGAGACGATTTCTCCACCCTCGAGGAACAGGTCGGAAATGCCCACGGCTTGATCTAGCAAGCCCCCTGGATTGTTTCGCAGGTCGAGGATCAAGCCCTTCATCTTGGGGTTCTTGGCCTTTAGGTCGGCAATCCCAGCCTCTGCCTCTTCTGTCGTTTTTTCATTGAAGGCAGAAACCCGGAGATAGCCGTAGTCGCCTTCAGCTCGAACGGTCACCGACTTCGTCTTAATCACTTCGCGCACAAGCTTGACGTCGAAGGGATCGGTCTTGGGCCGCGCGATGGTGAGGGTTACTGCTTCGCCAGGTTTGCCGCGCATCTGCTTCACGGCTTCACTGACAGACAGGCCCAAGACGCTTTGATTATTGACGGCCGTAATATAGTCGCCGGCCTTAATCCCCGCTCTGAAGGCGGGTGTCCCGTCCATGGGCGAAATGACCTTCACAACGCCGTCTTCGCTCGTGATCTCTATTCCCAGGCCGCCATACTCGCCCCGAGTTTGGTCGCGCATGTCATTAAAGGAGTCGGCAGTCAGGTAGTTCGAATGTGGATCTAGGGAGGTCACCATGCCCTCAATCGCCGCCTCGATCAGCTTCTTGTCATCCACCTCGCTGACGTACTGCTGCTTCACCGCCTGGACCACATCTCCAAACAATTCCAGCATGTGGTAGGTCTTGGCGCGCGGCTCAGCCGAGGCAATGGCCTGCTGGCTAACATAGGCCATGGTGGCAGCGCCCAGGACAAAGGCGGATACGCCAATCAGCAGGTGCTTCTTCATTGCTATGTCCTAGACCTTAGGTGCGGCGAAAATTGGCCGAGTTCACAATTCACACATCTGCGAACTCGGTGCGCCGAAGCAAGATTTATTTGGAGTTAGGACCAGGTGATTTTAACAAAGGGCCAGGATCTATGGGCGTGTCTCCCGCCCTGACTTCCAAGTAGAGCTGCGCAGGCCCATTGCGGCCATCGGGCATCGATCCGACTTTCGAGCCCTGATAAATATCCTCGCCTTGAGTAATGTCGGTAGCCCCTAGCCCCGCCAGGACCAAGTGATACCCGCCCGTTAGGCGAAGGATGACGACCACGCCCCATCCTTTTACGGGCCCAACGAACTGAACCAGTCCCTTTGCTGGCGCGTAGACGGCGGTTTTTGGCGGGGCCGTCAGGGTCAGACCGTTCGATTTGACGCCGCCAGACATGTCATCGCCAAAGCCATACAAAATCTTGCCGTCCAGGGGCGGTAGCAGCCGCTTCGGGGCGGTGACCTCGAGTTGCCCCGTCTCGCCTGTGATGGCGGCGACTGTGGCGACAGGACCTCTATCCTCATCATCAGCGGCGAGGCTATCGGCCGTAAACGCTGCCTCATTGGCGAAAGCGGCCAGGCGTCTTTGCCGGGCAATGTCCTGAGCCTCGGCGGCGTAGACGCGCGAGCGTCGCTGGAGCTCGGGGATGATCGCCTTGACGAGGATTGCGGCGCGTGCGGCATCAACGGCATCATTAGGCCGGACCAGAAGTGGTGGCGGCGGGTCTCTGCGAAAGCGCACCAGGACGGTCAGAAGGCGGGCGAGCTGACTACGATTGCGTCCCTGAAGGGCACTGACGGCGACTTCTTCCTGATTGAGCGCTTGAAGCTGGGTGGCCTGGGTCTGAGCTAAGGCCAGAGCGCCAAGGCAAACCGACGCCGCAAGCCCGAGTACGCAGCTGGCCCCCAAGATCGCTCTAGTCCCGATGATAAGGGCCTCCCGCCAGGATCGTCACCGCGCGATAGATTTGTTCCGCAAGCATAACCCGGGCCAGGGCGTGAGGCCAAGTCTGGGGCCCGAAAGCCAGTTTTCCATTCACAGAGGCTAACAGGTCTGGATCAAGGCCGTCGGCACCACCAATCAGCATGACCAGTCTTCGAGCCCCCTGATCCCGGATTCGCGCCAATTCCGCTGCAAAGGCCCGCGATGGATAGGCCGTTCCTCGTTCGTCACAGGCGATGACGTGTGCGCCGATCAAGTGGGGACGAATGACCTCTGCCTCGGCAGCTTTGCCTGGCTTGCGGGATTCGACTTCAAGAACCTCTACCGGACCTAGGCCAAGCGTCCGCCCGCCCGCGGTGGCGCGATCGACATAGGTCTTGACGAGATCGACTTCCGGCGAGCGCGGCAGCCGACCTACGGCGAGTATCGTCAGCTTCAATTGAAGGCGATGTGCGCCGACGCGTCGACCGACCAGATCTTCTCGATATTATAGAAGGTTCTGACTTCGGGCCGGAACAGGTGAATGATCAGGTCGCCGGTGTCGATCAGCACCCAATCGCAATGGGGCAGGCCTTCAACCCGTGCCTTACCGTAGCCTTGGTCTTTTAGGGCGCGCAGCAAGTGGTCGGCAATGGCACCCACGTGACGATGCGATCGTCCAGAGGCGACGATCAAGCCGTCGGCCACGGCGCTTTTGCCTTTCAGATCGATAAAAACCACGTCCTGAGCTTGGTCGTCATCGAGACGCGCCAGGATCATTTCCCCAAGGGCCGCAATGCGGGCACTAGGGTCACCCTCGGGGGGCACAGGGGCCGTTTGCGCGCTTGGCGCAGGGTCAGGGCTCAGCGGGGTCGCTCCTTTGTAGCCTCGCTCAAAACTTTTTCTAGCACACCTTGTGGAAAAGGTCAGCCACCGTCTCAGCGTCGGGGCGATTTACCTGATCGCATCCGTTCGCGCAGGGCCGATGAGGACTGGAAGTTCAGCGGGCCGTTTAAGAAAACCCAGGCCGGGGCCTTCCGATCAGGCAGGCCGCGGGCTTGATCAATGGGAAGTCTAGAATGGGCAAACCGCCGTGCTGCCGGGGAAAAGCGGCTCTTGAGCGATATCCAAGGGCGCGAGACGACTGCCACCGGGGTTGTCTGCATGATCTGCGTCCAGCCGCGCCAACGGTGAAACATCGCCAGACTGTCTGCGCCCATGAGCCAAACAAACCTCACCTGGGGAAACCGCCCCTTCAGTGCCCGTAGGGTATCGATGGTGTATTGGGTACCCATCCGGGATTCCGCGTCCGAAACAATCATTCTAGGGCCATGGGCGAAACGCCTGGCACCGGCCATTCGCTCCCTCTGGCTTGCGGTCTCATGGGTCGGCTTTAGGGGGTTTTGCGGTGAAACCAGCCAAATGACTCGATCAAGACCCAGCTTACGCCGCGCAGTCTCGGCCACATGGGCATGCCCCTCGTGGGCCGGATTAAAGGACCCACCATAGATTCCCACCCGCATGCCAGCTGTGAGCGTAAAGCCCAGGCGCAAGGCTGCTGGCCTTCCCGCAGGGGCAATACGCCTAGTAACCCCGGCTGACCACATGGTGCGCCTGTAAGGTCAAAAGGATTTGGCCGTATCGGGGTTGCGGTCAAGATTGGGGTCAGACTGCCTGACCCGGCTGCGAAGGGTATAGACCCCGTCACCCGCTAGCACGCCGCCCCGGGCAAACAGTCGTCCATTCTCCCAATTTGAGAGGCCAAGCTCGGGGCGATCCAAAGCATATTGCCCGTCGATCCAGCGGGTAAAACCGTCGCCGACGAATGGCGCGTCCAGATTTGCGAAAAAATATGCCTGGGCTTGGGCGTCTTGCGCAATCAGGCTGGCCCCGAAACGCGGGCTATAGCGATTAAACAGGGCAATGGCGTGGTCGAGGTCATCGACAATGGCCAAGGTGACCTCTGGCTGGTCTTCCCATTCCCATTCGGTAGCGAGGTCTGGTTCTGAGATGCGATCATGAGGCACTTCAATGGCCATGTCGGTTCCCCAGACATGCAGCTTAAACCCTGAGCGGCGGCGTCCAGCCTCAGTCAAGGCTGATAGAAACCGAGGGACCAGATCTTCTGCTCGAGACCGCACAATGGCGCAAACATTCAGGGTATTGCAGACCTTGCGATCAAGGGAGTGATAGGCTGTGGCAAAGAAGCGTTCGGCATCTGCACTGGTGTCGGCAATCATCCAGGCACCGCCTGTGCCATGCAAGCTGACCGGTGTCCCGGCCTGACGCGCTATGGCACCGAGTTGGGCGACCGCAGGTCCTGATCCGCGGGCCACAGCAAGGGCTAGACGCTTATCGCTAAAGAGGGCCCAGCCTGCAGCGTGCTCCGCAGACGCCACCAGCCTTGCCGAACCCTCCGGTAAGCCCGCCGCCTTAAGGGACGGATCCAGCGCATATCGGACAATGGCCAGGGCCGTGCCCAAGGCGTCGGAGCCAATACGAAACACAACTGTGTTCCCGCCCCGGATAACGCCAGTCGCGTCGGCGAAGACATTTGGCCGGCCCTCGAAAACAAAGCCAACAACGCCCAAAGGTGCCTTGACCTGCTCGACCTCCCAGCCCGTGTGGGAAATGCGTTCCAGGATTTGATCTCGCCCCCCAGTCTGGTCACGCCAGACCTGCAGGCCCGCAATCATATCCCGCCGCATATTGGCGTCAGCCTTCAGCCGGGTCGTGGATCGGCCTCGGTCTAAGGCGCGGGCCACATCCTGGGCGTTCGCCTGGGCGATCTCGCTCCAAACCTGATCATCGCCAAGCGCCAGGGCAAAGCGGTGGAAGAAGTCGGTGATCTGCGCCTCGGAGACCCCCGCCATGTGATGAAAGGCGGTGTGGGCCTCGGAGACCGCCTGATGGGTCATGGCCCCAATGGCTGAGGGGATATGCAAGAGATCGCCGGTGTCCTGCACCACCACCAACTGGTCGCCGGGCTGAAAAGCCTCGGCAAGCTCTGAACTGACCCGCGTGAACCGGTCGCCAGAAAAGGGGATGATCATACCATCCTGCAGGGCGGAGAGCGGTTCGCCCCGCGCGCCTTTCCTGTCCTGAAGTTTTCCGCCCGCCTGGTTCAAGGTCGCCGCCATATGCTCACGATGAGACTTACTAGGCGGGTTTCACCAAAGGTTCAAATAGCAGGGCGAGATCATCGGCGTGAATCATCGGACCTTCTGAAAAGCCGAGGACCTGTTCAATGGCGGTCGACTTCAAGCCGCAGATCCGTGTGGCATCGGAATCGTCATAGCGGACCAGGCCTCGGGCGATCTCACGCCCGACCTCATCGCGAACCCAGACTGCGTCGCCCTTTTCAAATCGACCGGTGACATTTCGCACGCCGGCCGGGAGCAGACTTTTGCCTGTGGTCAGGGCGTGGACGGCGCCATGGTCTATAATCAGCCCGCCGGTTGGACTGAGTGAACCTGCGATCCAGGCCTTGTAAGCTGCCTTTGCCGATAGCGCCGGCTCAATCAAGGTTGCAAGTTCGCCCGCCTCGACAGC
>CAITHQ010000268.1 GCA_903892305.1 uncultured Alphaproteobacteria bacterium
CCGGCCTGCGGCCTGAGAGATAGCGGCTGTAATTCTCGATGCCCGCGCAGGAGCCGGTGGCCTCGATCATTTCCAGGTCGAAGGTGGTCCGCTGCTCCAGGCGCTGGGCTTCCAGCAGCTTGCCGTTCTCAACCAGCCAGGCGAGGCGCTCCTTCAATTCGGCGCGGATATTGATGATCGCCTGGTTGAGGGTCGGTCGCGGCGTGACGTGGTGGCTGTTGGCGTAGATCTTCACCGAGGGCAGTTCGGCGGTCTTCTTGCCGGTCAGAGGGTCGAATTCGTTGATGGTTTCGATCTCATCGCCGAAAAGGGAAATCCGCCAGGCCCGATCTTCATAGTGGGCGGGGAAGATTTCTAGGCTGTCGCCCCGGCGCCGGAACATGCCGCGCTCGAAGGCGGCGTCATTGCGCTTGAACTGCAGGGCGACGAGGTCGGCCATCAGCTTCTTGTCATTGACCTTTTGGCCCACCTCCAGGGTGAAGGTCATGGCGGTATAGGTCTCGACAGAGCCTATGCCGTAAATGCACGAGACTGAGGCGACGATGATCACATCGTCCCGCTCCAGAACCGCCCGGGTGGCCGAGTGGCGCATCCGGTCGATCTGCTCGTTGATGGAGGAGTCCTTCTCGATATAGGTGTCGGTGCGCGGGACGTAGGCTTCTGGCTGGTAATAGTCGTAATAGCTGACGAAGAACTCGACGGCGTTCTCCGGGAAGAAGGCCTTGAATTCGCTGTAGAGCTGGGCGGCCAGGGTCTTGTTGGGTGCGAGGATCAGGGCTGGGCGCTGGGTCTGTTCGATGACCTTGGCCATGGTGAAGGTTTTACCCGAGCCGGTGACCCCCAGCAGGACCTGATCAGACTCATGGCCCTCCAATCCGGCTACCAGTTCTGCGATGGCGGTGGGCTGGTCGCCGGCAGGCTCGTAATCGCTAACCAGCTTGAAGCGCTGGCCGCCTTCTGACTTGTCCGGACGCGATGGACGGTGGGGCGTCCAGAGCATGGGCATGGACGTGGTCAGTTCATGTTCGAACAGCGCCGAAATGTCGGTAACGCCGGATTTTGACGAGCTAGGCATGCTTAGAACCTAAGAGCGATAGAGTGCCGATACTAGAGGCAGCTACTGACAGGGGGTGGCGGCAGGCTGTGAACAAGCTTGATGTCTATTGGCGGGCGGACTTTAAGGGAGGCTGCGCTGAAAATGGTCGGTGCCCTTAGGTCTTGTCTATGTCCAGGTGGTCTCATTCTGATCTGAAGACCTTGATGGCCAAGGCCTCGCCCCTGCGATCGGGGGATCAGTTGGCAGGCCTTGCGGCACAATCGGCCGAGGAAAGCATCACCGCCCGCATGGCCCTTGCGGACCAACCCCTGAGCCGTTTTCTCAATGAGCCGCTCATTGCCTATGAGCAGGACGAGGTCACCCGTCTGATTATCGACAGTCATGATATGGCGGCCTTTGCGCCCATTTCCAGCCTGTCAGTGGGCGGATTTCGGGACTGGCTGTTATCTGATGCTGTGGACGGCGCTGTCCTGGCGGCGGTAGCGCCGGGGGTCACCCCGGAAATGGCGGCGGCAGTTTCGAAAATCATGCGCAATCAGGATCTGATCCTGGTGGCGGCAAAAATCCGGGTGGCGACAAGGTTCCGGAGCACAGTCGGCCTCAAGGGAAGGCTGTCCAGCCGGCTACAGCCTAATCACCCGACTGATGATCCATCAGGGATTTTGGCCTCCATGGTCGATGGCCTCCTGCTTGGCTCCGGGGACGCTGTCATCGGTGTCAATCCGGCCAGCGACAATCTGCAAGTCCTCGGCGGGCTTGTGGAGATGATGGCCGATGTCATCCACCGCTTTGAAATTCCGACCCAGTCCTGTGTTCTCACCCATGTGACGTCGAGCCTAGCCCTGATTGAGCAGGGCCGACCTGTGGACCTAGTCTTTCAGTCCATCGCCGGGACCGAAGGTGCCAATGCCGCCTTTGGGGTCAATCTCAACCTTCTACGAGACGCCCAGCAAGCCGCGCAAAGCCTGGGGCGAAACCCGCACGGGGGCCAAGTCATGTATTTTGAGACTGGCCAAGGGACGGCCTTGTCATCTGGTGCCCATCATGGGGTTGATCAACAAACCCTTGAGGCGCGGGCCTATGGGGTTGCCCGGGCCTTTGATCCCTTCCTCGTCAATACCGTGGTGGGGTTCATTGGTCCGGAATATTTGTTCGACGGAAAGCAAATCATTCGCGCCGGCCTAGAGGATCACTTCTGTGGCAAACTGCTTGGCCTGCCGATCGGCTGCGACGTTTGTTACACCAACCATGCTGAGGCTGATCAGGATGATATGGATGTCCTGTTGACCCTGTTGGCGGCGGCGGGGGTGAATTTCATCATGGGCGTGCCCGGCGCTGATGACATCATGCTGAACTACCAGTCCACATCTTTTCACGACACACTTTACGCCCGGCGGCTGTTGAACCTGAGGCCAGCCCCGGAGTTTGAGGCCTGGCTAGAGGCGGTCGGTATTGCAGACGCCCAGGGCCTGCTCAGGACACCTGAACCCAAGCATCCTCTCCTCCAGGTCTTGCCATGACCGATGAGGTTGCGCGGCTTCAGGCCTGGCGAAGCCTTACCCAGGCGCGGATCGGCCTAGGTCGCTCTGGGGCCAGTCTGGCGACCCGTGACGTGCTCGGCTTCGCCCTCGACCATGCCAGGGCCAGGGACGCGGTGCACAGCCCCCTGGACACTGAAGCCTTGGGCCGTGAGGTGCGCGATCTAGGTTTTGACACGGTTCATGTCACAAGCTTGGCCCAAGATCGGCAGACCTATCTTGCGAGGCCTGACCTGGGTGCCCGACTATCCTCCCAGGCCGTGGCTGTGTTGCACGACACAGAGCGGTGTCAGCCTGATCTCGCCATCGTCCTAGCAGACGGACTTTCCAGTCAGGCCTTGCGGCACGCCGCGCCGGTCCTGGGGCACCTACGGCAACCCCTGCTCGATGAGGGCTGGCGGCTTGCGCCGGTGGTCATCGCCACTCAGGCGCGTGTCGCCCTTGCGGATGAAATTGGCGCAGAGCTCAATGCAGCTATGGTGCTCGTCCTGATCGGAGAACGGCCTGGAATGTCATCGCCAGATAGTCTTGGTGCCTATCTGACTTGGAATCCAATGGTTGGCCGTACCAATGCGGAGCGTAACTGCGTTTCGAATATCCGCACCGAAGGTCTTCAACCTGCCGCCGCGGCCGAGACCTTGCTTTGGCTGATACGCGAAGCGCGACGCGGCGCTCTGACTGGCCTTGGCCTAAAGGATCTCAGCGGCCTTACGGCTATTTCGCCGACTTAGCCGCCGGACGAAGCGCTGCGTTATAGGCCGCATCCAATTCCTGCAGCGTCATTTCGCCTTCCTTCACCTTGACGCCGTTGAAGAAAAAGGTTGGCGTCGATTGAATGCCAGCGTCGACGTTCGCCTGCACGCGGTCATAGAGGGCATTGAGGGCCTTCTCGTTTTGCAGGCAAGCGCCCACGGCTGCCTCGTTCAAGCCAGCCGCCTTTCCGGCCTCCATGAGCGGGCCCTTCAGGTCGTGGGTTTCGTAGATCTTGGCCTGTCGCCGGAACAGGTCATCCACCACAGCATAATATTTTGAGGGTGGAACGCAGCGGGCCAGCATAAAGCCGGCCACGGCCACCTGCTCTGGCGGCGTAATGAACTCATGAAAGACATAGGCGACCTTGCCCGTGTCTATGTACTTGGCCTTGAAAGCGGGGAAGATTTCATTGTTGAACTGCGCACAGTGGGGGCAGCTCAAAGAGGCGTATTCGTCCATCCGGACCTTGGCCTTAGGATTTCCCAGGATGATGAGGTCAGAGGCTGGAATGACGGCCTTGCCCGTCGGGGCTTTCGTCGCGGCTTGGCCGGGCAGGGCAAAGACGCCGATGATTGCGAGGCCTAGAATGAATGCGCGCACCACGGAACCCTTCTGAATTTAGGTTTCTCTGGACACCGTGAGGATGGATCTTGTCAATCTTGAGGCTTGCAAAAAGTCTAACTAAGACTTGCGCTTAAAGCCTCAATCCATGACGCCAAAGTGTGACCGTTAGCCCACAACGATGTAAAAGTTATGTTGCAGTGCGGCATGGGGTTGCGAATCCCTCCCATTCGAGGCATACACAGATCAACTTCGCCGAAGCCTACGCCCCAACCTGTATGGGCAAGGCCCGTCGCAAAGCGCCGCCAGCAAGAGCAGGGGCGACAAGCGGCAACGATGTCTGGGGGCGTATCGCCCTCGCCACACGGGACGCTATTCTTTGTTAAACGACACCCAAGCCCGCGCCGATAGGCGTGCGGTCAGTCGGGCTGTTTTGCTAGGATCTGCGGTCGGACTGGCGCTGGGTTGCGCCTATCTCGCCGGGGGCATGGCGCGCAGCGCAACAGACCACACAAGAGCCACGCGGCTCGCAAGCGCCGCGACAGAGGGCTTCTCAGAAGCCGTTCTTTGGCGGACGGCGGCGGCTATGGACCCAGGCGTCGTGCGTCTGGCCAAGCCCTTCGACAATCGCAATATGGCGCGCACCAGTGAGCAGGATCGCAAGATGGCGATTCTTGAGGCCAGCCTCCTGCGGCATGAGCCGAATGGCGGTGCCATGGACATGCCTCGTATTCTCAAGGTCTCCTACACGGCGCCCGCCTCACCCTTCCGTCTTATTGGCGCTTTGGAATCCTCCCGCGAACTCGATTGCCTGACCCAGGCAGTCTACTACGAAGCCAGGGGGGAGCCTGCCTCTGGCCAGGCCGCTGTAGCGCAAGTGGTGCTCAATCGTGTTCGCAGTCCGATCTTTCCAAAGACGGTGTGCAGCGTGGTCTTCCAGGGTGCCGCACGCAGCAACGGATGCCAGTTCTCCTTCGCCTGTGATGGATCTCTAAGGGTTGGCAGAGAGCCGGTGGCTTGGCGTCGGGCACAGCAAGTCGCGGCAAACGCCCTGTCCGGCGTGGTCATGGCAGCAGTCGGGAATGCGACCCACTACCATAATCTGACGGTCTCGCCGAACTGGGGCCCAAACCTCTTGAAGGTGGTCCAGGTTGGGTCTCACCTGTTCTATCGGCCCAGCTATAATGTGGTACGGGGCTATGTCGACGAACTGCCGAACATGAACGCCCAACCCATGACCAATGACGCGAACGCGCCTGATCTACGGCTCGCCAGCATGGTCTTGGTGGACGGACCTGCCAAGGCTAGCGTGGGCGGTCCTGTGGTTGGAGGCCCTGAGCCGGCGTCAGCACCGTCTGAGGCCAAGGCGACGTCCGCCGAGGGGTCTAAGGTGCGGAACGAAGGTTCCACCCAACTCGTTGGGTCATTGAACTAAGCCCTCGCCCTTATTGGCTTGCACGGTGATCGTTCGCAGCCCCCGTCGGGAGGCTGCGCGGCGCTTACAGTTAGGCTAAATCGCGTCGAGACCTATATCCAGAACAGGTGCGGAATGCGTAAGGGCACCGACGCTGATGACCTGAACGCCGGTGTCAGCTATGGCGCGGACGGTGCTCAAATTGACGCCGCCCGAGGCTTCCAGGGTGATCTTACCGCTGACGATGTCTACGGCACGACGCAAATCATCCAGGCTGAAATTATCCAGCATGATGACGTCAGGGCGATGGGGGAGGGCCTCTTTCAGCTGATCCAGGCTGTCGACCTCCACCTCGATCTTAATAAGGTGACCGGCGAAGGCACGGGCACGGGTCAGGGCTTGGCTAACCCCGCCGCAGGCCGCCACATGGTTGTCCTTAATGAGGATAGCGTCATCCAGGCCGAAGCGGTGATTGACCCCGCCGCCGCAGCGCACCGCGTACTTTTCCAGATGTCTTAGGCCTGGCGTGGTCTTTCGAGTGTCGACAATGCGCGCGCCAGTTTCAGCGACGGCATCCACATAGGCGCGGGTCAGGGTTGCGACCCCAGACAGGCGTCCCAGTAGATTGAGCGCCGTGCGTTCGGCAGACAGAAGAGCGCGTGCCCTTGCCCTGACCTTGGCCAGGTGGGTTCCAGGCTCAAGAAGGCTTCCGTCTTCGACCAGGGTTTCGAAATGGGCTTCGGGATCCATGGCGAGGATGGCGAGGCGTGCGCAGGCAAGACCGGCGGTGACGCCACGACCCCGTACCGCGAATACAGCGTCCAAATGGGCCTCGGCCGGAATGCAGGCCATGGCCGTAATGTCGCCCGCGCGGCCCAGGTCCTCGGCCAGGGCGGCGCGGACTACCGGATCAATCAACAGGTCAGGCAGGGGTGCTATCATGCGGCAAGGCTTTCCATAACACCGCCCTTTAGAGTGATCAGGGTTCGGGCAGGGGATATTTGGTCTGGATAATCGCTCCGA
>CAITHQ010000269.1 GCA_903892305.1 uncultured Alphaproteobacteria bacterium
GCGGGTCTGTGGACGGGGCCGACGCCCTCCCCGACTGGCGCCGAGACCTGCTCTGCGACCCCCAGACCAGCGGCGGCTTGCTGATTTCGGTCTCACCGGACAAAACTGACGAAGTGTTGGCTCTGGTCCGGGCAGGCGGCTTCGCCAAGGCCCGGGTGGTTGGACGCCTGGAGCCCGGCGCCCCCCGCATCCGGGTTGAAGCGGTGGCAAGTTCACAAGACTCTGACGCGGTTTAGCCCTCGAAGGGCGACCTTTTCGACTGGCTCTGGGACGGCCTATCCCTGCGTCCGGACCCTGGCCACGGCGTCCAGCCAGTGGGCGTAGGCGGCTTCGCGCCTGTGACTGTCCGCGCTCGGGTCATGCCGTTCCGTCGTTGGGCGGCTGGCTGCAGCTTCGGCAACATCGCCATAGACCCCGGCACCCACACCCGCAAATAGCGCAGCACCCAAGGCCGTGGTCTCCTGATAGGTCGCCCGGCCAACAGCAATGCCGGTCAGGTCTGCCAGCCTTTGGCTGAACCAGGCCGAGCGGGACATGCCCCCGTCGATCCGCAGCTCCACCCCGTCACCAAAGGCCTCCGGGGCATCGGACCGCATGGCCTCGACCAGGTCGCGGGTCTGCAGGGCGCAGGCATCGAAGGCGGCGTGGGCGATTTCTGCCAGACCTGTGTCCCGGGTCATGCCAAACAGGGCACCGCGGGCATCAGCATCCCACCAGGGTGCACCAAGTCCTGTAAAGGCCGGGACCATGATCACCCCGTGATCGGGCTTTGCTGTCTGGGCAAGAGCTTCGACCCCACCGCCGCCGCCCGGCACGCCAAGACCCTCATTGACCCACTGCAGGGCTGCCCCAGCAATGAAAATAGACCCCTCAAGGGCGAAGGTTGTCCTGCCGCCAATCCGCGCGGCGACCGTGGTGAGAAGTTTTGCGTTGGAGGTGGGTGCAAATTCGCCGGTATTGACCAGCATGAAGCAGCCCGTGCCATAGGTCGCTTTCATCTCGCCCGGCCGGATACAGCCCTGCCCCATCAGTGCCGCCTGCTGGTCTCCTGCCACCCCGCGAATTGGAATGGCGGCACCGAAAAGCCCTGGGTCTGTCTGACCGAAGTCATCGGCGCAGTTCAACACTTGGGGCAGAATCTGCGGCGGGACGTCTAGCATTTCCAGCATGTCTGACGACCAAGCCTGCTTGTGGATGTCAAATAGCAGGGTCCGAGAGGCATTGGTGGCATCGGTGGCGTGGACTCTGCCGCTGGTAAGTTTCCAGATCACCCAGGTATCCATGGTGCCCATCAGCAGGTCGCCTGCCTGGGCCCTAGCCTGAGCGCCATCCACATGGCTCAGCAGCCAGGCGACCTTTGTCCCTGAGAAATAGGGATCAAGAAGTAGGCCCGTTGTCTCGGTGACTAGCGCTTCCAGCCCAGCCCGCCTTAATCGGTCGCAGGTGGGTGCAGTGCGGCGGTCTTGCCAGACAATGGCCTTATGAATCGGCTCGCCGGTGACCCTGTCCCAGATCACCACGGTCTCACGCTGGTTGGTGATCCCGATCGCTGTAATGTCTGCGGCCGTACGACCAGCCTTCGCGATGGCTTCGGCGATCACCTCGACGCTAGCCTGGAAGATTTCATTGGCGTCATGCTCCACCCAGCCGTCCTGGGGGTAGAACTGTTCCAGGGGACGACCTGCCTCGGCCAAGGGTTCGCCTTTGGCCGTGAAAATGATGGCGCGCGTGGAGGTCGTGCCTTGATCAAGGGCGAGGATCAGAGGTTCAGCCATTTCATCTCCCCAAGGACGGCTCTGTCCCGTTTACGTTCGGGTCAAGTTCAGTTTCCACGATTTTGTAACCATGTTTTCACGTCCCAGGAACAGGCTCACTATGGGTAACGATGAAAAAGGATTCGGACTTGGCGGTAGCGGCATTTTCAGGCGACTTGGCGACCTATGCCCCAGACTCAGCGTCCCCCGCTGCGCGTGATCGTCTGATGCGCGCTGTGGCGCGGCTGTGCCGGGTAGCTCATGGCACACTTATCCCTTCAGACGCAGCAGACCAGGTGTCCGGGCTGACCCACAATCTGTTGAGTTTCAGCGACCCTGAAACGCGACTTCGCCTGGCCGAAGATATCGCGACATCGCCTTGGCCCAGTCAAAAGCTTATCTGGGCGCTGGCCACCGGCCCCATCGACTCCGCCGCCCCGGTCCTGCGGGCAAGCCCGGTCCTGGATCAGGCCGATCTCTGCGCCCTTATCGGTGCGACAGGGCCAGACCACCATATTGAAATCGCTCGCCGCAAGAGCCTGCCTGCCCCGGTGATCGACCTATTGATCGCTGGCCAGGACGCCGCCGTGCTAACTGTAGTGGCAGAAAGTGAAAGCTTCGACCTGACAGAAGGCCAACGCGACGCCCTGGTCAGCGCCGCCCGCCGCGTCACTGCCCTGCGCAAACCTCTGGTTCAACACCGAGATCTATCCAGACCTCAGGCCTGCAGCCTGTATGGCTATTGCGACCTGCCATTGCGCCAGGCCTTAGCCTTAAGATTCGAGCTCAATACACAGGGCCTTGAGGCAGCACTGGTCAAAGCCCATCACGTCGAGGATCTTCTTGAGACTGGCACCAACGGCCTGATCGTGAAACTGCAGATGTCTGGCCAACTCACCACAGGCTATCTGGTTCGCGCCTTGCGGGATGATCGGCTCTCGGCCTTCCTGTCGGGCCTTGCCTGCCTGGCTGACCTTCCCTTGTCCGGACTTCGCACCGCCATTGACGCGCCCAGCGCTGAACCTCTGGCCTTGGCCTGCCGGGCTGTGGGCATGGATCGGACAGTATTTCCGCAAGTCCTTCAGGCGGTAAGACGGCTGAATGGCGGCCTCCCTTTTGGGTCGTCTGACGATGGAAGCCGCATCGATCAGGCCTTCGGTGGCGTCTCAGCACACTGGGCGGCACGGGCCTTCACCATGCTCGGCAAAAACCAAGTTTGACTTTGGGCAGAGTTCAAAGGCTTTTTGCGCAGGCATGACAACTTCTGATCCGCCCCTTTCTAAACTGGCCTTCCTCGCCAGCGATCGCCCAGAGGCACAGGAAGCCCTGGTGCGTCTTTCAGAACGCTATGGCCAGTACCCCCGCGAGGAGGCTGACATTGTGGTCGCCCTCGGGGGCGACGGCTTTATGCTGGAAGTCCTGCATGACCAACGCGATCATCGCCGGCCAATTTACGGCATGAACCGAGGCTCGGTTGGGTTTTTGATGAATGAATATGCGGAGGATGATCTGCGAGAGCGGATCAATGAGGCAGAGCGCGCCATAATCCACCCCTTGAAAATGGTCGCCACCGACATTCACGGCACTGTCCACAAGGCCATGGCCATAAATGAAGTTTCCCTGCTGCGTCAGACCCGTCAAACCGCCAAGTTGCGGATCTCAATTGACGGAAAGGTGCGCTTAAGCGAGCTATCCTGTGACGGTGCCTTGGTTTCGACCCCCGCGGGATCGACGGCGTATAATCTGTCAGCACATGGGCCGATCATTCCCCTCGACGCCAAGGTCCTGGCCCTAACGCCGATCAGCGCCTTCCGCCCCCGCCGATGGCGCGGAGCTCTATTGGCCCATACAGCCAAGGTCTCGTTCGAAATCCTTGAGTTTGAAAAGCGGCCAGTCTCTGCCGTCGCCGACAATCTTGAAGTCCGGGACGTTATAGAGGTTCATATTTCTGAGGACCGGCAGGTCAGCATGCGCATGCTATTTGACGCCGGGCGGAGCCTTGAAGAGCGGGTTCTGGCGGAACAATTCTCGGTTTAGAACCCAATTGGATTCTGCATCATAAGTTTTTAACCCGTCCAATTTAACATCCTAAACGAGCAAAATTAGAAGGTCGTGTTGTGAGCCAAGAGAAGCCCGTTCAGGTGATCCCCGCATCGAACGCCCTTCGTGAGAAGGTCGGCGGCCGTTTTAATGCCATTGATCCTGCAGCCATCGCTAAGGCTGAGGCTGCATTGCAGAGTTTAGCTGGAAATTTCGCCCAGTGGCTGAAAGACGAGGTCGTAAAGCTCGATAGCGCGCGTCTCCGCGTTAAGAACGAGGGCCAGACCGTCGAAGCCATGGAGTTCCTTTACCTCCGTTGCCATGACCTTAAAGGTTTGGGTACGACCTACGGGTTCCCGATTGTCACCCAGTTCAGCTCATCACTTTGCAAGCTGATCGACGATACGGAAAAGCGCGGCCATGCGCCGATGATGCTCATCGATGCCCACATCAACGCCATCAAGGCCGCTGTGCGCAACGATATCAAGACGGACGAACACGATGTCGGCCGCGCCTTGATTGCTGAACTTGAAAAGAGCGTCGCCGAGCTGGGCGGTTAAACCTGCAAGGGACATTTAGTCCCTTTCAAAACAGCTTTTCTGACCATTTTAGAGGATCGTGCCCAGCTGCTCTGGACACGGTCAAAGCCTACATGACGTTGGCGAGAGGCTCTTCGACAATCCCATAGCCAGCATCCGGCGGCAGGGCCAAGACCTTGCCATTTGGGGTATCTTTCATCTCAGGGCGTACAGTCACCAGGGTTCGGGCACGTGCTCTGGCAATACAGTCGTCAGCGCTTGCAGCCTCGGCCAACAGCTTAACGTTCATGCGCGTTGGGAAGATGACCTTACGTTCGCCAGCCTCGGCCAATCGTAGAACCTCTGACGGCTGGACCCATTCAGCGTCGACGGTTTCGCGACCGTCGCAGGCAGCCAACTGATCGGCCGGCGCATGGGCGACATAGAACCAAGTGTCAAACCGCTTGGGGGTCATGGGCGGCGTGATCCAACGGGCGAAGACGGTGAGGCTGTTGAGGTCAAGCTTGGCGTCTAAGTCCCGCACCACATCTAGAAAGGCAGTCCTTCCGGCGTCCACCGCCTGTCGCACATCCATGGGCGCAACCTGATCGCCCATAGGCGATCCGTCCGTGCGCCTCGCCAGGAGAATTCCAGCCTCCTCGAAGACTTCGCGGATAGCGGCGATCCTTAGGCCTCTCTGGATCGGATCGTGGTCTTCACCACCCAGAATATGATCGGCCCAGGCCGGATCATCATCGCCGGAATGGGTCTTGCCACCGGGAAACACCAGAGCCCCTGAGGCGAAGTCGATCTGATGATGGCGTTTGACCATCAAGACCTCAAATACCGGGTCGTCGCGCAGGATCAAAATCGTCGCGGCAGGCTTTATTTCGCTGTCGGGTGCAATACGAGGGGCTGTGTCAGTCATATATCCAGCTTGGCCACCTCAGCCGGGTAAAGCAAGGGGCTCGCTATCTGGCCAGAGCCGGCCGCTTCTCAGAGCGGGTTTCCGTCGCCAGGCGGTCCATCTTATCGAGCAGATACTCAACGTCTTCCTTCGCCACATGGACGGGTTGAGTGAGGAAGCGCTGAAGCATAGCCTCTTGAAACCGCTCGCGATCCTTAGCGCCGCCATCAAACTCCATGGAATGAAACGTATCGACCGCCGCCCGGAAGGCGGGAAACAACCGCGCTGGAAGCCCAGTGCGCTCATATATCGCTCGCAAGCCGAGCACACCGGCGTCATGGACCATCATCCAGGTTCTGTGATGGGGAATGGCTGCCATTTCCGATAGGCCCCACTCGAAGAAAGACATGTGCCCATGGGCCAAGGCCCGCAGTAGCAAGGAGGCTGTCAGTCGGTCATGCTTGTGCAGATGTGCGACAAAGCTTCGAACATCCACCGACCTTCCGGCCTGATCGACCAAGTCAATGGTCGCACGCTCCTTGGCACCCAAGGCAATATCCAAGGCCAGTTCGGCGGAAATTTCATGGTGGTTTAGCAAATGATCGCGAACTGTATCGCCGACCATATCTATCAATTTCTCGGTGACCGCTAAGGGTAAGACCTGTCGATAGGCAAGGGCCGCCAGGACACGTTCGGACTCTTCAAATCGGACCAGCACATCTTGCAGGGTGCTTTCGGCGAAGTCGGCATTGTCGTTGGCGCAGACAGCCTCAACAGCCCGCTCCACCCCGCGCTCGACAATGGCTGCGCTCAAGGATTTGGACACCCTCGGACGCTTGGCAATGACAACCTGACGTACAGGATCGGCAAGGCGGACGATTTCAATCAGGTCTTCGTCGGTAAACACTGGCGACATGGAGAGCATAGGAAGGGCAATGCTATCAATGTCCCGAGATAGCCTAAGGGCCACATCCCGAGGCACCATCGGAGACGCCTTGAGGGTAACAGCCAAGGCACGGCGAACCAGCTCTGTGGCGTCTTGCGCCATCACTCGCAAGATTTCCTCGGCGCGGGCCCGTTCCTCACCGGTCAGGTCATTGCGGTCGACAAAGCGGCAGATTTTGTGGGCGGCGATTGCGCGCTCATCTGGCGTCGCGCCCTTCACCAGCATCCGGACGTCTTCATCCGTCAGCGCGGCTCTTGTGGTCGACATGCCAGCCTCAATTGATCCCAAAGGGAGTGCCCCTATCGCGTGATAATCAGTCGTTAGGCTTAATGAACGGTTTCGAAGCCCTAGGGAAGTTGGTTCCGTCCGACAAAATCCGCAATGTCAAAGTAGGACCGTAACCTATTGCAAACTTTGAGGTCTTAGGTGTGGAAAACACCTGCTTGTCAATTGGACCTGTGCGACTTGATGCAAGAAAACTTAACTTTGGAATCGCGCAAAGAATTGGCGATGACCAAACTGGCCTTGGAAGCTCAAGCGGCCCTTCTGCCTCATGCCTTGGCGACCTTTGCCATCTGCCTTCCCATCTTTGTTTGGGGGGGGAGCCTTGCATCAAATTCGGCATGGATGAGCGTAAGCTTCGCCACGTTCGCAGCCGCCTGGGGTATTTTCTACGTCGCCATTTCCTGGATCAAGGCGTCGTCCTCAGAAGACAAGATCGTCATGAGAGCACGGATACAGGTAGCCTGTGGGCTGGTCTGGTCCCTCGCCGTCGCAGAAATTGCGTTCTTTGCTGACCGCGCAGGCCCCATGCGAGAAACCCTGCTGCTGATGTCGGTCGCTGCTGCGATCCTCGTTGTATTCTTCTCAGCACCTTGGCTTCCGAGCTTACTGATTGTTGGTCCAGCCGCAGCGGCAACCCCTTTGATCCTGCTGGGCAATAATCCAGAATCTGGCGAACTCGCCCGGACATCCCAGGGTGCCTTCGCACTCTGCCTGGCTCTCGCCTTGATCTTCAACCGGGTGCTGCGCCGTCAGTTTGAATTGGTGGCGGATCGAGACGTCCTGATCACGGAACGCGCTGGCGCGGTCGAAGAAGCCCGACGCATAGCTCAGTCCAAGTCTGACTTGGTCGCAACCCTAAGCCATGAAATCCGCAATGGTCTGACCAGCGTGACGCAATTGCTCGCCCCAGCTGCAGACCGCAGCCATCGCAATGGGCTGCCAAGAGAACAGGTCGCCAATGCCCTGAAAGCCGCCAATGACCTGATCACTACGCTGAATACGACCCTGGATTCTGAGACCGCCGAGACGGGTGGATTGAAGGTGGACAGGACGCCGCTCGACCTTCCAGACCAGGTACGGAAATTGGTAGCGTCCCAAAGAGGCGTCGCGGCAGCCAAGGGGCTGGAGCTGCAGGTTTTTGTCGACCCCGTTCTAGACACCGCTGGCGGCGCGGCACTGGGTGACGCGAACCGCGTGCGCGAGATCTTGGCTAATCTGATCTCCAACGGGTTGAAATATACCGTGCGGGGCCGGGTTGAAGTCCGGGTTACGCGCAGTGGGCCTGCTCGCATTGTGGTCGAGGTTGTCGATACCGGCCCAGGCTTAGAAACCGAGGAGCTATCCAAAGCTTTTGAACCCTTCCAGCGCATTGAGCGGACAAGCGCGGGCACCTCTGGCGCCGGCCTTGGCCTTTCCCTGTCAAAGGAATTGGCAAATCTGATGGGTGGCAGCCTGTCTGGCCACAGCGCCGTCGGCGTCGGCTGTTGCTTCCGGCTGGAGCTTCCCTTTGATCCTCATGCTAAGGCCCTCGCTTTAGAAGATGCGCCTGTGGTCGCGGCGTCCAAAACGCCAGAGCGTGACACATTGAGGGTCCTCTGCGCGGAAGATGACGCCCTCGCCGCAGCAATGTTGCGTGCAACGCTTGAGCAGCTTGGCCATCAGGTGGTTCAGACCTCTACTGGCCGACGGGCTGTGGATCTGGCGCGTATTTGCGAGCTCGACCTGATCATGATCGACGGCGATCTGCCCGGCATGGCGGGTCCCAAGACCATCGCTGAAATCCGTCGGCTTGACAGCCCCGCTGCGAGGGTCCCGATTATCGCGGTCATCAATGGAAGCGCTGAACAGGCCGAAGCCTGCAGAGATCGTGGCGCAGATGCAATCCTTCGCAAGCCTGTGACCGCTGTGGCCCTGAGCCGTGCCCTTGCCGATGCGCTTGCAACTCCGCCTGCAACAACGCCAAACCTGCGCTTGGTCAGCTGATCACGGCTTGAGACATTCGGACGAAGCCTTCACTATGAACCTCAACACATTGTGCCGGGGGATGTCGTGCTGCTTAAGGGTCTGAAAGTCGTCGAGTTCGCGACCTATATTGCTGCGCCAGGTGCGGCTGGAATTTTGGGCGACTGGGGTGCCGAGGTTACGAAGGTTGAGCGCGCTCAGGGTGATCCCATGCGCAACGCCTTTGCAGACGCCAAGAATGCCTTTGCTGGCAACCCCACCTTTGCCGTGGATAATCGCGGCAAGCGCGCTGTGGCCCTGGACACCTCCAAGCCAGCCGGCCGTGACGCCCTGGCCAAACTGGCCGCGTCAGCAGATGTCTTCATCACCAATGTCAGGCCTGCCGCCCTCAAGCGATCAGGCCTGGACGAGGCAACCCTGCGGGCCGCTAATCCCCGGCTGGTTTATGCCGCCGTGACCGGCTATGGGCTGGAAGGTCCCGACGCTGACAAACCCGGCTTCGACGTCACCGCTTTTTGGTCCAGAGCCGGCGTCGCGCGTATGCACACACCAAAGGGGTCGGAACCCTTTATTTTGCGCACCGGTGTGGGTGATCATACAACCTCGCTGGCCACCGTTTCCGCCATCCTCGCCGCGCTCTATGAGCGGGAACAGACGGGGCAAGGCCGTTATGTCCAGACATCCTTATTGGCCACCGGGATCTACACGGTGAGCTCTGACATGGCCGTCCAATTGTCCTTGGGCCGCCTGGCCTCGAACCGGTCGCGGAAGGACCCGTTTGATCCCCTAGCCAACTTCTATCAAAGCCGCGATGAGAAGTGGTTCGTCCTCAATCCCCGTAGTGGCAACGCAGACTGGCAGCTCCTCGCTCCGGTCGCAGGTCGTCCTGACCTGGTGAACGACGAGCGGTTTGCGACAGGCAAGGCCCGCAAGGCTAACGCCATGGCCCTGGTGGCCGAACTGGAGGCTGCTTTCGGGGCCCTAGACTTCGAAGAGATCGCCAAGCGCCTAAATGACGCTGACCAGGTCTGGGCACCTGTCCAAACCCCAGCGGAAGTGGCCGCTGATCCCCAGGCGGCGGCAGCCGGTGCATGGGTCGAGGTAGAGGATGGTCAGGGTGGCACCTACCGATCACCCGCCGCCCCCGCCCTCTTCCCCGGTGCAGAAATGTCTGTGCGTCCCGCCTATCCAGCAATTGGTCAGCATACCAAGACCGTGCTCGGAGAGCTTGGCTATAGCGCGCAGGAAATCGATGCCATGATCGCCGAGGGGGCTGCCGCCTAGGCTCTCAATTCCGCTGATCGCGGGTGGCGTCTGAAAGGACCCGCAGCATTTCAGTCGAAAACATAGAGCCGGATAATCGGCTGGTGCTCGAACCACCACCGCCGCCGACACTGTCTAAGGTATCGGCGCTCTGCGAGCCCCGAAGGATCAGATCGACCAATTGATCCTGCTCGCGCTTGCGATCAGCCTGCCGGGCTGAGGCGTATTGAATAAACCCAGAGTCGGGAGCAGCGACAGGCGTATGCGCATCCCCACTGCCTGCGGCGCGGGTTAGATTTGCGTAGACTTCACCGACCGTCGCAGGGCGGCCATCATGGTAGAAAATTGACTTATTAGACGTAGCAGCTTCCGGAAACAGACTGGCTGCTGTTGCTCCAGGTCGGGTTTGCACGGCTTCGATCAGACGGGCTGACCCTTGCGGCCCCAGAAAATGCGCTGCGTAGAGCTCTCCGCCGGTTGGCGTCCGCCCGGTCCGCCCACGTAAATAGGAGGCATGGTCAGAGGTCAGCTCACCCGCCATCAGCGACGAGGCATGGGGATCTAACTTGAGGTCCATGACGGCCTTGCGGGCGTCGGCACCTTCCACATGATAGCGGCCATCTGAACCCTTGGTGATCAGTTCCGCATAGCGGCCATAGCCGTACTTGGTTCCATGCTGCTTGAGGGTCGAAAGCCAGGTCTGGTCGACAAACTGAAACAGGCCTGCGGCGGAAGATGTGGCAGCCTTGGCCTTAGGATTGAAGCTACTTTCGCGATTGGCCGTCTTCATCAGGAAGGTGAAGTCGACGCCCGTGGCTGTCGACGCCCGCTGAATGGCCGCCTCTACGACCCCTCGCAATCCCTGAATAGCCATGGGAGGTAAATGGCGTAGGTATGGTTAACGCCACGCTAACCATACTTGAACACGCCGAGTTTTGTCGGCGAGGCTGACCAAGAAAAGTTCCGTCAGTAGCTCTTGGCCAGACCTAGGACCCGTTCGGCGATGAAGTTGAACACCATTTCGCGGCTGATGGGGGCGATCCGGGCGATCATGGCTTCGCGGAAATAGCGCTCTACATCATATTCCTTGGCATACCCCATACCGCCGTGGGTGAGGATTGCGGTCTCGCAGGCGTTGAAGCCAGCCTCTGCCCCCAGATACTTGGCACCATTGGCTTCGGCACCACAGTCCTTGCCCGCATCGAACAAGGCGGCGGCCTTGAAGGCCAAGAGATTGGCGGCCTCCAGCTCGATCCAGGCCTTAGCCAGAGGATGAGCTATGCCCTGGTTCTGGCCAATAGGACGGCCAAAGACCACCCGCTCCTTGGCGTAGTTGGCAGCCCGAGCCAGGGCGGCGCGGCCCAGGCCCACCGCCTCGGCGGCAAACAGGACGCGCTCAGGATTGAGGCCATCCATCAGATAATAGAACCCTTTACCCTCTTCGCCGATCAAGTCCTCCGCCGGGACTTCCAGATTGTCGATGAAGACGCTGTTGGACTCGATAGCCTTGCGCCCCATCTTCGGAATGACCGTGGCGCTGATCCGGGACCGGTCAAAATCGGTATAGAACAGGCTGAGGCCCTGAGCCGGCTTGGCGCACTCTTCCTTCGGCGTCGTGCGGGCAATGATCAGGATCTTGTTGGCGCGCTGGGCCATGGTGGTCCAGACCTTGCGACCGGAAATCACATAGCCGTTATTGGTCCGCACAGCGCGAGTGGTCAGGCTGGTCGTGTCGAGCCCAGAGTCCGGCTCGGTAATGCCGATACAGATCTTGTCTTCGCCGGAGATGATCCGCGGAATTGCCTTCTTCTTGAGGGCTTCAGAGCCGTATTTAGCCACGGGCATGGGCCCGAAAATATTCAGGTGCATGGCGCTGGCACCGGTAAAGCCGGCGCCGGACTGGGCGACCGCCTGCATCATGATCGACGCCTCGGTAAGGCCAAGACCGGCTCCGCCCAGATGCTGCGGCATGACGGTTCCAAACCAGCCGCCCTCCGCCATGGCGGCAATGAAAGCCTCGGGGAAGTCGCCGGTCTCATCGGTCTTGCGCCAATAGTCGGAGTCGAACCGAGCGCAGACCCGGGTCACGCTCTCGCGAATGGCTTCCTGCTCGTCGGTGAAATCAAAGGCGGACATGGCTGCTCCGAAACTTAAATGAAACGCATGGGGTCCAACAGGGGGCCATATGGGCCCACCTCACCCTCCGTCAGGCAAGCTGTGATGATCTGCGCCGCCAAGGGGGCCAGGAGCCAGCCGTTACGTCGTGCACCGACCGCCAGGAAGACATGAGGGTCTTCGGTTCGGCCGATCATGGGCAGACCGTCGGGCGTAGCCGCCCGCACGCCAACCTGGGCCTGAAAGTCTGCCGCTCCTCTGGGGAAGGCCTGCCGAGCCAGGGCCTCAAGCCGGGACCTGGCCTCAGAGGTCGGCGTCAGGTCGCTCAGGCCAGGCTCCATGGTGGCGCCAACGGCCAAGGCGCCGGAGCCGCCGACACAATAACCCGCAGGCAGGCGCAGCACGCCCTCAAACCCCTGTCCCATCGACCGCAGGATCTGGCCCTTGATGGGCGACAGGACTTTCAGTTGAGGCGCTATGGAGATCAAGTCCCGCCCAGCCCCGGTGGCGATGACCAGTTTGTCACCGCCCTCCAGGCCCGTGGCTGGCCCTCGGTGAAAATCGACGCCCGCCGCCTTCGCGGCCTTGCGCAGGGAAGACATCGCCGAAACAGGCTCTAGACGCCAATCCTCTTGGGTCAGCAGCCCTTCCTGAAAGGACGGGCTAAGGCCAGGCACCGCCGCGTCGAGGTCGGACCTGGCCAGGCTCTCGCACCACATGCCCAACTGGCTGATCCCAAGGGACACCCGCGCCAAAAATTCGGGGTCACCGACCGCTGTGGCACCGCGCCTATCGAGGTAGATTCCCAACTGCCCGGCTAGCGCAGGCCAGAGATCCCGAGCCGCCATCAGCAAGGGCAAATGGCCATCAACATCGGCCTCAAGGATGGTTTCAAAAACCGGAGCAAGCATGCCGGCCGCGACACTGGAGGCGTTGGTCTGCGCCGGGTCGAAGATTGAAACCCGAAAGCCTGCCCTGGCAAGGCTCCAGGCGATGGTCAGCCCGAAGGCACCGGTCCCTGCGACCGTAATTCGGGTCTTACCCCTATCCATTTGAACTCACTCGGAAAACCACAGCAACCCTGATCTAGCCCGCGAGGCGCTCGCCTCCCCGATAGCGCCGCAGCTCCAGATGAAACAAGCCCAAGGCCGCTAAAGCGTAAACGCCTGCCGCGAAGATCACCACCGACAAGGATTGGGGATAGAAGATTTCTACGGTTTGACCTTGATCAAGGAGCGGAAACGTAGAAAATCGTCCTAAGTTATCATCGATAATAAAAGCCCGAGGAAGCGCCATGTCGCAGACCGCTACACTTGAACGTCCGACACCATCTTCGTCGTTGGAGCATTTTGACGTTCTGATCGTTGGGGCGGGGATTTCCGGCGTCGGTGGTGCCTATCACCTGCAGGACCAGTGCCCTGACAAGAGCTTCGTCGTCTTGGAAACCCAGGACAGTTTTGGCGGTACCTGGCTGACTCACAAATATCCGGGCATCCGGTCCGACAGCGATCTCTTTACCTTCGGCTATCGATTCAAGCCCTGGACCAGCGCGCCCATCGCTTCGGCCGAAGAAATCCTGAAATACATGAATGAGGTCATCGAAGAAAACGACCTCAACCGGCACATCCGTTACGGTCACCAGATCCTCAGCGCCGCTTGGTCCAGCACCGACTCAAAGTGGACCATCGAGGCCATCAAGAAAGCCACA
Source organism: uncultured Alphaproteobacteria bacterium (assembly GCA_903892305.1). Taxonomy (GTDB): domain Bacteria; phylum Pseudomonadota; class Alphaproteobacteria; order Caulobacterales; family Caulobacteraceae; genus Phenylobacterium. The sequence continues at coordinate 13,499 of CAITHQ010000269.1, forward strand.
GGCGAGCAGGTCAGGTTCACGGCCAACTTCCTGTGGATGTGCCAGGGCTATTACCGCCACTCGGAAGGTTACACCCCGCAATGGCCGGGCATGGACACCTATCAGGGCAAAATCATTCACCCGCAGACCTGGCCGGAAGACGCCAATCTGAAGGGCAAGAAGGTCGTGATCATCGGGTCGGGTGCCACCGCCGCCACCGTGCTGCCGGCCATTGCCGATGAGGTCGACCACGTGACCCTGCTCCAGCGGTCACCGACCTATTTCATCCCGGGCCGCAATGTGGACGACTTGGCCGATACCCTGCGCCAGCTCGACATCGATCCCATGTGGACCCACGAAATTGTCCGAAAGAAGCGCCTCTATGACGGCGCAGTCTTCGCCAAGAACTCATTTGAACATGCCGACGTCGTCCGCGAAGAACTTCTGAACGGCGTACGTGCGATTATCGGTGACGAGCTGGTAGAAAAGCACTTCACCCCCACCTACCGCCCCTGGCGCCAGCGGGTTGCCTTCGTGCCTGATGGCGACCTGTTCAAGTCGGTCCTCAGCGGCAAGGCCTCCATCGCCACAGACGAAATCGAAACCTTCACCCCCACTGGGCTGAAGCTGAAATCAGGCGAAACCCTGGATGCGGACATCATCATCACCGCCACGGGCTTCAATCTAAGCGTTATGGGCGACATCAACTTCACCGTTGACAGCAAGCCCGTGGATTTCGGGGACACGGTCAGCTACCGCGGCATGATGTTCACCGGCGTGCCAAATATGGTCTGGGTGTTCGGCTACTTCCGCGCCAGTTGGACCCTGCGGGCCGACCTGGTGGGCGATTTTGTCTGCCGTGTGCTGAATCACATGAAGGCCAAGGGCGCAAAGAGCGTCGTCCCAGCCCTGCGGGAGCAGGACCACAATATGAAGCTTGGCCCCTGGATCGACCCGGAAAACTTCAATCCCGGCTATCTGATGCGCGGCATGCACCTGCTGCCCAAGGCCGGTGACAAGCCGGAATGGCGTCACTCCCAGGATTACTGGGCCGAGAAGGACGAAATCCCAAAAATCGACCTGGACGACGCGGCCTTCGTCTACAAATAGGCAGATCCCGCCCACGAAATTCCAACGCCCGCCGGTTTCGTACCGGCGGGCGTTATCGTCTGCGGAACAGGGCTTCGAGGCCCTGGATAACCTGTTCCATCAAAAGGCCCTGGTCTTCTACATTGTCTGCAAGGGTCATGGAGGCGGCACCGTGGCCACAGGCCCAGACCGCCAAAGATATCCGATGCACGGTTTCAGTATCCTGGTCTGCCTGACTGGCAGCCGCCCGGACGGCGGACTCGAGCACAGAAAAAGCCTTAGTCCTAGCCGCCTTCACCTCAGCTTCAGCCAATATTCCTGGGTCAAACATCAAGGCGTAGAGCGCGGGCTGTGCCTGGGCAAAGCCGAAATAGGCCAAGGCGCAGGCGCGGATTGGTGTCGGCTGACTGGCGTCGGCCGCCGCTTGGAGGGCTGCCTCAAGTTCACCAAATCCGGTAACGGCCAAGCCCGCCAAGAGAGCCTGCTTGGACGCATAATGGTGATAGACCGATCCGGCGGCTATGCCGGCGCGGGCGGCGAGGCCGCGCAAATTGATCTGGCTATGCCCGCCCTCCTCCAGTAGAGCGCGGGCATCGGCCATCAACTGGGCCCTCAGGTTGCCGACATGGTAACCGCGCCGTCTGGCAAGCGTCGTCATGACCTGACCTGCCCCTCAGACATGGCGCAGAAAACATCCGGAAGTATCAGCAGCCGCCAGATGTAAACCAAGCGCCAAGCGCTGCCGACTGCGGTCAGCCCACCCCATGAAAAGGCGAAATCCGTCGCCGTAAGGGCAAATTGGAGAGACCGACTCATCACATCCTCACGTCAAATAGGTGGCGGGGAAATCATAGCTGGTCGCGACAATTTTCAAATCAATCAAAGACATGATTTCGGGCCTGCAGCCATTCTCTACTGCTGACGTTTACGCCCTCAGCCAAGAGCGTAATTGTGTCGTGATTTTTGCGCAGTCTGATTTTTCCACTTAAAGATGTTGAAAATCACGATTTCAACCGAAATGCACAGCTTTACCTATACTCAAATCGGGGATTTTTCTCAAATAACAAAGGACTAGCAAAATTAGCTACAAATGTGCGACAAGGTTGTCTTATTCGGCGTATCGCCCAACCGAAGGATAAAATCGTGAAAGAGACCGTCGCAGAAGTGGGTCCAGACCCCATCGATATCGCTGTTGGCCACCGGATTCGCGTCCGCCGCAAATGGCTTGGCGTGTCTCAATCGACCCTGGCTGAACACTTGGGTGTCAGCTTCCAACAGGTCCAAAAATATGAGCGGGGCGCAAACCGTGTCTCAGCCTCCATGCTGGTCCGCATCGCCAGCAAGCTAGACACCTCTGTCGGTGACCTGGTCGGAGAAGCCACTGAACAGACGGGCGATCCCTCCCTGTTCGAAAAACTCGCTGTGCCAGGCGCGGTCCAGCTTCTGGAAGCCTTCGCCAGCGTGAAGCAACCAGGCCTGCGCACCGCCATCTTGAACCTGACCCGGTCCTTGATCGAAGAGGCCGATACTCAACCCCAACGTCGGGCACGCTAACCCACCTTAAGCGAGCCGCAGGTGATGCAGGACAATGCCTGCGGTGGTCGCCACGTTAAGAGAGTCAAAGCCGTTGGCCATGGGAATGGTCACGGTTTCTGACCTCGACAGATAGGCTTCCGGTAGGCCCGGGCCTTCGGCACCCATAAGGACAGCTCGACGCTGTGTTGGCCTCAGGTCGGCCAGACGGACCCGGCCGGTCGTGCTAAGGGCCAAGGTCTGAAACCCAGCCTCGGCCAAGGTTGTGACCATATCCTCATCCCGGGACAACTGGGCGAAAGGTGTCGTAAGGGCCGCACCCACACTGACCCGGATCGCCTTTCGATACAGCGGATCGCAGCAATCACTGTCTGCAATCACGGCATCCACACCAAACGCTGCCGCATTGCGGAACAGGCCACCCATATTGTCGTGATTGGCAATGCCGCACAGAGCCAGCACCGTAGCTTGCGCTGGCAGGCCCCCTAGGAGCGGTGCGGGGAGTCGGATCGAACGACGCCGTCCGATCGCCAATATGCCCCGATGGATTGGAAATCCGACAATGGCGTCCATGACCGCCTGGTCCGCCACATAGACCTGGACAGTGGGCGGTAGGCTGGAGATGACGTCCTCAAGACTCTCTAGGCGCTTGCGTGCCAGTAGGAGGGAAACAGGCTCGACCTCCATTGATGTCGCCAGCCGGCGGACCACCACCTCCCCTTCCGCCACAAACACCCCGCGACGGCCTACCAAATCTCTCTCGCGAACCTGCACATAGTCTGCAATCCGCGGATCAGCGGGGTCCATAATGTCTTGGGCAGGGCTCATCTGCCTTGGAGTGGTCGCACAGGGCACGCCGTCAAGATTTTCTTGAAAATTGGCTGGATTTTTCGTCGCATGCCGTTGGCGAACGCCGGCTTTCAAGCTAAGTTGACACCAGCGTCATGATTTGAAGATGACCTTTGGGAGCAAAACGATGAGTGACGGAAACGTGGATCTGGCCAAAGACCATCAGGCGCTGGCCTACAGCATGCCCCTGGACCAGATAAATCCGGCTCAACCGAAGCTGTTCCAAGACGATGTGATGTGGCCCTATTTCGAGCGTCTTCGGAAGGAAGACCCGGTCCACTACAACGCAGAGCACGAGTTCGGACCCTATTGGTCGATCACCAAATACAACGACATCATGACGGTGGACACCAACCACCAAGTCTTCTCGTCTGAGGGCGGCATTACCATTGCCAACCAGAACGCTGGTGAGGGCCCCTTGCCCATGTTCATCGCCATGGACCCTCCTAAGCACGACGTTCAACGCAAGACGGTCAGTCCGGTGGTATCACCGATGAACTTGGCCGTGCTGGAGCCGCTGATCCGCGAGCGGGCCTCAATGATCCTAGATAACCTGCCCATCGGCGAAGAGTTCGATTGGGTCGACAAGGTCTCCATGGAACTGACCGCCATGACCTTGGCGACCTTGTTCGATATGCCCCAGGCCGATCGGCGCAAGCTGACCTATTGGTCCGATGTGGTCACCGCCGCGCCTGGCCAAGGGCTGATCGACACCATCGAACAGAAGATGCAGATCTTCATCGAATACCACGCCTATTTCACCAATCTATGGAACCAGCGGGTCAATGCTCCGCCAGCCGGAGACTTGGTTTCCATGCTGGCCCACGGCGAAGCGACACGGAACATGGAGCCTCGGGAGTATTTCGGGAACATCGTTCTGTTGACGGTTGGCGGCAATGACACCACCCGCAACACCATTTCTGGTTCGGTCCTGGCGCTGAATCAGAACCCGGATCAGTACAAGAAGCTGCGGGAAAATCCGGGCCTGATCCCCTCTATGGTGTCGGAGACCATCCGCTGGCAGACCCCCCTGGCTCACATGCGCCGTATCGCCCTCAGCGACTACGAAGTGGGTGGCAAGCTGATCAAGAAGGGCGACAAGGTCGTCATGTGGTACGTCTCGGGCAACCGGGACGAAGATGTGATCGAGAACCCCAACGCCTACATCATTGATCGCGAACGCCCCCGCCAGCACATCAGCTTCGGCTTCGGCATTCACCGCTGCGTCGGCAACCGTCTGGCGGAACTTCAGCTGCGCATCATCTGGGAAGAAATCCTCAAGCGCTTCCCCGAAATCCACGTGGTCGCTGAACCCAAGCGGGTCTATTCCAGCTTCGTGAAGGGCTATGAGTCCATGAAGGTGATCATTCCCCGCCGGGCCTAAGTGCTGTTATAGCCTGCGACATCCGACGCCCGTCGCCAGCCTTGCGCCAGCGCCGGGCGTTTTCCGTCCGTTCATGCTTAAGACGTAAGTCTCCACCCCAGAATGGAGCACAAGGATGAGCTCGCGACAGCGATCTCGCCGCACCGGCGAGGCAGATGGTCCAGCAAACGACCTTGGCCTGGTAAGAAGGCCATGACCCCTGACACCTATGTCTGCCTGAAACATCCCTGCATCGCGCTTGGCGACTACGCCATCCGCGCGATCCAGCCCCAGGATATTGAAGACATTCGCCAATGGCGGAATGCACAAATCGATGTGCTGCGCCAAGACGGCGAAATCACCCCAGACATGCAGGTCGCCTATTTTGATACCGAGATTTGGCCCACCTTCAGCCAGGCCAATCCCAGGCAAATTCTCGTCACCCTTTTTCATCGCGACCTGCGGATCGGCTATGGCGGACTTGTGCATATGGCCTGGGCGCACGCCCGGGCTGAGGTATCGTTCCTGGTCGCGCCGGATATCGCCGCAGATGATGCGCGATACGGCGAGGCCTTTGACGCCTTTTTCTCCCTGATCAAAACCCTCGCCTTCGATGATCTCGGACTCAATCGATTGACCACCGAAACCTACGCTTCGCGCACCAAACACATTGAACGATACCAGGCCCAGGGCTTTGTCGAGGAAGGTCGCTTACGCCAGCACGTCAAAGTCAACGGCGTCTATCTCGACTCCCTGCTGCACGCCTGCCTAGCTTCAGCCCCTTGACCATGGACGCCAAAGACATCCACGTTCGACCCGCCACCCCTTCAGATAGCCGGGACCTCTGGCTCTGGCGCAATGATCCCCTAACCCGCGCCATGTCGAAGAGCCAGGACGAGGTCTCGTGGGAAGATCACGAGCGGTGGTTTGCCAAGACACTGGCTGATCCGGCGAAGGCCGTGTTCATCGGCGAGATGCAGGGACAGGCCATTGGCATGTGCCGCTTTGATCAAAACCCTGATCGGGCGGAATGCGAAGTTTCAATCAATCTCAATCCCGCACATCGGGGACAGGGCCTATCGCCCAGCCTGCTGGCCGCAAGTATTGCCAGATACCGACGCACCTATCAGGGCACCTTCATGGCTCAGATTCGCCACGACAATTTTGCCAGCCAGCAATGCTTCACCAGGAACGGCTTTATCCTTGAAAGCCAAGCTGCCGATTTAGGCCGGTACAGACTTCCTCCCCAGGCGTCACAATGGATATAAGCCTAAGCTGCAACGCCCACTGCAAAGCGTTCATTGTACCGCTTCCCAGCGAGATCGATCATTTGCTGAAGGGCCGCCAAGAAGGCCCTCTGGTCGCGCATTATACGGTTATGGGCGAACTGCTTTGACTTCCATTCCGCGAGCATGGCTGGCGAATCGATCAGGGCCTTAAGTTGAATGAAATATTCATCTGGCGACTGCGAAAGAAACTCTGGAGGCACCAAGGTCGAGACATCGCCCTTCGCGCAGGTCAGGGTCACGGCTCCGGCACCGATCGCTAGGTTTACGCTATTACCGCCCCCAGACCTGAAGGGATTTGCAAATAGATCGACCGTGGTCATGAGCCGAGCGAGTTGGTTCTCATATTGAATGTGAATGAACTGCGAACCCAACTGCGTCGAAAGCAACAAGGTTAGGCTTTCTGTGAGCGCGCCAACGACCAACCAGACACACTTGGGTGTCGCCTTGATCTGTTGCACCATGCCCAACAGGAAGGCTTCATCCATCTCAACCGCGAGGCGATTGCCGACCGTGGTTATGACAAACGCGTCAGGCTTCAACCCAATTGACGCTCTATCTACCTTTTCAGGGGGTGGACCATCGAGACACGGGCCTGAAGCGCTTCGAACATAATTCGCGATATAGCTATTGGGTGCGCCCCGCAAACGCCACCGCTCTTCCATATGTTCTTTTTTATAAAAGTACCAAAATACATCTGCATACTGAATTGGCGGCTCATCTCCACATGTAAATGTCACCATAGGTCCAATTTTGTTGGCGACATTTGTATATATAGAGTATTTCGATTCACACCAATTGTGAAAAGTACATGGTCCTTGCTCAATAATATCTGTCAGAAAGTGCGGATTTTTGTCAGTCGATATAAATTTTATGATCGAACGACTGATTTTTCCTCCAAGTCTTTCTTTTATGTAATCAGCCATGTCAGGGAGGATTTCACCATTGTGAATAATATCCAGCCTCTGAACCTGAGGGTCCAGCGTCAGGGCCGCTGCATAATCGATCGCACCTCCCGAAGGTGAGTGCATTTTACTCATTAGCATTCCGGCGAAGAGGACATGGGCGCGTCGAAGTTTTGACTTCGGCAGGGGCCGCGTTGGGATTTCGAACCCAGCTGTAATTCGTTCTAGGGACAGCCGGGCCGTTGCGTCGTATCGCTTCCGATCTTCCATGCTTGGCGCAGGGCTCCGCCACCAGCTGAGCATGCCCATGTCCGTGGCCAGAGTCAGCCGCGTCGGATCATCAAGGCCGGGCGACTCAAGAAGGTCTGCAACCCTTTTTGTAAACTCGTTCCCGATGAGGCCGGCCACACCGGCTGGGCCAAGCAATGTGACCCACCGGCGCGCAATCCCAACTAGGTTCTGTTCATAGCCAGGCTGAGCGCCTTGAAGTAGGAAGCCTTCCAAAGTCATTGTTTCGCCCCCGGCGAGGCTTGGTCAAACCGCTTCAAGGCGACGTCAAGCGCTTCAACTATCGAATTAATCTGATCTCGACCGATATCTGCGAAGAAGGGAATCCCAAGTATGGAGTCCGCTAAGTCTTCCGTGACAGTCAAATTGGTGGTGGGTGCGCCGGCAAAAGCAGGTGCGCGATGGCATCCGGATCCCCACCACCGTCGGGTATCAATGTGCCTCGCGGCAAGATCGGCTTCAATGACCTCGAGCGTACCCTTCGGCAACCGAATGATGCAGGTGCTTGAAATCCAATCGACACCCCATCCACCCTGCAGTTTCACGTCCGGAAGATTGCTGAAGGCAATTCGCATCAATTTGGCGGCCATGAAATAGCGAAGGCGGGTCGTCGCCCATTTATCTAAAGCTGCTAAACCGACCGCTGCGCCATACTCACTCAGCTTTGCATTGGTCGCTTCCTGGTGAGAGGTTCGATCAACCTGAAATCCAAAGTTGGTTATAGAGCGCAGGTTGCGAGCCAGCTCAGGATCTTCTGTGGCGACAAAAGCACCCTCGCCTACCCCCAGCGCCTTTGTGGCATGAAGGCTGACCATCACGGGCACAGGCGCTTGATCTACGGCATCGAAACCCGCCGCAGCATCTATCACGACCTTGATTCCCGTCTGAAGCTCGAAAGCCCTCCAAGCTTCCGCCTCAATAGGCTGCCCCATTACAGCCACCGGAATAACCCCAACCACCGGCCCAGGCGCCTCATCGAGACACGCCAATAAGACGTCAGGCGTCAGAGCACCGTGCATCGGCTCCACATCGACAAACCAAGGCGTGAGACCAGCGAGGCGAATGGCGTGTGCTGTAGCGACGAAGGTCCAGGAAGGTGCGGCACAGAGCGCACCCTTCGGCAAGCCTAGGGCCTGAAGGACCAGAGCCAGCGCGATGGTACCGTTAGCGATCGTTACGACCTCTGTTGGAGACCTAAACCTTTCCGCAAGTCGAGATTCGAATGCGCGGACCAGAGGCCCAAAATTTGAGTACCAACCGCTTTCGTCAATTTGCTCAAGGTAGGGCAGGACATCGGCTGCGCGGGGCATGGCTGGCTTAGAAACGGGAATCTTTTCCGCAAACTCAGTGTCGAAGCTCTGGACGTTTTGGAACGGCGTCTCCCGGCTTGCGATCTCCATGTCTTAGACTCCTGCTCAGTAACAGTTTTAATCTCATCGGCATGGTTAATTCGCCGTTACCGAACCCCGCTTGGCGGCGGCCGCCAAGGCGATTACCTTGAGGTGCCCAAGGTTGCCGAGTCGCAAAAATAGGGCTGAAATTTCAGGAGGCTTGAAATGCGTCCGACGCGTCTAGCCGTCGTAGGTCCAGGCTTGATGGGCGATAAGCACATCGCCCTGGTTCGCGGAAATCCAGTGACCGAATTGGTCGGAATTGTTCAGCCCGACCCTACACACGCAAAGCAATTGGAAGAGCAACTCGGGATACCCGTGGTACCAGACATTGAGTCTTGCTTGGCGCAGCAAAAGCCCGATGGCGTGATCATTTCTTCGCCCAACGTCTTCCATTTCGAGCAAGCTTCAGCCTGCGCGCGCGCCGGCATTCCCATGCTGATCGAAAAGCCAATTACCGACGAGGTTGATGAGGCTCTGGCGCTCGTGGACCTCATCGAAAGCCTGGGTGTGAAGGCACTGATCGGCCACCATCGTGCTCACAGCCCCCTTGTTTCCACCGCCCGTCGGGTCATTGAAGATGGGTCTATTGGCAGACTGGTGGCCTTCCAAGGCAGCGCGGTGTTTCGCAAACCGGCCGAGTATTTCAAAGCTGCGCCCTGGCGGACTCGCCCTGGCGGCGGGCCAATCCTGATCAATCTCATCCATGAAATCGGGATGATGCGGTCCCTGTGTGGTGAGATCGCCTCTGTTCAGGCTCAGACATCCTCTAGAATTCGAGGCTTTGTGGTGGAGGACTCAGCCGCCATCACCGTCGCCTTCGAAAATGGGGGATTAGGGGTTTTCATTCTTTCCGACGCGGGCGCATCCGCCCGGAGCTGGGAGCAGACAACCGGCGAAAATCCTATCTATTTCAATGCGCCCGAGGAGTCTTGTTACACCATCACAGGTACCCGTGGGACCCTGCATTTCCCGACCCTCAGGCTGGAGTCCTTTGCCACAGAGGACCATGCCTCTTGGACGAAGCCCTTCGAGACGTCAGACATCGTAGTTGATCGCCATGACCCCTTACAGGCTCAACTGGATAACTTTGTGGCCGTCATTCGGGGTGAAGCCGAACCTGTCGTGACGGCACAGGACGGATTGAAGAACCTACAAATCATTGACGCGATCCGCAGGTCGGCAACGAGCGGACGCACCATCGTTATCGGCGAATAAGCGGCGATGGCTCGCACCCTCCTCCTCGACACAAATATTGCTGCAGCCCCCTTATTGCAGTGCCTGATTGAAGCTGGGCACGAGGTCTACATAGCAGGGGGAAACCCCGACGACGCCTTGGCCAGGAGTTATGGAAACTACATCCGCCATGACTATTCGAATTCGGTGACGACCCTCGATTTGATCGAGCGTCTTGGGATAGAATTCCTGATCCCAGGGTGCAATGATCGTTCTTATCAGACCTGCGCTGAAATCACTGACCTTCGGGCCTTTCCCGGCATCGATAGCGCGGAAAATACAAGGATTATCAATAATAAGGCTGCCTTCAGAACTTGGGCCCAGGCGAATAGACTGCCTGTTCCAACGGTGCTCAAAAGGTCAGATATTCGTGCCAACCGCCCGGTGATCGTCAAACCAGAAGAGGCCTATAGCGGCCGCGGGGCCACCGTTCTGCGATCACCTACCCCCGAAGCCCTAGCAGAGGCGGAAGCACTCGCCTGCGCCGCATCACAATCGGGGAAATGCCTCATCGAGGACTTCGTTGAAGGCCAACTCTTCAGCCACACAGCCTTTGCAGACCAAAACGGCGTTCTTGTCGACTTCATCGTTGAGGAACATGGCTCAGCGAGCCCATTGGCTGTCGATACCAGCCATCTGGTGACCGATTTCCCCGCTGCCCCCTTGGCCTCGATCCGTAAGGTGGTGCTGTTCATGTTCAAGGCGCTGGGCCTGCCGCCCGGACTTATGCACACCCAATTCATCCTGGGTGCTGACGATATCTACATCATCGAAATGACCCGGAGGTGCCCAGGAGACCTCTATAGTGTGCTGATACAGGTCTCGACGGGGTTGAACTATGCGGAGAACTATGTCCGCCCCTTCCTAGGTGAAGCCTTTAATTTCAAATACCGAGAGCCTGCCTCGGGCCTGATCCTAAGGCATACCATCTCAACCATTGACCCTATCGTTTTTGGCACCCTTAGGTTTCGGCGGCCCCTCGACATTGAGCGCTATGTCGCCCTGGCGAGGTCTGGAGATCGACTGGACGCGAGCCCCAAGGGCCGTATTGGTATAGGCTTCTTTTGTGCCAGGAGCACCGAAGACCTCCATGATATCAAGATGTCGGCATTGACCCGTGACCTTTACGATATCTACCCCCCGGAGGTTTGGTGACGCATACCGTAGATAGGCTCGTCGCGACGGCCATGCGCTCGGCTGCAACCGATCTCGCACGAGATGTGCTGGCGGGAACCTCAGCACCCTGTTTTGTGATTGGCAGAAATGCTGACGCCGAGCGGCTGTGCGCTCAGATGAACCTCAGGGGTCTTGTCGACGATTCAGCAGCGCCAGGGGCAGTTTGGAACGGCCTGCCCGTGATAGAGTCCGCTGATCTGCCGGATGGCGCGATTGTCATAAACGCATCGACTTCCATACGGCCGGTCGACGTGATCAGACGGTTCGCGAACCTACATGGGGTGCGCCTTGTTGGTCTGCATGAAGTGATCGCGGCGTCTGAAGGCGTTCTGGCTTGGCCGAGCTTTGTCGCAGACCAGCGCCAGGAGTTGAGCGATCATATTGAGGACTGGCGTAGCCTCTATGATCGCCTCACTGACGATAGCTCCCGTCAGGTGTTCTGCGACGTTCTGGGTTTCAGGCTCTCTGCGGACCCCCAATGGATGGCTCAGTATGAAGTTCGCATTGAAGAGCAGTACTTCGAAGATTTTTTGGCCTTAGACGGCGAGACCTTCGTCGACGCAGGCGGATTTGACGGTGATACGACCGAAGTCTTTTGCGCCCGCGACCCAAATTATAGCGCCGTTCACTTTTTCGAACCTTCGTCGGCGAACATGGCGAAGGCCCGGGTTAGGTTGGCCGGCAAACGCGACATCCACTTTCATCCCCTCGCCCTATCGGACAAGGAGACCGAGCTGGTCTTCGATCCCACAGCCGGGTCAGCGTCTTCCATTTCCAAGGACGGGGGGGTGACCATACATGCTGTCCCCCTTGACGATGTTGTCTCGACGCCAGTGACCTTCATCAAGATGGACCTAGAAGGTTGGGAGGGAGCGGCTCTCTTGGGCGCGCGCAAGCATATTTTGGCGTCACGGCCGAAGTTGGCCATCGCCGCCTACCATAAAGCCACCGACTTCCGAGAAATCTCCCAATTTGTTCTCGGTCTGAACCCAGATTACCGGATCATGCTGCGCCACTACACTCAGGGCTGGTCTGAGACCGTGATGTTCTTTGTATGAGCAACGCCCCCCCTTTTTGCGAGGAAACACCGATGCAACAGCAGCATCCTGGGACCCAAAGCGCGCCCCTCGAAACGCCTCGCCTATTGGCTGAACGATTCGAGAGCGGCCAGCCAGGGATCGTCTACATCAAGCCAAAGATCCTGTTCCTTAAGACTGAGGCCCTGTCTGTCGCGCCCAGCTCCATGAATATCTATTTGCCGCCGAGCGGCATCGGCAGCATCACCCTCTTGGAGGCGTCAGCCTTGGTCGCCCTGACCAAGATCATTGAGCCTAAAGTCATTTTCGAGTTTGGGACCTTCCTGGGCTATTCAACCGCACTCTTCCTCAAGAATTCATCGCCTGAATGCCGGGTCATTTCCGTAGATCTCGGCGATGTCGCCGAGGAGGTTTCGGGTGCGGCGCACTATTCCGAGGCAGAGCTTCGGAAGGATGACCGCAAGAATGATGACCATCTGCGCCTGGTGCAATCTAAGCAGGGGCCGTACTATCTAAAGGGCCTGACCGAAATTGATCAGGCGCGCCTCACCCTCATCCACCAGGACAGCCGAAGCTTAAATGTTAAGGGCAACGGCTTGGAGGATCAGGTCGACTTGGTTTTCGTCGATGGCGGTCACGACCTTGAGACCATCGTGTCGGACTCAGGTCTGGCGAAGGCTATGATTGGCGAAGACGGTGTCATTGTTTGGCACGACTTCAATTCCCAGATCCATGGCGATGTCACCCGCTATATCGATGGAGCCTCCAAGCAAGACCTCATCTTGAGCATACCCAACACCATGCTCGCCATAGGGCTATATGGAAAAGCCAGAGCGCGGTTTCTTGAATTGGGGTGTACTGGACAAGATGCGGCATGACAGACGGGACAGAAGATCAACTTTTACAGATACTTGATCGCGACGCCTATCGTCGGCTTATTCGGCCGCGGAATAGCTTGGCTCTAACCCACCTGGGACTTCGAATAGGCTTCCATGTGGGCTCTTTAGCCTTGGCGACGAAACTCGCCGCAGATCGACACATACTGACCGCCCTACTTGTCATGACTCCACACCTAGCGGCTTGGTCATTTTTGGGGTGGGCCGGCCTGGGCCACGAGCTCTTTCATCGCAATGTCTTCACATCCCGATCAGCCAACGGCCTTCTCTTCAAAATTTGCTCTGTCCTGACTTGGAATAATTACGCCTTCTTTGAAATTACGCACCCGATACATCATCGTAACACCCTCGGCCCCGAAGATGTCGAGGCCAATACAAAGGGCCATATTACGCCACGCCAGGCGCTCGGCATGTTTAGCTTTGACCTCGTCGGGTTTATCCGCCGACTAAGGGTTCTCTTCATGAATGCGACCGGTAGAGTACCTGGCGGTGCAAAAATTCAGGCCCTCATACCCGAAGAGAGCTTGGACCGCAGGCGGGTTCGCGATGGCGCGCGCATTGTGCTTCTCGCGCAATCAGCACTCGTTTTGGTTTTTGTATTGGCTGGTGCGCCGATCCTGATCATAGGCGTGACCCTGGCGCCTTTCCTCTTATCGGGCTTCAATCGCGTGCTGGCGAACCTCCAGCACTACGGGCTTTCCGTTGGCGCCCCGGACACACGGTACGACCAGTCCTCGCGGACTGTGCGCCTGGGTCCTGTCGGCAGCTTCTTCTATGCAAATATGAATCTGCACCTAGCGCATCACGTCTGGCCAGGCATTCCATACTACAACTTGCCCGAGGCCGACCGGCTGCTCACAGGCGCCGGCCGCCATCTCTATGAAACCAAGGGTTTTTGGGAGGGCCTAACGCTTCTCAGCCAACCCGTATCATTATCGTCGCGGCCTAGTCGCTAGCCCAGATTGCGACCGAATAGGGCCAGGACCCGCTCCCAGTGCCGTTCCGCAGAGGGCTTGTCGTAGGCGGGCCGTTGCGGGAAGGCGAAGCCGTGATGGACGCCGGGATAGACCTCGACCTCGGCGTTGATCTTGTCGGCCTTTAGGGACTGGTCGAGGGCCGCGACCATCTCGGCGGGCGCCCAGACGTCGATTTCCGCGCAGGCGAAGTAGAGCTCCCCCTTAGCCTGCCGCGCCATGACATGGGGGCTGTTGGGCTTATCAGTGACCAGATAGGTGCCATAGATCGAGGCACCGGCCGCGACCTTGTCAGGGTGACGGGCCGCAGCGTTCACGACGAATTGACCACTCATGCAGTAGCCCACCAACCCCACCTTGCCGGTCGAGGCCGAGGGATCAGCGGCGGCAAAGGCCAGAAGATCTTCGGTGTCTTCCATCACCATGTCGATGGTCAGACCATTCATCAGCTCGAACATCTTCTTGCGGCTGGGGTGATCAGGGTCGGGATTGATCGGCCCCAGTTCCATTTCGCCGGCCCGGTAGTAGAGGTTGGGCAGCATGACGTAATAGCCAGACGTCGCGAACCGCCGGGCCATGTCGCGGAGTTCTTCCCGGATCGCCGGAGCGTCCATGTAGAAGATCACCAAGGGATGGGGCCCATCCCGATCCGGGTGGACAATAAAGGTGGTGGTGGCGCCGGCCTTGGTCGGCACATCAAGCTGACGTTCGATCATGACGTTTTCCTAGTAATTGACACGGGCGCTAATGGCCCCGTCGACGACCATGTTGATGCCTGTGGTGAAGGCCGAGCGCGGGCTCGAGAGGAAGACGGCGGCAGACGCGATCTCCTCTGGCGTCGCCATACGGCCGGTGGGATTGCGCTTAATCGTTGCCTCGAAGAAGGCTGGCATGCCGTCCTTCACCCGACCCCAAACCCCGCCTTCGAAAAAGACCGTGCCCGGCGAAATCACATTGCAGCGAATGTGCTTGGGGGCATTTTCCTTGGCCACGCCCTTGGCGAAATGAATCTGCGCCGCCTTGATGGCGCCATAGGCCGACGGGCTGGCCGCCTCCGCTGCGGAGATAGAGGAGATGATGATCAGGGCGGCGTCGCCCTTTTCGGCCCCAGCTGTCTCGAGGAAGGGCTTGGCGGCTTCCAGAACGTGGACGGCGCCCAGCATGTCGATCTCAAACATGGCGCGCCAATCAGACTCCTTGGTCCCTTGGACCAGGGCGCTGGCGTTGGAGACGACGATGTCAATTCCCCCGAGGGTTTCGCCTGCAGTCTTGATGAAGGCCTTGAGTGCTGCGCCGTCTGCAATGTCCACCACCTGGCCAAAGGCCGAAACGCCCTTGGCCTTGAGGGCGGCAACCGTCGCCTCGACCTCATCAGCCTTGCGCGCGCAGATCGCGACATTTGCGCCTTCGTCAGCGAACAGGTCGGCAATGGCCCGGCCAATACCCCGCGTGGCGCCTGTCACGATGGCTGTCTTGCCTTTCAGACCGAGGTCCATCTTCGTCTCCCTGAGTTTTTGCGATTTCACCCTTGTAGCCTGAGGCGGGGTTGAGGCTAAAGGAGTGTTCGCGAGATTTTTCACCGCGACCGGCATGAGGTCCGAATGCTTGATACCTTTGATGACCAGGTAGACGGCCCCTTTGGCCAGGTCGAACCTGAGACTTTGCGGCGTATCTTAGCGCCGCTGCTGCCCCCAGGCGGCCTTCTGACCACGACGGAGGGCATGAGGCCCTATGAAACCGATGGTCTTGCCGCCTATCGCAGCCTGCCTGGAGCCGTGGCGCTTCCTGAAACCGTGCCGCAGGTTCAGGCCGTGCTCAAGGCTTGCTCTGAGCTGGGCGTTCCCGTTGTGGCACGGGGCGCTGGCACGGGGCTCTCTGGCGGGGCCCTGCCCTTTCCTGGCTGCGTGCTGCTGAGCCTTTCCAAATTCAATAAGATCCTGGAGATCGATCCCCAAGCGCGGACAGCGCGGGTCCAGCCCGGTGTCCGCAACCTTGCCATTTCCGAAGCGGTCGCCCACCTAGGCCTTTTCTATGCCCCCGACCCATCGTCCCAGTTGGCGTGTTCCATAGGCGGAAATGTCGCGGAGAATGCTGGCGGAGTGCACTGCCTAAAATACGGCCTGACTGTGCACAACATACTGAGCCTGGAAGTGCTCACCATTGATGGCGACATTCTGCATCTAGGCTCTGAGGCCCTGGACACCCCAGGCTATGATCTGATGGCCCTGATGACCGGCTCAGAGGGTCTGCTGGGGGTTGTGACTGAAGTCCTGGTTAAGCTGACCCCCCTGCCCGAAGTTGCCAGGGTCATACTTGCCAGTTTTGATGATGTTGAAGTCGCGGCCGGCGCTGTCGCAAAGATCATGGCGGCGGGCATTGTCCCGGCGGGGCTGGAGATGATGGATGGCCCAGCCCTGCGTGCCGCTGAAGATTTCGCCCAGGCGGGCTATCCCAAGTCTGCGGCAGCAATTTTGCTGTGCGAACTGGACGGCGAGGCTGCTGACGTCGCCGAGGAGATTGCCAGGGTTTCCGACCTTTTGACCCAGGCCGGTGCTGTCGAGGTGCGGGTTGCCAAGGATGAGGCCGAACGCAAGAAATTCTGGGCGGGCCGCAAGGGTGCCTTCCCAGCCATGGGCCGTCTGGCACCCGACTATTATTGCATAGACGGAACCATACCTCGTCGGGCCCTGCCCAAGGTCTTGACCGAAATCGGGAGACTGGCTGATGCCCACGGCCTTGGGGTGGCCAATGTCTTTCATGCAGGCGACGGCAATCTGCACCCCCTGATCCTCTACAATTCCGAACTGGACGGTGACTCTGAACGGGCTGAGGCCCTGGGCGGTGCCATTCTGGAGCTTTGCGTCGAGGTGGGTGGCACAATCACGGGTGAGCATGGTGTCGGTCGCGAAAAGATCAACCAGATGTGCGTGCAATTCACCCAAGCTGAGAATGACGCCTTTCATGGGCTGAAAGCAGCCTTTGACCCCAAAGGCCTGCTCAATCCTGGCAAGACCATTCCGACCTTGGCACGGTGCGCGGAATACGGGGCCCTTCATGTCCACAAGGGCGTCCTGCCACACCCCCATCTGGAGCGGTTCTAGGTGGATCAGACCCATGCGCTCACGGAAGCTGTCCAAGGGGCGGCAAGCACCCATCGCCCCCTGCGATTGGTGGGCGGGGGAACCCACGAATTCTATGGCCGCGCCGTAGATGGCAAGACCCTCTCTATCGCCGGTCACAAGGGCATTATCGATTATGACCCCAGCGAACTGGTGATCACAGCCCGGGCTGGAACCCTGGTCAGTGAGATCGAAGCCGTGCTGGCACAGAACCATCAAATGCTGGCATTTGAACCCCCAAGGTTTGGCCCCTCGGCAACGCTTGGCGGTGCCGTGGCGACCGGTCTGTCAGGGCCCCGCCGCCCCTTCGCAGGTGCCCTGCGGGACTTCGTGCTTGGCGCGCGCATACTGGATGGGCAGGCGCAGTCTCTGCACTTTGGCGGGACGGTTTTTAAGAATGTTGCAGGTTTCGATGCCTTTCGGCTGATGGCCGGGGCTCAAGGTAGCCTTGGGCTAATCCTGGACGTCTCCCTGCGGGTAACCCCCAAGCCCCGATCAGAGCGGGCCTTGGTCTTTGAACTAGGGTCCGAAGCCGCGCGGCTGAGGGTAATCGACCTGA
>CAITHQ010000270.1 GCA_903892305.1 uncultured Alphaproteobacteria bacterium
AGACCGACCCCCAGGTGATCCCAGTGGGAGGAATAGATCACGGTCTCTTTGGGGTGTTTAGTGCCCAAGAGGCGACCGACCACATTCTTGGAAACGATCTTCTGCACATCCACATCGAAGTCCGACGAGAAGGTCACACCGCTCAGGGTGACAGGCTTGAAGTCTCGGGTCTGGGCCTGGGTCTTCAGAGCTTCGAAGTCGAGACCTGCGGCCTTGAACAGGTTGACCGTCACATCCCGCTGGACCCAGGCCTCCAGGGGCGCATGGGCGGCCTTGGGGTCGGCGCGGATAATGTCGAAAACCGTATTGGTGTTGGAGTTCTTGACCGTGTTCCAGCCATAAGAAGCTGGGTCGGTTTCGTGAATAACGATGAAGCCAATGGCTCCCTGGCGTGCGGCCTCTTCGTACTTATAGGTCCAGCGGCCGTAATAGGTCATGGCCTTACCGCCGAAATCGCCTGCGCCGGTCTCGAAATCTGGGTCGTTGATCAGCACCAGGGCGATCTTGCCCTTCAGGTCCACGCCCTTGAAGTCGTCCCAGTTACGCTCAGGGGCCTTGACGCCATAGCCGATGAAAACCACGGGGGCGTCGGCAATGCTCACATGGCTCTGACCGGTCTGAGTGGCGCGGATAGCGATCTGTTCACCCTGGGCCCAGGGCTGGATGACGCCATTGACCTTCACGCTGGTCTTGACCGGGCCCTTGGTGTCGAATTTGGCCAGGGGCACGTCCTGGGTCCAGGCGCGACCGCCCTTCACCACATCCCCGCCCGGCGACAGACCCACAGATTTGAACTGCGAGATTATATAGGCCACGGCCTTTTTTTCGCCGGCCGTCGCAGGGCCCCGTCCCTCAAAGGCGTCTGAGGATAGGACCTTGATGTGCTCGGCGATACGGACGGGATCGAGCTCCGTGGCCGCTACGGGCTGCGCGAGTAGGGACCAGGCGCAAACGCCGGCGAGGAAGAGTCTTTTCATGTGAAACTCACGACACGGAATGGATTGGACGACCTTAGGATTTTCATTTCCCCGACGCCAGCCTGAGCCCTCAGGTTAAAATGCTGCAATGCAAATGTTTCGCAGCTGCAATCCTATCGTTGTTCAGTTATGATCAAAATGGCACGTAAACATCAGCCCGGCCCGCGCTGCGCCGTCATCAGCTTGGTATTGTCCTCTGGTGATTCGCCGTTCGTCCACGATTTGAAGAGACCATGCGCCCCGCCGCTTACATCGCTCTTGGACTGACCGGACTTGTCCTGGCAGGCTGCGCCACGCCCTACAAGGCCAATACGCACCTGCCTGCGGGGTATGAGGCACCGCAAACCCCTGCTGCCGATTCCTTAGTCAGCCCTGCTCAGCTCGAGACCTGGTGGACCCAGTTTGGTGACCCCCAGCTGGACAGCTTGATCGCAGAGGCCCTGAAATCCAGCCCAGACGCCCGGTCGGCGGCGGCGCGTCTGCGGGAAGCCCAGGCCACAGCTGGCAGTGCCCTGATCGCCTTTTTGCCTCAGGGGAATGGGGCGGGCTCTACCAAGGAAACCCATACGACCCAGACCTCAGGCAATAAAATCACCATTCCTGGGTTCTCGAACAATGGTCAGAGCGACACCTCCTCTGCCAATCTGAATGTCAGCTGGGAATTAGACCTGTTCGGTCGGATTTTCGCTGTGGCCAAGGCCGCGCAAGGCGATACAGCCGCAGCCCGCTTCAATTATGAGGGCACCCGCTGGAGCCTGGCGGCCAATGTGGCGGATGTATATTTCCAGACCCAGGGCCTTGCCATCCAGCTGGCGGACGCGCGGGAGACGGTGCGCATCCAGACTGAGCTTCAGCGCATTGTCGACACCAAGCTCGCCCGTGGGCTGGCGTCTCAGGCCGACACCGATCGGGTGGCTGGAGACCTTTCCCAGGCCCGCAGCCAGGCCGCCGGTCTCGAAGCCGAGCTGCAGGCCGCCCGTCGGACCTTGCTAGTCCTCATTGGACGGGGCAGCGATCTGACCTCGGCCATTGACGTCCATACAGCCTTGCCCGCAATGCCGCCGATCCCTGTGACGGTGCCTGGCGAGCTTTTGGCCCGCCGTCCGGATGTCCGCGAGGCGCATGCCCGGATCGCTTCTCAGGTCGGTCGTCTGACCTATTCTGAGCTGGCCTTCTTCCCGACCTTTACCCTTACGCCTGGCATAGGCCTGTCGCGGAACAGTCAGACGGGGTTCCTTTCTGCCACGCGTTTCTGGTCCATCGGTGCCGCCGTTAGCCAGCCCGTCCTGTCGATCCCGAGACTTCTCACGGATCTCAAGGCCCAGAACGCCCGCACCGAACAGGCCTTCATAGCCTATGAAAAGGCCGTGCAGTCGGCCTATGGCGATGCGGACAACGCCCTGGTCAGACTGGACGCCGATGGCCGCCGGATCGCTCTGCTCACTGACGGCGAAGCCCGCGCTCGACGGGCAGCGCAGGCTGGCCAAACCCGTTACGCCGCCGGCCTGGATGACCTGCAGACCTCGCTTGGTGCTGAACAGTCCTGGCGTGCGGTACGAACCCAACTCACCAGCGCCCAGGTCCAAGGCCTGCGCCGCGCTGTTCAAACCTACAAGGCTCTGGGCGGCGGCTGGCCGGCCTCAAGCCTGAAGACTGACAAAGAGGCGCACTAGCCGTGACAAGATCTGTATCGAAAATCGCCCTGGTCGTACTGATGGTGGGCGTCGCTGCCGCACCCCTCACAGCCTGCGGCAAGAAACCTCTCAAGAAGGAAACCGCTGCCGAGCGGGCCCGCGCCGTGACCGTTATCAAGGTTGAGGCTCGGCCGATCGTCGGCTCGGTAAGCGCCGACGGCGTCCTGGTCCCCCGGGAAGAGGTCGCGATCCTGCCGGAAGTCTCGGGATTCCGGGTCGCGAGGGTCCTGGTGGACGAAGGCCAGTATGTGAAAGCCGGTCAGCCCCTGGTGGAAATTGACCGCGCCCTGATCAGTGCACAGTTGGACCAGCAAAGAGCCCTGGCCGCCCAGGCCGCTGTCCAGGCCGAGCAGGCTGAAGCCCAGGCGCTGCGGGTCAAGGGCTTGGATGGCCAAGGGGTCCTGTCTCAGGAGCAATTAGATCAGCGTCGATTCCAGGCCCGTGCCGCCCGTGCGACGGCCAATGCCCAAGCCGCTGCGGCCCGCGATACCGAAACCCGCGCCAAGAAGCTCACCGTGGTTGCCCCCGTGTCTGGCCTGATCCTTGAGCGCAATGTGCGCCCTGGTGACCTTGCGGCGGCCGCAGGCACCCCCTGGTTCCGACTGGCTCAGGGGGGCGAGATCGAACTCAAGGCCGACCTGTCAGAACAGGATTTGGGTCGTGTTCGCTCCGGGCAAAGGGCCAATGTCACCCTCACCAGTGGGGCGACAGCTGAAGGCTTTATCCGCGTCATCTCCCCGCAACTGTCCAGTCAGACCAAGCTTGGGACGGTCCGGGTCCACTTGCCTGTTCGGCCAGATATCCGGTCTGGTGGCTATGGCCGCGCCGCTTTCGCAGACGCCGCGGGCCAGTCCCTGGCCGTGCCGGAAACAGCAGTACGCTACGACGCCGACGGTGCCAGCGTAATGGTTGTGGGCTCTGACAATGTGGTGAAGCGGGTGGCGGTTACGGCTGGTGCCCGAGGCTCTGGCTTGGTCGCCCTGGTCAAGGGGCCTCCAGCAGGGTCCATGGTGGTCAAGAGCGCCGCCTCCTTCCTGCTGGATGGCGACACTGTGCGGCCGGTGATGGACGCTGGTAAATGAGTGGGCCTGAAGACAACCAGGATCGCGGCTTTGCGATTTCCAGCTGGGCGATCCGCAACCCTGTTCCGGTGGCGGTGCTCTTCATTGCCATGGTGCTTGCTGGGGTGATTTCCTATGGCGGGCTGCCGGTAAAGCAGTTCCCCAATGTGCAGTTCCCGGTCGTCACGGTGAGCGTCACTCAAAATGGTGCGGCTGCTGCCGAACTGGAAACCCAGGTCACGCGACCGGTTGAGGACGCCTTGGCGGGCATCACCAACGTCAAAAACATGTACTCCACGGTGAGCCAGGGGGTTTCGGTTACCAGCATCGAGTTCGAGCTGGGGCAGGACCTTCAGAAAAAGAAGAATGACGTCCAGTCGCGGGTCGACCAGGTCCGGGCAATCCTGCCACGGGAAATCGATCAGCCGACGGTGACCCAGCTGGAGCTCGATAGCCAGCCCATCCTGACCTACGCCGTCGAGGCTCCGGCCATGTCGGATGCCGAGCTGTCCTGGTTCATAGATGACACTGTGTCCCGGGCCATGCAGTCAGCGCCCGGTGTTTCGCAAATTTCCCGGGTCGGCGGTGCCAACCGTGAGATCAATGTGGTCATTGATCCCGATAAGCTTACAGCCCGTGGCCTCACCGCAGCCTCGATCAATACGGCCCTGCGCAGCTTCGACCTCGATGCCGCCGGTGGCCGCGTTCAGGTTGGGGGCCGGGAACAGACCTTGCGCATTCTCGGGGCCGTCAACACCCTGGAAAAATTACAGAATCTGACCATTCCGACAGGGCAGGGGCGTTTCGTCAAGCTGACCGATGTGGCCCAGGTGGGTGACGGCGCGTCCGAATCCCGGGGCTTTGCGCGGTTCAACAACCGACCCGTCGTCGGCTTCCAGGTCATGAAGACCCGAGATTCCAGCGACGTTACCGTCGATGACGGGGTGATTGCCGCCCTAGAAAAGCTTCAGAAGGCCTCTCCGGGGGTTAAGTTCGTCCGGATTTTCTCTTCCGTTGATGAAACCCGCGCCAGTTTTGAAGCGACCAAGCACGTCCTGCTGGAAGGCATGTTGCTTGCGGCCATTGTGGTTTTTGCCTTCCTGCGGGATTGGCGCTCGACCTTGATCACGGCCTTCGCCATGCCCGTGTCCTTGATCCCAACCTTCTTCATCATGCACCTGCTGGGCTTCTCGCTGAATGTGGTGACCCTGTTGGCCCTGACCTTGGTGGTGGGGATCTTGGTGGACGATGCCATTGTGGAAATCGAAAACATTGAGAAGCGGGTGGCTCAGGGTCTGAGACCCTATGACGCGGCCATTCTCGGTGCCGATGCCATCGGTCTCGCCGTTGTGGCGACGACCATGGCCATTGTGGTGGTCTTCACCCCGGTCAGCTTCATGAAGGGCATGTCAGGGCAGTTCTTCCGGGAGTTCGGCCTGACAGTCTCTGTCGCCGTGCTGTTCTCCCTGGTGGTTGCCCGCCTGCTGACACCTCTGATGGCGGCCTACCTGCTCAAGCCCACTAGCGACCCTCACCCTCGCAAGCCCTTTGAAGGGTTTTACCGCAACGCCCTGGAATGGTCGCTCGATCACCGAATCGTGGCCATGGCCGTCGGTGGCGTGATGTTCTTTGCGTCTGTTCTGCTGGTGCCACTCTTGCCCCAGGGTTTCCAACCCGCCGGCGATCCGGACTATGTCTATGTGAATATTCAGGGCCCGCCGGGGACGACGGTTCAGGCCATGGAAACCACCGCACGGAAGGTCTCGAACATTTTCCAGGGCCGTGAGGGTGTGCGCGGCGTCTTCACCCAGGTTGGATCTACGGCCGCAACCGGCGGGCCTGGTTTCGGCTCACGTGGTGGATCGGATCTTCGCGAAGGCACAATCATTGTCCTGCTGAACGAAAAACGGACCATCACGGGCAACAGTCTGAAAGATCAGACCCGCCAGGCCTTGAGGCAAATTCCAGATGCGCGGGTGACCTTCCTGGACTTCCAGGGTGGGGCTGGCATTGAACAAGTCCTGACCAGCAATGACCCAGTGGCCTTGCAGGCCGCTGCCAGCGAGCTTGAGCGGCAGATGCGGACGATTTCCATTATTGCAGATCCCCGTCCTGCCATTCCACCAACCGGGCCAGAACTGATTATCCGGCCCCGGGCTGCCGATGCTGCGCGGCTGGGTGTCTCAGTTGACGCCATAGCCCAGGTAGCCCGCATCGCTACGGTCGGCGATATCGATGCCAATGTGGCCAAGCTGACTGCTGGCGAGCGCCGTGTTCCCATCCGCATCCGTCTTCCGGCCACGTCACGCTCGGATCTCGCGCAGATCAGGGCCCTGCGGGTGCCGACGGCGGGGGGCGGCCTGACCACCTTGGATGCGGTGGCAGATATTGAATTCCAGGCTGGCCCAGCACAGATCAGCCGACTGAACCGCCAGCGCCAGCTGTCCGTACAGGCCGAGCTCAATGGCTCTGTCCAAGGCCCAGCGGCCAAGGCCATCGCTAATCTGCCGATCATGAAGCATCTCCCCGCCGGAGTGACCCCTGCCGCACGCGGTCAATTGCAAGCCATGAAGGAACTGTTCGGCTCCTTCGGTATGGCCCTGTTTGCTGGGGTCTCGATGATCTATGGCGTTCTGGTCCTGCTGTTCCGATCCTTCTTTAAGCCTGTCGTCATTCTGTCGGCCCTGCCTTTGGCCGTGGGCGGCGCCTTCCTGGGTCTGCTGGCGTTCAAACTGTCCCTCAGTATTCCGTCCCTCATCGGGTTCCTGATGCTGTTGGGTCTGGCCGCAAAGAACTCCATCCTGCTGGTGGAGTACGCCATCGAGCAGGAGCGCTCAGGCCTGAGCCAGAGAGAGTCCCTGATCGAAGCCTGCCGCGAGCGGGCGCGGCCCATCGTCATGACCACCATGGCCATGGCGGCAGGCATGTTGCCGACCGCTTTTGCCCTGGAAAAGGGCGCAGAATTCCGGCAGCCCATGGCTGTGGCCGTGATCGGTGGTCTGATCACTTCGACCATTCTGTCCCTGGTCCTGGTGCCGGTGGTTTATGAGTTCGTCGATGACTTTGAAGCCTGGCTAAAACCGCGCCTGGCCCGTCTGATCACGCCGCGTGAGGCTCCGGTTCAGACGACGCCAACGGTTCAGTAGTCGCCGCGCAGGACCTGGGCGAAGAGCTCAGGATCGACATTGCCGCCAGACAGGACAAGACCGACGGTCTGACCGCGCTTGATGCAGGCCACCTTCTTGGCCAGCAGGGCGGCGAGGCCCACGACCCCGCCCGGCTCCACCACCAGCTTTAGGGTTGAGAAGGCAAGGCGCATCCCCTCGGCGACCTCGGCGTCATTGACCACCGCGATCTCTTTCAGGGTCTGCTGAAGTATGGGGAAGGTCATCACCCCGGGTGCTGGGGATTCCAGGGCGTCACACAGGGATCGGGTGGCGGGTGCCAGGGTCTGACGGCTGCCCATCTCGAAGGACAGTCGGGTATCGTCGAACCCTGCCGGCTCAACCCCAACCACTAAGGTTTTCGGGGACAAGGTCTTTACCGCTAGGGATGACCCAGCCAGTAGCCCGCCCCCGCCCACAGGGCTGATAAACAGGTCCAGCTCAAGATGGAGGGCCGCAGCTTGCTGCACCATCTCCAGGCCAACCGTGCCCTGGCCGGCGATCACATCGGGATCATCAAAGGCCGGGACCGTGATGGCACCCCGCTCCTTGGCGATCTCCGCGGCGATGGCGATACGATCATCGGTGAGACGGTCATAGAAGCGAATTTCCGCTCCATAGCCTTTGGTGGCGGCGACCTTCACCTGGGGCGCATCAGACGGCATAACGATGAGGGCTGGCATGCCCAACATCTTGGCCGCCAGGGCGACGCCCTGGGCGTGATTGCCCGATGAGAAGGCTACAACCCCGGCGTTCCGGTCCGAGGGACTAATTTGCGATAGGCGATTGAACGCGCCGCGGAACTTGAAGGCACCGACCCTTTGCAGGGTCTCTGGCTTGATCAGAACCCGAAGTCCCAGCAGGTCGTTAAGGGCTTGGCTTTCGATCACCGGTGTCCGAATCGCCAAACCTTCCAGGCGCTGGGCGGCATGTTCGATGTCTTGAAAGGTGACGGTCATTTGGCAAACACCATGGCGTCGTCAGCGAAAGCTTTGAACTCCAGGGCGTTTCCTGAGGGATCAAGAAAGAACAAGGTCGCCTGTTCTCCGGGCAGGCCTTTGAACCGGATCTGGGGCTCAATGATAAAGGCGGTACCTGCCGCCGTCAGCCGATCGGCCATGGCCTGCCAGGCGGGCAGGTCTAGGATGACGCCAAAATGTCGGACCGGCACATTCTCCCCGTCCACCGCGCTGGTCGACATGTGCCCCACCTCAGAGGGCGACAGGTGGGCAACGATCTGGTGGCCATAGAAGTTGAAATCGATCCACTCATCGCTAGAGCGGCCTTCACTACATCCCAGCAGGTCGCCATAGAAAGCTCTGGCCTCTGAAAGGTCACGGACGGGGAAGGCGAGATGGAAGCGGTGATGTGTCATGGGTTCAGTTTGCCCTAGGTCGCGCGTCGCCAAAAGACTTGACCTGCGGTTCGGTCCAAGGTCTATCCCGACTGACCACGTAGCAGGCGCCTTGAGCTCCGCCGGGGTCAGCGAAAATCGATCACATCCACCCGCCGAGTGCCTGTCGAAGGGCGTGGTTGGATCCCTGCGGCAGGCCGGGAGATCGTATCTGAATGGCCAATGTCACGGTTATCGGCGCGCAATGGGGCGATGAAGGCAAGGGCAAGCTGGTGGACTGGCTGTCCAATCGTGCTGACGTCGTTGTCCGGTTTCAAGGGGGCCATAATGCCGGCCACACCCTGGTGGTCGGTGATCAGGTCTACAAGCTCTCCCTGCTACCCTCTGGCGTCGTGCAGGGTAAGCTGTCGGTGATTGGAAATGGGGTCGTGGTCGATCCCTGGCACCTGCTGTCGGAAATCGAAAAAATCGGCAGCCAAGGGGTCAAGATTACCCCCGACCTTTTGGTTCTCGCCGACAATGCCGCCCTGATCCTGCCCCTGCACCGCGATCTCGACCAGGCCAGGGAAGCGGCGGCCACCAATAAAATCGGCACCACAGGTCGGGGTATAGGTCCAGCTTATGAGGACAAGGTCGGACGCCGGGCCATCCGAGTAGGCGATCTCGCGGACCGCGAAGCATTGGAAGCCAAGATTGACCGCCTGCTCGCCCACCATACCCCCCTGCGCCGGGGCCTAGGTCTTGCGGAATATGATGGCGCCGAATTGCTCAAATCTCTCGAGGACATCGCCCCCAAAATCCTCGCCTTTGCCCAACCGGCCTGGCGTCTGCTGGACGGTTTGGTCAAGTCGGGCAAGCGCGTGTTGTTCGAAGGTGCCCAGGGAGCCCTGCTGGATGTCGACCACGGTACCTATCCCTATGTGACCTCGTCCAATACCGTGGCGGGCCAGGCTGCGGCGGGATCTGGCCTTGGGCCCAAGGGCCCGGGCTATGTGCTTGGCATTGTGAAGGCCTATACGACTCGGGTGGGCGAGGGGCCCTTCCCCACGGAATTGTCCGATGAGGTCGGTCAGAGGCTTGGCGAGCGGGGTCATGAGTTCGGCACGGTGACGGGGCGTCCGCGTCGCTGTGGTTGGTTTGATGCCGTCCTGGTGCGTCAGTCGGTGATCCTCAACGGTATAGAAGGCATAGCCCTGACCAAGCTCGACGTGCTGGACGGATTACCCACCTTGAAAATCTGCGTCGGCTATCGGCTGAATGGCGAGGTCTACGACTATCTGCCTGCGGGTCTAAAGGCTCAGTCCGCCCTCGAACCCATCTATGAGGAGATGGAGGGCTGGAGCGAAAGCACGGAGGGTGCCCGCTCCTGGAAGGACCTGCCCGCCAATGCGGTGAAATATGTCCGCCGGGTCGAAGAATTGATCGGTGCGCCAGCGGCCATGGTCTCCACCAGCCCGCAAAGAGATGACACCATCATGGTGCGCGATCCTTTCCGAGACTAGGTCAGAACGTCGCATGCGGCCATCAAGACGATATTTACCCTCTTCCGCCACTTTTATGGGCCCAGGCCTGAGGTAGCGATCCCGTGATCGAGGACGAACAAAAGCTCATACGGAAGATGTCGCCCCTGCTACAGCGGGTGTTGATCGTAGATCCGACCATAAGCAGTGCCCGGATGCTTGCCGAGCATATGCGCGGAATTTCCCTGGGCCAGTCCCACTTTGCCGGTGATCCAAAGACAGCTCTTTCCTTAGCCAGCCAGGTGGAGCCGCAACTGATTTTCGTGGATCTCGGCGAAGATCAAAAGGACGGCATTGATCTGATCCGCAAGATCCGCCGAAGTTATATTTCCTGTCGCAAGGTACCGATCATTGCGATCATTTCCCAGCCGACGGCGGAGCTGATTATCGCCGCCCGGGACGCCGGGGTGCATGAATTCCTGCGCAAACCCTACAATACCCGCGACCTCCTGCGGCGACTGGAAGCGGTCACCTTAAAGCCCCGGGATTGGGTCGAGGCCATGCAGTATATTGGACCCGACCGGAGGCGGTTCAATTCTGCCGACTATACAGGGTCTCTGAAGCGTAAGTCCGATATCGAGGTCACCGAACAGGCCCGGATCGACCAGGCCCTGAGGATCTTCAAGTCTGCACTCCTGGGAATCGGTAGCGATCCTACTCAGGCCCTGCGTGCTATGAGCGCCCAAACGGAAATCCTAAAGACCTCCGGATCCCGTGTGGGCAATACTGTGCTGACCGAAGCGGCCACTGTTTTCCACGACTTCCTGATAGACGCCACCGAGAACGGGATCCTCAATCCCAGAGACACCCTGCTCAAGGCCGGGCCACTGCTGGCCCTGCTGCCCAAGGACGACCCCAAACCTGTCGCACGGACGGGTTAGGAGACCAGGCCCTAAGCGTCGACGAGATGCTTCTCGACGGCGGCGGCCTTCATGGCCTTCTGGAGTTTTTCAAAGGCCCGAACCTCGATCTGACGCACCCGCTCGCGGCTGACACCGTATTCGGTGGCTAGGTCCTCAAGGGTAGTGGGCTCGTCCTTCAGCCGGCGCTCGGTGATGATGTGCCGTTCGCGGTCGGTCAGCTCGGTCATGGCTGAGTCCAGTAGGCTCATGCGCAGGGTGTATTCCTGGCTGTCGGCGATCTGGGTTTCCTGACTGACGGCGTCCTTGTCCTCTAGCCAGTCCTGCCACTCGCTGTCGCCATCGGCGCGCATGGGGGCGTTCAGCGACCCGTCTGGGCCCGAGAGCCGACGGTTCATGGATACCACTTCCTCGTCCAGCACTCCCAGCTTGGTGGCGATCTGGCTGACCTGATCGGGCCGCAGGTCCCCTTCCTGGAAGGCTGAAAGCTGGGCTTTGGCCTTACGCAGGTTGAAGAACAGCTTCTTCTGGGCTGCAGTGGTGCCCATCTTCACCAGGGACCAGGAGCGCAGAATGTATTCCTGGATCGAGGCGCGGATCCACCACATAGCATAGGTGGCAAGGCGGAAACCTTTGTCCGGCTCGAACTTCTTGACCGCCTGCATCAGGCCGACATTACCCTCAGAAATCACCTCGCCAATCGGCAGGCCATAGCCGCGATAGCCCATGGCGATCTTGGCCACGAGCCGCAGATGGCTGGTGACCATGCGATGGGCAGCCTCAGGGTCCTGGTGTTCTTTCCAGCGCTTGGCCAGCATGAACTCTTCGTCCCGTGCCAGCATGGGGAATTTACGGATTTCCGTCAGATATCGGCTCAGTCCGCCTTCCGGCGACATCACCGTCAGTGAAGTCACAGCCATGATCTCGTCCCCTTTAATTGCGAAACGCGCGCCGAAGCCGCAGGTTCCGCTCTCTCCGCTCCATAGATTGGTGATGGGATAAGGCGTGATCAAGGCGCCGACGGGAGAGTCTTTCTTACAAATCCGACAGGTTGTCTCTCAGCCGGGTCATGTCACCGGGCAACGGGCTCTCAAAACGCAGGGTTTGGCCGGTCACGGGATGGACAAAGCCCAGGACGCTGGCGTGCAGGGCCTGGCGGTTCAGTCCAGCTTGCGCGATCGCATCGCGGACCTTCTGGGTGGGCGCGCCGGCTCCATAGGTGGGGTCGCCCAGGCAGGGTGCGCCAAGGGAGGCCAAGTGTACCCGAATCTGGTGGGTGCGGCCCGTCTCCAGCTGACAGGCGACCAGGGCAGCCACCGGCTTGTCTTCTGTCCCGAACAGGGTCGAGGTCTGATAATGGGTGATGGCTTCGCGGCCGCCGGCCTTCAGAACGGCCATCTTCTTGCGATCGCTATTAGAGCGCCCGATCCGAGTCTCAAGCGTGCCTGACCGAGGCTTTGGCGCGCCGCGAACCAAGGCCAGATAGACCCGATCAATGTCATGGGCCGCGAACAGGGCTGATAAGCCCTGATGGGCCGCGTCGGTCTTAGCTGAGACAACGATCCCCGAGGTATCTTTGTCGATTCGGTGGACGATGCCAGGTCTAGCCACGCCACCAATCCCTGACAGGCTGGCCCCGCAATGGTGCAGTAGGGCATTGACCAGAGTGCCGGTCTCGCTACCTGGAGCCGGGTGGACAGCCATGCCCGGCGGCTTATCGACCACGATCAGGTGGGCGTCTTCGTAGAGGACCGTCAGAGGTATATCCTCTGGCTGGGGCTCGGCCGGGGTCGGCGGCGGCAGGGTCAGTTCGTAGGTTCCGGGTGCGGCCTTGGCCGACAGATTGGTCAGGGGCAGGCCGGCCAATCGTACCAGGCCCTGGGCCATCAGGGCCTGGATGCGCCCGCGGGACAGATCTGGCGCGGCATCGGCCAATGCCTTGTCCAGGCGGCCCCCCCCTTCTGTCACCGTGACCATGACGCTCACCCCGCCAGCAAGTTCGTCTTCGTCGGGATCTGGTGGCTGGGGCGAGAGCATGGATTGCATGATCACACAGACGTGGGACAAAGTAACGATCCTGCAAAGGATGCACGTCTCGACATATGTCTGTCATACCCCGCCAATAAGGGGTTCGAAACAACAGCCGGAGCCCCACCCATGCGTATGAGTCGCCGTCACGCCCTTAGTCTGTTTGGCCTTTCGGCCGCTGTTCCTGCCATGGCGCGCGCCGCGGCCTATACCGGGACGGTATCTTTCAAGCATGGCGTGGCGTCCGGCGACCCCCTGGCAGACCGGGTCATACTCTGGACACGGATCACCCCGGAAGCTGCGGCTGCCGACTCCATCGCCTTCAGCTGGAAGCTAACCCCCATGGATCGCCGGGCGGGTGGTGCAAAGTCTGGCTCCGGTGTTACCGACGCCAGCCGCGATTATACGGTCAAGGTCGATGTTGCCGGTCTGGATCCCGAGCGGGCCTATACCTACGAATTTACCGCCAATGGCGTCACCTCGCCCATGGGCCGCACCCGCACCCTGCCCACCGGCTCGGTGAAGGATGTGGTCTTGGCCGTGGCCACCTGCAGCCTCTATTCCGGCGGCTATTTCAACGCTTATGAGGCCATCGCCAAGCTCGGGCGGGTCGATGCCGTCCTGCACCTGGGCGACTACATTTATGAATATGCCCCTGAAGGGTACGGCTTCGAAACCGGCAAGCTGCTGAACCGCCAACCGGAACCGGCCCATGACTGCATCACCCTGGCTGACTATCGGACCCGCCACGCCTGCCACAAATCGGACGGTCAGCTTCAAGCCGCCCACGCCCGGGCCCCTTGGATCGTGGTCTGGGACGACCACGAGACGGCCAATGACAGCTATGTGGGCGGTGCCCAGCATCACAATCCGGCCACGGACGGCGACTGGAACGCTCGCAAGGCGGCCGCCATCAAGGCCTATTATGAGTGGATGCCGATCCGCGAGCCCGCCGACCATGGCTTTGCCATCAATCGCGCCTTCCACTTTGGCGATCTGGTCAGCCTGTTCATGCTGGAAACCCGCCTGACGGCTCGGGACCAGCAGGTCACTTATGACCGCGATCTCAAGGTCGGCACCGATGGCAAGTCCGATGTGGCCGCCTTCAAGGTCAAGCTCAATGACCCCAAGCGCAAGATGATGGGTGCAGCCCAAGAAGCCTGGCTGAGCGCTGGCCTCAAGGCCTCGGTCAAGGCCGGTCGCCCCTGGCAGATCCTTGGCAATGAAGTGATCATGGCCCGGGTCAATGCCCCTGGCCTACGCGGTGCCATGGGCGATGAGAGCGTCGAAAAGCTGCTAGCCGGCCTCCCGGCTTCAGCCCGCAAGCGGGTGGACGGCACCGAGCGCATAGCTGCCCTTGAACTGCCCTATGGTCCCGACATGTGGGATGGCTATCCCGCCGACCGCCAGCGCCTTTACCGCCTGATCGAAGCCGCAAAGGCCAATGTGGTGGTGGTGTCTGGCGACAGCCATGGCTTCTGGGCCAATGAACTCTATGACGCGCCGGTGGGCGGCAAGCGGGTGGCGGTGGAATTCGGCGCAGCGGGGATCACCAGCCCCGGTCCTTGGGGCGAGCTGAAGGGCTTCCCAGTGGGCGACATCCTGGCCAAGACAAACCGCGAAGTCATCGACTCCAACCAGGATGAAAAGGGCTTCGTCCTTCTGACCCTGACGAAGACCCAGGCCAAGGGCGAATGGGTGACCGTCTCCACAGTCATGGACAAGGCCTACACCACCAAGTCGCTCAAGACCTTTACCGCAGACCACGGCGCAAATGGCGTGGGCCCGCTCAGGCGGGTCTGATCTTAAGGAACCTGCTTCAGGCTTCGGCCTGCTCCACCAACTGGCCCTGGCTGACCACCCGGAAGAAGCACGACCGGAACCCCACATGACAGGCCCCGCCGTCCCCCTGGGGCAGGACCTTCAGCAGGACCGCGTCCTGGTCGCAGTCTACTCGCACTTCGACGATCTTCTGCAGCTGGCCGCTAGTGGCCCCCTTGCGCCAGAGTTCATTGCGCGAGCGGCTGAAATACACCGCCTCGCCTAGGTCTAGGGTCTGGCTGAGCGCCTCGGCATTCATCCAGCCCAGCATCAGGATCTCACCCGTTTCGGCGTGCTGGGCGATGGCGGCAATCAGGCCATTGGCATCAAAGCGCGGGGTCAAAACCGCCCCCCGCTCGAGGGCCTCTTGGTTTTCGGCTTGTGCAAAGAAGGATTGGGTCATGGCCTCTTATAGCCTTGCTCGGGGCATAAGGGCAGTATCGAGCGCATGAGTTCCAGTCTCAAAGACATTATCAAGGGCCAGGTCCAGGCTTTCGACGCCGCCGTGCGGCCCTGGGCGCAGAGGTCCCGACTCAACGCCTTTGCCTATGAGTTCCTTCTGTTTGGCCTCAAGCAGGCCTGGGCCTGCCTGTTCGGCGGGACCATGGTCTTCCTGCTGATCACCAGCCATTTCCTCTGGCCGCACGACGCCGCCCTGTCGCGCTATGACGCCCTGGTCCTGGCGGCAGTGGTCCTGCAGGCCCTGTTCCTCGTCACCAAATTGGAGCGCTG
>CAITHQ010000271.1 GCA_903892305.1 uncultured Alphaproteobacteria bacterium
ACCCGACGGCCAATGCGCGGCTCAGGCTCGCTATCGCCAATGCGCGGGCCGAATCCATGCCGAAGGACAATATTGATCGGGCCATCAAAAAGGCTCTAGGCGGCGAGACCGACACCTACGAAGAGATCCGCTATGAGGGCTTTGGTCCCGGCGGCGTGGGCCTGATCGTCGAGGTCCTGACCGATAATCGCAACCGGGCCGCAGCCAACGTCCGCACCGCCTTTAACAAGAATGGCGGCAATCTGGGTGAGACCGGATCGGTGGCCTTCATGTTCGACCGGGTCGGCCAGATCGTCTATCCGCCCGCCGTGGGCTCTGAGGACGATGTGATGGAGGCCGCGATTGAGGCGGGCGCAGAGGATGCCGAGTCCGACGCCGAGAGCCACGTCATCACCACGGCCTTCGAAGATATGAACGCGGTCCTCGAAGTGCTCGAAGGGCGCTTTGGTCCGGCCAAGTCGACCAGCATCATTTGGAAGCCGAAATCCTCCAATCCCGTGGCAGGAGATGATGTGGCGACCCTGTTCAAGCTGATCGATGCGCTGGACGATGATGACGATGTCCAGAACGTCTATGGCAATTATGATATGTCCGATGAGGACCTCGCCAAGTACACAGGCTAGGCCAAACCGCCGCTTTTGATCGCTAATCGCGCGGCGGAGCCGGTCTTTCGGCCAAAGAAGCGTCATATGGGCGCGTTGAGACTCTTTTCGCGGTGCCGGGGACAGGTCAAGATGCGAACACATGACGAACGCGATTCGAATCCTCGGGCTTGATCCTGGACTGCGCCACACCGGATGGGGAATTATCACCATCACCGGAGCGCGGCTTTCCCATGTCGCCCACGGGCTGATCAGTCCTGACGACAAGGCACCCTTCGCCATCCGGCTCTTGACCCTGTTCGACGCCATCACCGAGGTCATTGCGCAATATGCCCCTGATGAGGCGGCGGTCGAGGAGACGTTCCTCAATTCCAACGCCGCCTCAACGCTCAAGCTTGGCCACGCCCGCGCCGCCGCCCTGATCGCGCCTGCCAAGGCCGGTCTGCCGGTCGCGGAATATGCGGCCAAGGTGGTCAAGAAGGCGGTGGTCGGTACCGGCGGGGCGGATAAGGATCAGGTGGCCTTTATGATTGCCCGCCTCCTGCCCACGGCGGGTTCTCCCACCGCCGATGCGGCCGACGCCTTGGCTGTGGCCATTGCCCATGCCCATGCCCGTCAGGTCAGAACCCTAACCAAGAGCCTCGGGAGCGCCGCATGATCGGTCGTCTGCGCGGAACCGTCATCGAGATTGGCGAAGAAGAGGCCCTGATCGATGTCGGCGGGGTGGGCTATCTGGTCCGCTGCGGATCACGCTGCCTATCGCGCCTGCCGTCGGTGGGCGAGGAGGCCATTGTCCATATTGAAAGCCAGACCTCTGAGGCGGCGGGCACCCGGCTCTATGGATTTGTCGACCGCGAAGATCGCCGCGCCTTTGTGCTGTTGCAATCGGTGCAGGGCGTGGGGCCCAAGGCCGCGCTGTCGGTGCTGGATGTCCTGCCGCCCGCCGATCTGGCCGCGGCCATTGCGAGAGATGATAAGGCCTCGGTGGGCCGCGCCAATGGTGTTGGTCCCAAACTG
>CAITHQ010000272.1 GCA_903892305.1 uncultured Alphaproteobacteria bacterium
GGTCCAGTTCGTAGGGCTGTGAGGTGGGCGACTGCCCTAGGCGTGACCTTTCCGGGTAGGTCGTGACCTATGACCTGGATACCGGCCTTCGCCGGTATGACCGGGGGTGGGAGGTCAGCTAACACCGGTCACCCCGGCGGAGGCCGGGGTCCAGTTCGTAGGGCTGTGAGGTGGGCGACTGCCCTAGGCGTGACCTTTCCGGGTAGGTCGTGACCTATGACCTGGATACCGGCCTTCGCCGGTATGACCGGGGCTTTCTACAATTAAATCAACGTCCCGGTCGGGGCGTAAGGAGTCGTGACTTATGAAGCACAGTGATCTGCTCAGTGAGGCCCAGGCGGCCTTCGTTCTGGCGTGTGAGGTCGAGGCCGAGAACCGGCGGGCGGCGGTCGATGATATTCGGTTTGCGCGGCTGGGGGAGCAGTGGAGCGCCCGGGTGATGGCTGAGCGGCAGGCCGAGGGGCGGCCCTGTCTGACCATCAACCGACTGCCGGCCTTTATCCGCCAGGTGGTGAATGATGCGCGGCAGAACAAGCCAGCCATTGTCTGCCATCCGGTAGGAGATGGTGCTGATCCGAAGACGGCGGAGCTGCTGAATGGCCTGATCCGGCACATCGAGCAGTCGAGCGACGCCGAGGTGGCCTATGATACGGCCCTGGACTTCGCGGTGACCTGTGGCTTCGGCTATTTCCGGATCAATACGCGGTATGCTGACGACGACAGCTTCGATCAGGACCTTGCCATTGAGCGGGTGGCCGATCCGTTTAGCGTCTATGGGGACCCGTTTGCCACGGGGGCGGATTCCGCCGACTGGAACCAGGCATTTGTGGTGGAAAGCCTGACCCGCAAGGCCTTTGAGGCCCGTTGGAAGGGGGCGGAGGTCTGCGACTGGACCGGCGGCGAAGGGTCGGAGCGCTGGGGTGGCGGGGTTCGGGATGGGGCTGATCGGGTGCGATTGGCCGAGTTCTGGCGCCGAGAAACCGTGACCCGCAGCCTGCTGGCTCTGTCTGACGGTCAGGTGGTGGCACAGGACGTCTATGAAGCGCAGAAGGCCCTATTCGACGCCGCGGGTGCCAGGGTGGTGGGGCGGCCGAGGCCCGCGACCTCGCACAAGGTGACCCAATACATCCTGTCAGGCGCAGAGGTGCTGGAAACTGTGGACTGGGCCGGGCGGTATATTCCCATTGTGCCGGTCTATGGGGAGGCGATCCATGTGGACGGCGCCCGGCGCTTAAGGTCCCTGGTGCGGGACGCCAAGGACCCGCAGCGCATGTACAATTACTGGCGGACGGCCTCGACCGAGCTGGTGGCCCTGGCACCCAAGACGCCGTTTATCGGCCGGCGGGGGGCGTTTGATACGGACTCCGCCAAGTGGGCGAGTGCCAATACCCAGTCCCATGCCTTTATCGAATATGACGGCCCTGAAGCGCCCCAGAGACAGCCTTATGCGGGGGTGCCAGCCGGAGCCATTCAGGAGGCACTGAATGCCAGCGACGACATGAAGGCGATCATGGGTATGTATGACGCCAGCCTGGGGGCCCGATCCAACGAAACCTCGGGCAAGGCGATCATGGCCCGGCAGCGGGAAGGGGATGTCTCGACCTTCCACTATATCGACAATTTGAGCCGAGCCATTCGCCATGCAGGGCGGATCCTCATCGACCTGATCCCCAAGGTGTACGCTGCGCCGCGCATGGTGCGGATCTTAGGTGCTGGCGGCGAGGCGAATATGGCCGCGATCAACCAACCCATTTCCGGGTCTCTTGGGGCCGGGTCGCTGGAGAAGATCTATGACTTAAGCGTTGGGCGCTATGACCTGACGGTGAGCGCCGGGCCGTCCTTCACCTCGCGCCGAGAGGAGGCGGCCAGCCAGATGATCGAGCTGATTCGGGCCTATCCGCCTGCCGCGCCGCTGATCGGCGACCTTCTGGCTAAGAATTTGGACTGGCCAGGGGCTGATGAGGTGGCCAAGCGGTTGGCGACCTTAAATCCGGGTCGCCAGGTAGTAGAGGGTCGATGATGCTGTCTCGTGATCGCCGGCCACCGGGGTGCCTGTCTCATCAATGGTTTGGGTCAGGGTGAAGCCGGCGTCAGCCAGCTGGCTGCGGACCACGGCGATAGAGGTGTTGTAGTGGGGGGCGGCGAACTGGTCGCCAGGATCGGGGTGTAGCAGATAGTCTGCTGTGGTCTCGGCCCAGGCTTGGGCGCGGAAATAGTTGCGCAGGCGCAGGGCGGGTTTCAGCA
>CAITHQ010000273.1 GCA_903892305.1 uncultured Alphaproteobacteria bacterium
CCCCACCGCCCCCGCCACGGGCTCCAGAGCCGAGGCCCTATAGTCTGACAATTGCCGAAGTCTCAAAGAGCACGGGGCTTTCAAAATCGACGCTCTATCTGCTGATGAGCCAAGGCGACCTGAAAAGCCTGAAGGTTGCTGGCCGCCGATTGATCAGATCGCAGGATCTGGAAGACTTCCTTACCCAGGCCCAGGTCCAATCGGGCTAACCGCAAGCATTGAGCTGGTGTCGTTATGCGCTTCGGTCTGCCTGTTGGCCAAAAGTCAAAATGCAGGGCCCTGCCCTGCCCAAAGCAAGAATGAAGGCTGCAAGGAGCCGCGCAAAGCGCGGCGGGACGCGCCGACGATTGGCCTGCGGCGCCAAAGGCGCGCAAGGCGGCGCACCCGTAGGAGCCGCGCAGCGGCGGGACCGAGTGCGACCACAGGCCGATCACCGCATTGAGCAACTGATCCTAATGTAGTCCGAAATGGCCTGCTGGCTGTCAGATATTGAGTCAAAATCTGCCAGCCGGGTACCTTCCAAAGGTAACCGTCCAGCCTGACCCCTCTTGTTCTGATTTCGGCTGCCCCCAAACTCCTGAGCCCGCGTGCCTGTGCGCCGGTGTTTGATGAAGGGGTTGGCCGGATGGCTGAAGGACGGTTGGATTATACATCCCATAGGCATGCGAGATCGATGCACAGGCTACGGGCAAATCCTGGGAGAGGATAGTCGACTATATTTCTTCGGCTAGGCGAGTGCCGCCAGCGCGCGGTCGAGAACTGCAAGTGCCTCCGCAGCTCCGGCCTCCAAATCTGCTTCGGGCCTCTGGCAGATTGACCGCGCCCAATCTGCTTTGTGATCAGGATCAGGTTTGCGCTCCAAGACAATTCTCCAGTCATCATGAAGCAGGTCTCGCAAGCGGAGGTCCTCCCGGGCTAGGCGTCTCAACAGGTTGGCTGAGGTAACAATTGTCGGATCTCGGTCGGTCAACCAACCGCGCTGGTCTGCATCGCGCCACCAGCTCACAGGCCAAAGCTCTTCAAGGCAAATCGGAACCTCAAAGCCCAACGTGTGCGCTTGAGCAAGGTGGCCAGGGACCTGTATTGTAATCAACCTGACATACTTTGAGTTTTGCAATTCGAAGTACTTGATGGTTCCTTTTCCCGCCTCATCTGCATCCACAATGCCTACTGCCTTTTGGCGGTTGCCGGGGGTCAGGTTCCTTGTGCGGTATTCCCAACTGCGGAGCATATTGGCGACGTAACCTGTTCCAGCCCTAGGGGGCGGATCGGCGATGTAGACACGATTCACATGATCTGGCCGGAACCGTGTAAGGAGCGACTCGAACACCATCTTGTCACTCGCGCCCTCTACAAAGATCGTGGGGCAGTTCTCGCGATGTCTTACCTCGAGTTGGCGCCGGAGGTCCTCCTCCTGTGACCTCATCTGATCAAGATGCTCCTGAGCCTTCTGGATATATGGAGCGACGATCGACATGACCCCCATGCGCTCGTCTAGCGAAGCTCCATCATCAGCGTCCACACTCAGCACAGTGCCGTCTCGATTCTCGCGCCTAAAGACATGGAGCGCACTGCAGATCATCGCGCCCTCGGTCGG
>CAITHQ010000274.1 GCA_903892305.1 uncultured Alphaproteobacteria bacterium
CCGTGCGGCAAAGGCTAACAAGCCGAGTGCAGCGAGCAGGAAAGCAACCGCCCCCGCAGGCTTCAAGACATCCAAAGACAGATGCGGCATTTGGAATTGGAAGGGTTTCTTAGTCGGCGGAACAGCAGCCCCCGCAGGCTTCAAGACATCCAAAGACAGATGCGGCATTTGGAATTGGAAGGGTTTCTTAGTCGGCGGAACAGCAGCCAGAGCCGGATTGATTCTATCCTTGGGTTCAAGGCCCGCGAGGGGCAGGCTCAAGGGCGGCGCAACACCCAGGAGGCTGGCGGTCAAATCAGCGTGCAGGGGCGTACGAGCCATAGGTTGAGGCGTAACCTGCCACGTAAACACCGTGTCCTTGTCGGCTGAAAGCTCAATGGTTTGGGCAATATCTGGAACGATTTGATACCCTGTGCCCGATAGTTTGGCGGCTAGGTTTATCTGCCGCGTGGATCGGGCCAGACCATGGCGGGCCGCCTTGGTCCGGATCTGGCTGTAGAGGGCCTTCGGGAAGGTCAGGGTTACAGGGCCTGCCTGACCCTTTGCCACGCCGTCGGCGACTACAAATCGAGCGCTCTGTGCTAGGTCGGGCAAGATATCCGACTGCAATCCGGCCAGCCTAGGATCGGTGGATGCCAGGGCGGGAACCATCCGAAGGCTATCCGGAAGGGCCGCGGCAGGCGTTTTTGGACTCTCGACCTTGGGGGCAGCCATCTTAGCGACAGGAGGGACGACCACGGGCTTTGCCGCCTGGACTACCGGGGCAATAACCTTGGGCATTGGGGCGGGCTTTAGCACAGGCCGTGCCACGGAAGTTGGCGGGCTGAGGCGAGGCGCAGCAGGCCTAGCGGCCTGAGGGGCTGTGTGGGTCTTCCCTGCGGTCCCTGAGTGCGGCGTCGAGTTGCGGCGAGGGCGGTCGCGCCTTTCTGCGGCCTTTGAGACGGGATTGGCGATCGCAGGCATTGAGACGACCTCGACACCGTCCGCACGTCGTGTGTGGATCAGGCCATCTGTTGGGGTGGGTGGCGTTACGTCGGCGGTCGCAGACGGTCCGCCCATCAGGCCGCTCTGGTCACCGTATTGCTCAGGCTTGTGATTGTAAGTTGCACTGTCCTGCGGCGGGGGTGCCGGGGGCATCCCAACTGGCGGTGGCGGGCTGCAATTGGCGAGAAAGGTTAAAGAGATAAGCGATGCGCCCAGACGCGCATTTCTCGAGAACAAAATCGCCATGTCCGTCTTCCTTATCATCGGAATGTTCCAGCCCCCGAGATGCGGACGGGCCGATCTCACTCGAACACACATTATGTTTCGATTTAAAGACGGTAATTAACTTTTTTGTAGTCATTTCGCCTCAGGCGCGAAAGCGTGCTGCTTCATAGAGCGCCACGGCAGCTGCGGCACCGACATTTAGGCTCTCAAATCCCCCCGGCATGGGAATTTTTGCCAATTCGTCACAGTGCTCTGCCACCAGTCTGCGCAAGCCTTCCCCTTCAGACCCTAAAACTAGAACCACGGCGCCGCCATCTAGGGCCTGGTCCAGGTTCCGCTCTCCTGACCCCGCCAAACCGACCGTGCGCCACCCGGCTTCGCTCAGGGCCTCTATGGCACGCGATAGATTGATCACACGAACGGTGGGGATCTTGTCTACGGCACCTGCGGCGGCCTTGGCCAAGGCACCGGATAGTTTCGGCGCGTGGCGGTCCTGCAGAATGACCCCTTTAGCTCCAAAGGCGGCGGCAGACCTCAAAATCGCGCCGACGTTCTGCGGATCTGTCACCTGGTCCAGCATCAGCAGGACAGCCCCTCTGACCGGCTCGAAATCCTCCACCGCCAGGGCCTCGGGTTCTAGAATTCTTAGGGCTAGGCCCTGGTGAACAGCCCCCTGGGGTAGGATTTGGCTGATCGCTTGACCCTC
Source organism: uncultured Alphaproteobacteria bacterium (assembly GCA_903892305.1). Classification (GTDB taxonomy): domain Bacteria; phylum Pseudomonadota; class Alphaproteobacteria; order Caulobacterales; family Caulobacteraceae; genus Phenylobacterium. The sequence continues at coordinate 1,916 of CAITHQ010000274.1, forward strand.
GACGACCTCCAGAATCGGCAGGGGCCCGAATCGCTTTTCGAGCTCCTTCGCCCGGTCATTGGTAGCCATCAGCCGGATTGGTGCTGGCCTTTTCGGGTTCTCCAAGGCCGCGACGACGGGGTGGAAACCCCACAGCCAGTCATCAGAGACCGCCTCCCGTCGGGGTTTAAAGCCCGCAGGGCCGGGGATTCCGCCCGGTTTTCGAAACGCCTTGCGGCTTGCGTTGCGTTCGGTGTGCGAGGCCACTATAAGACGCGCTCCAAATTGAGGCCGGACGAAAATCTGCGCCTTAATAGGGCTCTGTGCGCGCTGGGGGAATGTCCCGAGTGGCAAAGGGGGGGGACTGTAAATCCCCTGGCGTCAGCCTTCGTAGGTTCGAGTCCTACTTCCCCCACCACGCGTCAGAGCGAAAGCTTTTTTAACGAGGCTCGAAAGAGCCTCGATCTCTGCGGGTATAGCACAGTGGTAGTGCAGCAGCCTTCCAAGCTGAATATGCGGGTTCGATTCCCGCTACCCGCTCCAACCTTCTAGACCGCCGGCAGGAACCCCATGGCCAAAGAGAAATTCCAACGCAACAAGCCGCATTGCAACATCGGCACGATTGGTCACGTTGACCATGGCAAGACGACGCTGACGGCGGCGATTACGATTACGCTGGCCAAGGCCGGTGGAGCGAAGGCTATGGCCTAC
>CAITHQ010000275.1 GCA_903892305.1 uncultured Alphaproteobacteria bacterium
CGACGCGGGCTCGACCTATAAGGAAGGCTCGCAGTCCTATCCCGGCTTCCTGGCAACCGATGCTGGTAAGCACGATCGTAATAACCATGCCACCTATGTGGACCTCGCTGGCAAGCCGGTTGAGAATCTTCAGGTGGATGCGGCCCTTCGTTACGAAAAGTTCAGCGACTTTGGCGACACCACCGTGGCCAAGCTGACAGGCCGCTATGACTTCAACGATATGCTGGCCATTCGGTCGACGGCCTCGACCGGCTTCCGGGCTCCAACCCTGGCGGAAGAATTCTACTCTGCCACTAACGTGTCGCCGACCTCAGCCTTTGTTCAGCTTCCGCCGAACTCCGCCGCCGCCAAGCTGGTGGGCGTTAATGGACTGAAGCCTGAAAAATCCACAAACTTCAGCGTCGGCTTCGTGGCGCACCCCATTGGTGGCCTGACTGCGACCTTGGATGTTTATCAGATCAAGATCGAAGACCGGATTGTGGGCTCAGGCTCGCTGTTCGGATCGGGCGGTGCCATCAACTCGCCGTCCGTGACGGCGGCCATCAAGGCCAATGGCAATGTTCTGGACTCGACTGTAACCCAGACCGGCATCAATATCTTCACCAACGGCCTGGACACCCGGACCCGCGGCGCTGACTTCGTGCTGACCTATGCGACAGCCCTGGAAAACTATGGTCGCATCGACTGGACCGCGACGGCGAACTTCACCGACACCAAGGTGACAAAGATTGCAAAGTCTCCGACCCAACTCGCCGCGGGCGTTTCCCTGTTCGACAAGTCATCCATCGCCTTCCTGGAAACCGCAGCACCCAAGTATAAGCTCACGGGCGGCGCTGTGTGGAACTGGTCGGGCCTAACGGTCAGCCTGAAGGAATCCTACTTCGGAAAGTCCTCTAGCCTCGGCAGCTTTGACGGCGGGGTCTACTACAAGAACGAGATCAAGCCGACGGCCATCACGGACCTGGACGTCAGCTATAAGGTCTTGAAGTCGGTGAAGGTGACCGTGGGTGCCAATAACCTGTTCAACAAGTACCCGAACAAGTTGAACCAAACCCTACGGGATCTGTACTTCAAGGCAAACCAGAACTCGTATGTGCCCCAGTACCCGTCCTTCTCGCCCTTTGGCATCAACGGTGGCTACTATTACGGCCGCATCGCCTACACCTTCTAGATCTCAAAATCTGGAAATCCCGAGGAAGGGCGGCTCGCAAGAGCCGCCCTTTTTCGTAGCTATATCAGTGATTTACCCATGCGCTTGAGCGGCACGATCACCCCACGGGAGGTCTGGCCGTCAAAAGGCTCGAGAACCTTATAGCCCATGATGCGATAGAGGGGTTCGCCCGAAAGGGTCGCCGCCATTTCAGCGCGTTTGAAGCCTTCCGCCCCTGCCGCCGCCTCGCAGGTCCTGATCACCAGGCTCCCAACCCCCCTGCGGGCAAAGTCTGGGTGCGTGTACATGGCGCGGATCCGCGCGGCATCCACGGCGGGGTCTAACTCTGCAGCATTTCGCCCCGGGGTCTGGTCACCACCGAACAAGGTGGCCCGCCGACTCCAGCCGCCACACCCGACAATCTGATTGCCAAGTTCCACCAAAAAATAAGTGCCATCCAGGATCAATTGGGTGTCGAGACCCATGATCTCGTGGGAGGCTTCCACCTGTTCGGGAGAGAGAAACTCGGACTGAAGTCTGTCTATGGCCAGGGTCATCAGGGCCGATAGATCGGCGAGGTCGGCCTCTGTGGCGAGGCGGATTTTCAGGGCGGATTGATCAGAAGACGTCATAGCCCGAATTTAGACAGTCTGGCACCCTGACGCCAATGCGGGATTGAAAACCGGTCCTCCGAAAGCAAAACCAGGAGACCAAATCAATGCCCAAGGTCGGGACCAAACCGCGCCTTCAACCCATTGCCGCGCTGGCACCCATGCAGGACAGGTGACAAGTCCACAGCTCCGCGTCAGTGTTTACCCATGAGCACTCTGCCAAACTTGCCTCCACAGCCCCGCGACACCCCCTGGCCGACGGTCGATTGGCCAAAGGGCGACCTGCCATCAAACCTGGACACGTCCGCCTTTGCAGCTGCGATGGACCATGGATTCTCTGGCTTCGGCGAAACCCACGCCGTGGTCATGATTGTGGGTGGCCGGTTGGTTTATGAGCGATATGGCCCAAACCATGGCCCTGATATCACCTGCATGTCCTGGTCAAAGGCCAAAAGCATAACCCACGCCCTGGCGGGCATATTGGTCGGTGACGGGCTATTGGATATCGAAGCGCCCGCCGACGTTCCCGAATGGCAGACCTCCGGCGACCCCCGCGGGACGATCACGACCGACCAACTCCTGCGTATGTCCAGTGGTCTCAGCTTCGCGGAGGTCTATGAGCCTGAAAAGCCCTCGGACACCATCGCCATGCTCTGGGGCGAAGGTAGCGAGGATGTGGCGAACTATGCAGCCTCTCGCCCCTTGGCCTATACCCCAGACAGCTACTGGTCCTATTCTTCCGGAACGACGAACATTGTCTCCCGCATCCTAGCCAGACGGCTGGATGCCTATGGAGAGGACTTCCACGTCTTTATGCGAGAGCGGCTTTTCGCCCCCCTGGGCATGACCAGTCCAGTGCCTAAGTTCGACAAAGCAGGGACCTTTATTGGCTCATCCTTCTGTTTTACGACCGCGCGAGATTTTGCGCGGTTTGGCTTGCTCTATCTGCGGGATGGATGCTGGGAGGGCCAACACATCCTGCCTGAAAACTGGGCCGACTATGCGCGCATTCCAACCTGGCAACAGGATGATGTCGTCGACGGTCCCTATGGTGCCCACTGGTGGCTGGGCATTGGCGGACCTGGATCGTTTTCCGCCAATGGCCATGAAGGACAATATACCGTGGTGGTTCCTGACCTAGACATGGTCTTTGTCCGCCATGGCAAGACGCCAACTCCACAGCGCGAAGACCTCAAGGCCTGGGTCACTGACACCATCAACCTCTTCCGGAGCTCTGCACCATGACCCCCTCTTCGGAAACGCCTGAACCGTCTCGCGTTGAGCTGACTCTAAGGGGTCTGCTGCTTGGGGTATTGATCACCTTCGTTTTCACAGCCGCCAATGTCTATCTGGGCCTGAAGGTCGGCCTGACCTTTGCCTCATCGATTCCCGCCGCCGTGATTTCCATGGCCCTGTTGCGGGGGGTCAAAACCTCAACCATCTACGAAAACAACATCGTCCAGACCGTTGCCTCAGCGGCGGGGGCCATGTCCTCGATCATATTCGTCCTACCGGGTTTGGTGATGATCGGTTGGTGGACGGGCTTTCCATTCTGGACCTCTTTCACCATCTGCGCCGCTGGGGGCGTGCTGGGGGTCATGTACACAATTCCCCTGAGGCGAGCCCTGGTGACCCAATCAACCCTTCCCTATCCTGAAGGTGTTGCTGCGGCCGAGGTCCTCAGGGTTGGATCTGGGGCGACGGACAATGACGGGGCTGCAGAAGGCAAGGCCGGCCTCAGCGCTATTCTGATCGGAACCCTCGCCTCAGCATTTTTCGCCCTGGCCACAGCCACCGGCATTTTCGCGGCAGAGGTGGCGAGATATTTCCGCATGGCTGCAGGGAGTGCCACGGGCCTGGGGGCCTCTATGTCTATGGCCCTGATTGGTGCCGGCCATCTGATGGGGATCGCCGTCGGCTTGGCCATGCTGACGGGATTGATCATTGCCTGGGGCATCGCAGTACCGATTCTCACCCACCTAACACCTGCGGCGGGTCCTGCCGCAGACTTTGCCCAAGGGGTTTGGTCGCACAAGGTTCGGTTCATTGGCGCCGGTGCCATTGGCGTGGCGGCGATCTGGACTCTCGGCAAGCTGGCCCTGCCCGTCTGGCGTGGGCTAAGGTCAGCCCTTGCGGCGCAGAACCAAAGAAACAACCTGCAGGGCACTGCCCTGCCAAGGGTCGAACAGGACATGCCCATCGCCTGGGTCGGTGCAGTTTGCCTCGTTTGTCTCATCCCGATCGCATGGGTGGTCGCCCATTTCGTCAGCGGTGGCGTTCTTTCAAGCCTGACCCTTCCCCTAACCCTGGGGGCTCTGGGCTATGTGGTTGTCGCAGGCTTCGCGGTCGCAGCGGTCTGCGGCTATATGGCGGGCCTGATTGGCTCGTCCAACAGCCCCGTCTCTGGCATGGCGATATTGGCGGTGCTCGGCGCAGCCCTGCTGACTCTGGCGATCGCCAAACCCCTCATCGCTAATGGCGATGCAAAGCCATTGGTGGCCTTTGCCCTGCTGATCACCGCCATACTTCTGGCTGTTGCGGTCAGTGCCAATGACAATCTGCAGGACCTCAAAACCGGCCAGCTCGTCGACGCCACGCCCTGGCGCCAGCAGGTCGCCCTCGTCGTCGGTGTCGTCGCTGGCTCCGCCGTCATTCCGCCGATCCTTGACCTCCTGAACAAGGCGAATGGCTTCGCAGGTGTCGCGGGTCACGCCATCTCCGCCAACCCATTGCCAGCCCCGCAGGCGACCCTGATCTCAACCATCGCTACCGGGGTCATCGAAGGTCACCTGGATTGGGGCTTGATCGCAATCGGAGGAATCCTGGGCATTGTCCTGGTCATAGTCGATGAAGGACTGCGTGCCACCAGCCACAACCGGCCCGACGGCCGGACCCTGTCCCTGCCCCCCCTCGGCGTGGGGATCGCCATCTACCTTCCGTCAACCGTAACCTTTCCGGTGGTGCTAGGGGCCCTCGCCGGCTGGGTCTTCGACCGTTACGCCCTGGGTAAGCCAGGTGGCGAGGTCGCACGGCGCTTGGGAGTCTTGATGGTGTCAGGCCTGATCGTCGGTGAAGGCCTGTTCAATGTCGCCCTTGCGCTGCTGATTGTCGTATCCGGCAAGGGCACGCCCCTGGCTGTCGTAGGTGAGGCCTTCACGGCAACCGGAACCGTATTAGCAGGCTTAGCCTTTATCTTGATCCCCTTGGGCCTCTATCTCTGGACCTGGCGACGGGCCAAGGCAGTGGTGGCTTAAATGAAGATTTTTGCGAAATTTCCTGAATCCCAATTTCTAGCGGGAGGGTTTAGGAAAAGCCCATGCTGAAGATTATCAATTTTCTGATTCCCATCTCTTTGATCGCCGTGACTGTCGTCCTGTTCATGGGGCTCTTTACCCTGTTCAAAGGTGGCGATTTTGGCAGGTCTAACTCCAACAAGCTGATGAGACTGCGGGTCCTCATGCAGGCGATCGCCGTCGCCCTGCTGGTGGGTGCCCTCTGGTTCCAGCACCGGACCTAGACCTTGGTCACGCTCAACCGCATCTATACCCGCACAGGCGATAACGGGACGACCGCCTTGGCCAATGGCCAGACCGTCAGCAAGACCGACCTACGGGTGGCGGCCTATGGTGAGGTCGACGAAACCAATTCCTGTATTGGGATGGCGCGGGTGCACACAGCAGGTCAGGCCTTGGACGCTATTTTGGCCAGATTGCAGAATGAACTCTTCGATCTGGGTGCCGATCTCGCGACACCGGCAAAAGTGAACGAAACCGAGGGATCGGTCCTGCGCATACTGGAGGGCCAGATCCAACGGCTCGAAGCTGAAATAGATCAACTGAATGAGGTCTTACCGCCCTTGACCTCCTTCGTCCTGCCGGGCGGCTCTCCGGCAGCAGCAGCCTTGCACCTGGCCAGAACCGTCGCACGCCGGGCGGAGCGCTCGGCCATTGCTCTGGTTCAGTCTGGCCAAGACGTCAGTCCACCTGCCCTGAGCTATCTCAACCGTTTGTCGGATTTGCTGTTTGTCGCTGCCAGAACCGCCAATGCCGCGGGACCGGGAGACGTCTTCTGGAAATCCGGGGCGACACGCTAAGCTTATTTCGCG
>CAITHQ010000276.1 GCA_903892305.1 uncultured Alphaproteobacteria bacterium
GGCGTCGTCTCGAAGATCATCGAGTAGTCGCTAGACACCCCACCAAAGACCAGGCCGCCCAGGGAAACCCGGGCGGCCTTTTTCTTGGGCCAAGCACAGCGGTGGCTACTGGACCTGACGGACCGAGCTGATGGACAAGCTCAAGCCATAGCGTCGTAAATCAGGGACGTCGCGATCGAAGGTCTGACAATTGCCCCGGAAGTCACTATCGGCGCAGACTTCCCAGACGCCGCGCCCATTGATCCGCAGGCTTTGGGCTTGGTCGTTATAGGACCTCGGAAGGTTGGTATAGGGCGTGCGGGCCTCAAAGACCGGGCCCGAAAAGCCGACCCCGCTGTAAAGGCTCAATGATGCGTTCCCTTGAAAACCGCCGCCGTTCCAGGGTGGGCGGGGAGGGGGAGGTGGCGGCGGAGGTGGTGGATACCCACCCTGGGATTCCGTTGGGCGAACCGAGCTGATGGCTTCGCCAAGCCCATAGCGACGCAGGTCTGGCACATCCCGGTCAAAGGTCTGGCAATTGCCGCGGAAGTTTGCATCCGCACAGACTTCCCAGCTGCCACGCCCGGAAATCTTTAGGCTGATCGCCATGTCGTTATATTGACGGGGCAGATTGGAATATTCTCGTGTCGTATCCAGCACCTGTCCGCCATAATTGGCATCCCGGTAAAGGCTGAGGGTCGAGACCCTTCCGCTGCCGGAATTTCCAGCGTTGGAATTGCCGTAATCACAGGCTAGCTGGCCATTCTGATTGGTCACAGCGCTACAGTTGGCAAATCTCAGGGTGGTGGACTGATACCGTCCGTAACGGTCCTTGCACTGGCCAGTCATCATGGCATCGCGGCCATATCCGAAGGTGGTGATGTTCTGGCAGGTCTGCCAGTAGTCGCCGGGCGGCGGGGGTGCACCCCGCGCTTGGGCCAGGCTTGCTGCTGGGGCCAGGGCACCAGCACCCAGCACCGAAGCTAGGATCAGCATGTTATAAATAGGGCGCATTCACATCTCTCCCATTGAGTGAATTTCGATCTTCATGTTTTCCTCACCATATGTTCCATAGGCAGAGGATCACAAGCAGGCTGTTAGCTGGTCCCGTCCTTGCCCCGGAAAGTCGCCACTGCTAAGCGAACCTTCTCATGTCAGCGGACGTCGCTCATCGTCCCGCCAAGGTTTTGTGACGAGCGCTAGGTCTGCCATGTCGCAATTTGCAAACGCACCCGACTGGCTGACAGAAGTGTTCGACGCCAAGCTGTTGCCCTTGGCCTACACGGCATCTGGTATTCCGGTCTGGCGAATTCTGGACGATCAGTCCGAGGCCACGATCTCAGCTCAATTTCAGGCGAACGCTGACGAGTATCACCAGCGGTATGCGGCCAGCGACCACTTCGAGGATTTGTTTCGCAAAGCCCTCGAACAGACGGCCGTCGAATTGCCTGCGGTGCCCCGGATTTTGGATCTTGGAAGTGGCTCTGGGGTCAATTCAGTCGTGCCTTGCCTGAGACTCTTCCCTGGAGCGGAGGTGATTGCCACCGACCTTTCGGGCGAATTGCTCTCCATCCTGGCTGATTACCTTCCGACGATTGACGCCCAAGACCGGGTCGCCTGCGTGGTTATGGACGCCATGAGTTCCCCTGTGCGGCCAGGTGCCTTCGATCTGGTGACAGGCGTTGCTATTCTTCATCATCTCCTCACGCCCCGGGAGGGTGTGAGGGCTGCGGCGCGGGCCTTAAGGCCGGGGGGTAAGGCGATTTTCTTTGAGCCCTTTGATGGGTATGGCCTGATGGCCATCGCCTATCGCCATATCTTGTCCCAGGCCCGCTGGCCCTTTCGGCGACTTGATAAACGCCTAGCCGACATTTTGCGGATGATGGAGCAGGACATCGCGGCAAGGACTCTGCCCGACATAACGTCCCCGAACTTTGCCTTCATGGACGATAAGTGGCTGTTTTCCCAGGAACACATCGCAAAAATGGCCGAGAAGTGCGGGTTTTCAAAGGTAGAGTTCATTCCGCACATGGACCATCCGACCATGTATCGCGATGTCGCCGAGGTTCAGATACGTCTTGCGGCGGGCTCAGACGAATTGAAGTTGCCGGCTTGGGCCCTAGAGATACTTGACGGCCTTGATCGCGCCATCCCGCCTATGACTAAGCGACGGATGATGCTTGAGGGCACCATTGTGCTGACCAAGGGCGACTAAGCCCTTCGAGCCCTTGCCCCAGGGCGAGGTGGCTGCTAAACGACCCGGCTCTAGTTGAGGGATGCGCGCCGGGAGCCTTTCCGGCGCGTTGTTCATTGGCTGGAGGCCAGATCCGCAAGGATAAGGTCGTAGGAGTGTAGCTCAGCTGGTAGAGCATCGGTCTCCAAAACCGAGGGTCGTGGGTTCGAGTCCCTCCGCTCCTGCCATTCGGCGCCTATATAATAGATCCCGAGGGCGGACTGCCGCCTTCATTGTAGAGAGTTTCGAGACCTTTCGATGGCCAGGAAACCCGGCTCAACGCCGACAGCGATGAGGAACCGCGCCGCCAAGACGGCCGCGGCGATCGCCCCTGCCTCGCCTCTGGCGACCGCGCCGGCGGCACCTAAGAAGCGTGTTAGCCTGGCCCAGTTCGCTCGGGAGGTTCGCGCCGAAGCTCGAAAGATCACCTGGACCACCCGCAAAGAAACCTGGATCACTTCAGTGATGGTGGCGATCATGGTGGTTATGGCCGCCCTGTTTCTGTCCCTGGTGGACTGGATCTTCGGATCGGGCATGGCGCTTATTCTGAAACTTGTGAACGGGGGTTGATCTCAAAGACATGAACGCCGAAACGCCCGTCGTCGCCGCCAATCCTCGCCATAAGTGGTACATCGTCCACGCCTACTCGAACTTCGAGAAGAAGGTGGCCGAGTCCATTCGTGAACAGGCTCATTCTCAGGGTTTGGATGAGAATTTCTCGGACATTCTGGTCCCTACCGAAGACGTGATCGAAATCCGTCGCGGTCGTAAGATCAATGCCGAGCGCAAGTTCTTCCCGGGCTATGTCCTGGTGAAGATGGAGCTCACCGACGAGGCCTATCACCTCATCAAGAACACCCCGAAGGTCACTGGGTTCCTGGGTAGCCAGAATAAGCCCATGCCTGTTTCGGAAAAGGAAGTTGCCCGCATTATCGGTGCCATCGAAGAAGGTGTGGAGCGGCCCAAGCCGACCATCCAGTTCGAGATCGGCGAGACTGTGCGGGTTACGGACGGCCCCTTCGCCAGCTTCAACGGCTCGGTGGAACAGGTCGACGAAGAACGCGCTCGCCTGCGCGTGACTGTGTCCATCTTCGGACGCGCCACGCCGGTCGAGCTCGAATACGGGCAGGTGGAGAAGGTCTCCTAACCACCCGTACAAATCCGTGGGAGGAGCGCCAATCTCCGCACCACGGCTCAACCGACCGGAAACCGGTCAAAGAGGAGAACCATGGCCAAGAAGATTCTGGGCTATATCAAACTGCAGGTGTCCGCGGGCTCCGCAACCCCATCGCCGCCCATCGGGCCGGCGCTCGGTCAGCGCGGCGTCAACATCATGGGCTTCTGCAAGGAATTTAACGCCCGCACCGAAAAGGAAGTGAAAGGCACGCCCCTGCCGACGGTTATCACTGTCTATCAGGACAAGTCCTTCACCTTCATCACCAAGACCCCGCCCGCCACCCACTTCATCAAGCAGGCGCTCAACCTGAAGTCCGGCTCTAAGCTGCCGGGCCGGGACACGGCCGGTTCGATCACTCGCAGCCAGCTGCGTGAGATCGCTCAGAACAAGATGAAGGACCTGAACGCCAACGATCTCGAGGCTGCGGCCAAGATCATCGAAGGCTCCGCCCGGTCCATGGGCCTGTCGATTGTGGAGGCCTAAGACATGACCAAGTTGACCAAGCGCATCAAGGCCCGCACCGGCGACCGTACGGTTGCCCATCCAGTGGAAGCCGCTGTCAAACTGGTGAAGGCGAACGCCACATCCAAGTTCGATGAAAGCGTCGAAATTGCCGTCAATCTGGGCGTCGATCCCCGCCATGCTGACCAACAGGTCCGTGGCGTGGTGAACCTGCCCTCCGGCACCGGCCGCGACGTCCGCGTCGCCGTCATCGCCAGGGACGCCAAGGCTGCTGAAGCTACCGCCGCCGGGGCCGACATCGTCGGTGCCGAAGAGCTGGTGGAACGCATTCAGGGCGGTTTCATGGACTTTGACCGCGTCATCGCCACCCCTGACATGATGGCCCTCGTCGGCCGTCTGGGTAAGGTGCTGGGCCCCCGTGGCCTGATGCCAAACCCGCGCGTCGGCACTGTGACCCCCAACGTGGCTCAGGCCGTGAAGGACGCTAAGGGCGGTGCCATCGAGTTCCGCACTGAAAAGACGGGCATCATCCACGCCGGTATCGGCAAGGCGAGCTTCACCGATGACCAGATCCTGGCAAATGTCCGGGCCCTGGTTGACGCCCTGAACAAGGCCAAGCCATCCGGTGCCAAGGGTATCTACATCAAGCGTATCAGCCTGTCCTCGACCATGGGACCGGGCTTCAAGATCGAAACCAACACGGTCGGCGTCTAGGCCAACCGCCTTCGATCTGCGAAATACCAGGGCGCTGCAGACATGCAGCGCCCTTTTTCGTGGGCAAACTGTAGCCTTGATTGACTTGAGGGCGTGAGCCTTGGCTCATAGTCCCATCCTGTTAGGATTCTAAGACCCCTTTGTCTGTCTGCTCTTGAGGCCCCGAAATGCAATCATCCTTGATGGGCCTCGTTTTGATAAGCCTCCTGTCTGTTATGGGCCTCAGCGCCCATGCATCGCCAGACCGAACCATCCTGCCCATCCCGCCAGCGCCATTCACAGGCAAGGCTGGGATGACCTACGCGGACTCTGTTCCAACTCAGACACTTTCCGTGCGCGCGCCCAAGGGGGCTCCAAATGTGCTAATCGTTCTGATGGACGACCAGGGCTTTGGTCAGTCCTCGACCTTTGGCGGTTTAATCCCGACGCCGACCCTGGACCGGCTGGCGGCGCGTGGCCTGAAATATACGCGCTTCCATGTGACGGCCCTGTGTTCGCCAACAAGGGCCCAACTGCTGACAGGCCGCAACAATCATGCGGTCAATATGGGGACCATCACCAATTGGGCGACGCCCTATCCGGGTTACAACGCTAACATTCCCAAAAGCGCGGCCATGTTGCCGGAGATTCTGCGCCAGAATGGCTACGCCACGGCTGCCTTCGGCAAATGGCATCTGATCCCGGAGAGCGAAGTCAATCTGGCCGGTCCCTTTGATCATTGGCCAACCCGGCAGGGCTTTGACTACTACTACGGCTTCCTAAACGGCGAGACCAACCAGTGGAAGCCTGAGCTGATCCTCGGGGATCGCCCGGTCGAGATGGTTCCTCCGAAGGGGCGGGAAGGGGACTACACCCTTACCGAGGACATGGCCGAGAAGGCCATTGGCTGGATCAAGTCCCAGAAGTCCATGGCGCCGGACAAGCCCTTCTTCGTTTATTACGCCCCAGGTGCGAGCCATGCTCCCTTGCATGCACCCAGGACTTGGATCGACCGCTTCCGGGGTCAGTTCGACATGGGCTGGGACCGCTATCGCGACGCCGTCTTTGATCGCCAGAAGGCCCTGGGTATCGTTCCTACCGACACCCGCCTGACGCCGCGTCCTGGAAACATTCCGGCCTGGTCATCTTTATCGTCTGACCAAAAGACGGTCTCAGCGCGGTTGATGGAGGTCTATGCCGGTATGACCGCCCAGAGCGATCATGAGGCGGGCCGGGTCATCGACGCCATCGACCAGCTGGGAGAGCTGGACAATACCTTGGTGATCTACATTGCTGGGGATAACGGGGCGAGCCTGGAGGGTGGGCTGAACGGGACTGCCAATCTCATGGGGGCCATGAACGGCGCGACGGAGTCGACGGCGGACCTATTGGCACGGCTGGACCAGCTGGGTGGGGCCCAAACCCTGCCGCACTATCCCGTGGGCTGGGCCTGGGCGGGCAATACACCCTTCCAATGGGGCAAGCGGTTTGCCTCTCACCTGGGCGGAACCCGGACGCCCATGGTGGTGTCCTGGCCCAAGGGCATTGCCCATGTAGGTGGGGTTCGGACTCAATATGAGAACGTGACTGACCTCTTCCCGACCGTGCTGGAGGTTGCCCATATTCCGGCACCCAAGAGCGTGAACGGGGTTATCCAGCAGAAGGTCGACGGCATCAGCCTGGCCTCAACCTTCGCCTCAGCCCAGGCAGCAGAAACCCGGACCCGGCAATACTTCGAGATGATGGGCAGTCGTTCGATCTATGACCATGGCTGGGTGGCTGTGGCCAAGAGCGGTCAGTATCCCTGGTCGCCTGAAGACGCCTCGGCCATGACGAAGCAGGACTGGGAACTCTACGACCTGACCAAGGACTATTCGGAAGCAGTCAATCTGGCGGGGCAGCGACCAGAAAAGCTCAAGGCCTTAAAGGCGATTTTTGATCAAGAAGCCCGGGCCAATCACGTCTACCCGCTGGATCCGAGAACGGGCGGCCGGCAGGAGCGGCCCACAGGCGATCACTTCACCTATTATGGCCGGGGCGGGCGGCTGTTCTATTCACTAACCCCGACGTTTGAGAACCGCTCCCATGTGATCACTGCCGATGTGGTCATTCCTCAGGGCGGGGCCGATGGCGTGCTGATCGCTGATGGTGCCGAGAGTGGCGGGTTTTCCCTGTTCATCAAGAATGGTCGGCCAACCTACACCTACAACTTTTTCCAGAAGACGGTTTCGACTGTGACCGCGCCAATCGCCTTGTCGCCTGGCCCAGCGCGGATCGTTCTCGACTTTGCCTATGATGGTGGCGGGGTCGGCAAGGGTGCGACCGCTAGCCTGATGGTCAATGGCCTGCCATCTGGGTCCGTGCGGATACCTCAGACACTGAAGGGGGCCTTCTCATTCGAAGACACCTTCGACATTGGCGAGGATAGCGCATCGCCGGTGGGCGACTATGTCAGCCCCTTTCCGTTTACAGGTGGGTTGACCAAGGTGGAGCTGACCATTGCGCCGCTGAAACCTTGACCATTCAGAAATAGCGCGGCACGAACCTTGAAACGAAATTCGGGAAGGAACCTCCATGAAACGCGCCGCCATTGTCTCGCCCATCCGCACGGCCGTGGGCAAGTTTCAGGGGGGACTGTCCAGCATGACCGCTGGCGATCTGGGCGCAGTGGTGCTTAGGGCCCTGGTGGAGCGGACTGGAATTGATCCCGAGCGTATTGATGATGTGATTTTTGCTCAGGGCTATGGCTCTGGCGAAGCCCCCTGTATCGCCCGCTGGTCCGCCCTGGCCGCAGGCCTGCCAATCAGCGTGCCCGGCTATCAGCTGGATCGCCGCTGCGGCTCGGGTCTGCAGGCGGTGATCGACGCGGCCATGATGGTCCAGACCGGCGTCGCTGACATTGTCGTGGCCGGCGGTGTCGAGAGCATGAGCAATGTGGAGTACTACACCACCGACATGCGCAACGGCGCGCGCATGGGCTCGGTCACAATGCACGATCGTCTGTCCCGCGGGCGGGTGATGAGCCAACCCATCGAGCGTTTCGGGGTAATTTCCGGCATGATCGAGACCGCCGACAATCTGGCTCGGGACTATCAGATCAGCCGCGAAGAGTGCGACGAATACGCCGCTATGAGCCATCAGCGAGCGGCGGCAGCCTGGGCAGCGGGCAAGTTTGATGACGAACTGGTGCCGGTTTCCGTCAAGCAGAAGAAGGGCGACCCGATCATCTTTGCCAAGGACGAAGGCGTCCGCGCCGATGCCACAGCCGAAAGCCTTGGCCAGCTGCGGGCCATCGAAAAGGGCGGGGTGGTCACGGCTGGCAATGCAAGCCAGCAGAACGATGCGGCCGCAGCCTGCCTAGTGGTCAGCGAAGACAAGCTGGCGGAACTTAACCTTGACCCCATGGGCTGGTTCGTCAGCTGGGCGGCGGCGGGCTGTGAGCCCTCCCGCATGGGCATTGGCCCAGTTCCCGCCGTGGAGCGTCTGTTCGCCCGCACCGGCATGGGCTGGGACGATATTGATCTGGTGGAACTGAACGAAGCTTTTGCGCCCCAGGTCCTGGCGGTCTTGCGGGGCTGGGGCTGGGATGAGCGTGACCGTCTTAACGTCAATGGTTCGGGCATCTCCCTGGGCCACCCCATCGGCGCCACAGGCGGCCGGATCCTGGCCAATTTGCTGCGGGAGCTGAAACGTCGGGATGGGCGCTACGGCCTGGAGACCATGTGCATTGGCGGCGGCCAGGGGATAGCCGCCATCTTCGAGCGCGCCTGATCATGGAGCTCAAGGCCACCCGGTACGAGATTGCCGACGGGGTGGCCGTGGTCACCCTGGCAAGGCCCAAGCGCCGCAATGCCTGGACCGGCCGGATGCACACCGAATACCGCTGGATTCTGGCTCAGGCCGATCAGAATCCAACCGTTCGGGTGATTGTGGTGACGGGCGACCCGGACGGCCAAGCCTTCTGCGCCGGGGCTGACCTTGGCGCGCTCGACGGTCACGCTGAAAAGGGCCGCTATGACAGCGGTACGAACGAAACGATCTCAATGCCCGGCTTCGGGGTTGATCCGGCCTTCGACGCGACCTTTGCCTACCACTTTGGGGTAGGAAAGCCGATCATCGCGGCGATCAATGGTCCAGCGGCCGGGGTGGGTCTGGTGCTGGCAGCTTTTGCAGACCTCCGGTTCTGTGTCCCGGGGGCAAAGTTTACGGCGGCCCATGGGCGGTTCAACTTCCCCGCAGAGTTTGGCCTGTCTTGGGTCTTGCCGCGTATCGTTGGTCTGACTCACGCCAATGACATCCTGCTTTCAAGCCGTACATTCACCTCGGAGGAAGCCATGACCATGGGCTTCCTCAACCGTCTAGTGGCACCAGAGAGCCTGATGGGCGAGGTCTTGGACTATGCCAAGGCCTTGGCCCGCAATGTCGCCCCAGGGTCGGCTCGGGAGTCCAAGCGACAGGTCTATCGCGATCTGCACCGCGACGCCGCGTCTTCGGTGGTTGCCGCCGAGCGCTTGCTGGAAGCCATGATCCGCGAGCCTGACTATAAGGAGGGCGTCCGAGCCTGGACCGAAAAGCGCCCTGCAGCCTGGACTGGGTGATGAACCGGGAGGCGCTGGCTGGACTATTGGGCGAACTCTCCGCTGATCTCGCTGTTCTGTCCCATCCTTGGCGTCTGATCGGCAGTGCAGCCCTGATGGTCGCAGGGGTAGATTGGCCGTCCTGTGATGATGTGGACATACTGACCACCACCGATGGAGCCGAGGCGCTGGAGGGGCTATGGTCAAACCGAAGAGATCGCATCTTCCAGCCTGATAAGTCAGCAACCTTCCGCTCGCGATTTTCCCGCTACCAGTTCGACCAGGGATGGGTGGAGGTCATGGGTGATCTTCAAGTCCGTACAGTAGAGCGCTGGATTCTCTTAGATCCAGGTCCGATCCACATCCATGACTTTGGCCTTGGCAGGTGGCCGGCCCCTGGTCTTGACGACCAAAGGCGGATTCTACAGACCTTTGGCCGACCCAAAGACTTGGAAAAAATGGCCATGCTGGACGGAGTCATAAGCTTGCGCTCACGGTAGGGTGTTGAGTTTCCGTCGCGCCTCGTGTAGAGGCCGCTCCTTCTAGAGTTTCGCTTCCTCTGCCAAGGGGAGGTGGGTTCGGGGGCGCGCCCCCGATCCTGTCCAAGAACTACGAGGTTTCCGGGGCCACCGGAGACCATAATCGGCGGAAGAGCCCTTCCGTGATCGTGGGGAGACGGGGAGATGAGGTTTCCACTGGCTCAGCGCGAAAGCGCATGGGTGTCGGAGACTGCGGCTTCTCAAGGACAGGCTGATCTTTGGGTCCGGGTTCCGGGCCTTAGGATCCTATTGCGGCTTCGGGAATTGTCCCGAGGTCGGACCTGAGTATGGAGACCGCAATGGACCGCGCTCAAAAGCAGGTTTCGATCGAGACGCTTAAGGGCGTTTTCGAAGGGGCCGGCGCCGTGGTCGTGACCCACAATCTGGGTCTGACTGTTGCGGAAATGACCGATCTTCGGGGCCGCCTCCGTAAGGAAGGCGCCCATCTGAAGGTGGTGAAGAACACACTGGCTCAAAAGGCATTGGCCGGCTCGATCGGTGAAGCGGGCGACGCCCTTTTCACTGGCCCCGTCGCCATCGCTTATGCGCCAGATCCTGTCTCCGCCGCCAAGGTCGCAACCCAGTTCGCGAAAGAGAACGAAAAGCTCGCCATCATCGGTGGCTTCATGGGTAAGGATGTTCTGGACACTAAGGGTATTGGGGCACTCGCCACCCTGCCTTCGCTGGACGAACTCCGCGGCAAGCTCATCGGCCTGCTTCAGGCACCTGCGACCAAGATCGCCGGCGTCCTGCAGGCTCCCGGAGCGCAGATCGCGCGCGTGCTGTCGGCTTATGCCGCCAAAGACGCCGCCTGATTGGTATTTCCCAGATAACCAACCTCATTACCTTAAGGATCAAACCTAATGTCTAAGCTTGAAAAGCTGGTCGAAGACCTCTCCGCCCTGACCGTTCTGGAAGCCTCGGAACTCTCGAAGCTCCTCGAAGAGAAGTGGGGCGTTTCCGCCGCCGCTCCGGTGGCCGTGGCCGCTGCTGCAGCCGCAGCTCCTGCTGAGGCTGCTGAAGAGCAGACCGAGTTCACTGTTGTCCTCACCGACGGCGGCGAGAAGAAGATCAACGTGATTAAGGAAGTCCGCGGCATCCGTCCGGACCTCGGCCTGAAGGAAGCTAAGGATCTCGTCGAAGGCGTTCCGCAGAACGTCGTCGAGAACGTTTCTAAGCAACAGGCTGACGAAGTCGCCAAGAAGCTCACCGAAGCTGGCGCCAAGGTCACCATTAAGTAAGACCGACGCTTCCAGCGTTGTGTTTTCAAGCGGGCCCGGGGGGAAACCTCCGGGCCCGTTTTTTATGACCCCAACCCCCAGTTCACCAAGATCTCCTCGGGGCGGGTCAAGGTGGAGTTCAGTCCCGCCGGACGTTCAGTCTCAGGCATACCGTTGATTGCCCAGACTAGGGTGCGGCCGTCCTTCACATTCCAGAACAGGCCGGTCATCCAGCCATAGGCGTCGCCTAGATGGCCCCGCCAGTTGGCGGTGCCCGGGCCGAAGAAGGCGTCGCCGGTGGGGCCAGGCACGCCCATGGGGGTCTGCATGCCAAGGCCATAGCTCTGGAAGACGCCTTCATCGGTCTGACCATTGCGGTGGGCGAGGTCGAGGCTCCAGGCGGGGATCGCCATTTGGGAGAGGCTCTCGGGGTCCATTATTTGACGACCGCGCCATTTGCCCTTGGCGGCGAAGTTTTGGGCAAGGCCATCCATGTCCTTGAGGCTGAGGCGAAGGCCACCCAGGGGCGAGGTCAGGAAGCCGTTTTCGCCCAGCCGATAGTCGGCGAGCTTAACCCCTGGAATATCCTTGGCCTTTGCAAGGAAGAGTTCAGGGAAGGGCGGCGGCGGGGCGTCGACCTGTGGGGTCCAGGCGCCGTTCAGCCAGCGCATGCCCGCCGCGGCCTTGGATCGCTTCGCCGCCGAAACCCCACTCCAGTTATAGCCGATGTCCAGTCCCAGGGGCGCGAATAGGGCCTGATGCATAAAGACATCAAAGCGATCACCGCTCAGGGCCTCCGTCATCTGGGCCAGCAGGGCAAAGTTCACGTCGGCATAGGTGAACCAGGCACCGGGGCGATAGGTGGCGGGACCGAACCACTGGCCATCATCATAGTGTCGACCGCCCAACAGGAAGGCTTCGCTTAGAGCGTGACCCAAAGGCACAGGATAGCTGGGCCCATTCCGCAGACCGCTGGTGTGGGACAGCAACATGCGTGGGGTGATGAGATCGTCGGGAAAGGCCGGGTGCCGGAGCCGGAAGCCCAGATGGTCGGAGGCATCGGAGTCCAGGCTGATTCCCTTTGCGGCAAACAGGGGCAGTATGGCGACCGTGGCAATCATCTTCGACACCGAGGCCACCCTGAAGGGCGCATCCAGCTTGAATGGCCGGAAGGTACCGTCTACGCCCCAGGCTCGGCCGAGGGCCACTTGTCGCAGGACGCGGCCGTCAGGTCCTCGGGTTATGAGGCCAGCGCTCAGGGTCCCCGGACCGTCGGCGGGTGCGATTAGGCCCAATGGCGGCACTTTGGCGGCTGCCAGCCCCAATCCTGCGAGGCCAAGGGTCACAAGTCTACGGTCAGGGCCCAGGGTCATGAAAGCCTCCATTGCGCAGTGCCACCGGCGCGACTCATGATGGCTAGACCTAATTGCGATAGGACGGCGAGGGTGTTTCTCCAAAAAAACTGTGGAGAGGGCTTTTCTTCTGCGTGCAAAACCCCTAACTGGGCGGCTCCGCAAAATCCGTCTTCGCTTTAGACGCGATTCTGCGTGCGCTTAATGTTCCGAGGTATGGCCCGCTACCCTCCGGCCATATGAGGGAACGCCCCTGGCGTTATTAGGGGCTTCCAGTGTCCAGCTCCCATCTGGGAGTTGAGGGTGGACACAGGATTTGAACACGACTTGATGCCCGGAAACCGTTCCGAGTGTCGCTCAAGGGAAAAAAATGGCGCAATCCTTCACCGGCAAAAAGCGGATCCGTCACTCGTTCGGCCGCATCCCCGAAGCCGTGCAAATGCCGAACCTGATCGAGGTTCAGCGTTCCTCCTACGAACAGTTCCTGCAGAGAGAGACCCGTGTGGCAGACCGCCGCATCGAGGGCATCGAAGCGGTCTTCCGGTCGGTCTTCCCGATCAAAGACTTCAACGAGCGCGCTGTGCTTGAATATGTCTCCTACGAATTTGAGGAGCCCAAGTACGACGTCGAAGAGTGCGTTCAGCGCGACATGACCTATGCGGCGCCGCTGAAGGTCAAGCTTCGTCTGATCGTGTTCGAAACCGACGAAGAAACCGGTGCTCGCTCCGTGAAGGATATCAAGGAGCAGGACGTCTATATGGGCGACATCCCGCTCATGACGGAAAAGGGTACCTTCATCGTCAATGGCACTCAGCGGGTCATCGTCTCGCAGATGCACCGTTCGCCCGGCGTGTTCTTCGACCACGATAAGGGCAAGACCCACTCGTCGGGCAAGCTCCTGTTCGCCGCCCGCGTCATTCCCTATCGGGGCTCCTGGCTAGACTTTGAGTTCGACGCCAAGGACATCGTCTTCGTCCGTATCGACCGTCGTCGCAAATTACCTGCCACCACCTTCCTTATGGCGCTGGGCATGGATGGCGAAGAAATCCTATCGTCCTTCTATGAAAGCGTTCCCTTCGAGAAGCGCGATGGCGGCTGGGCCACCCCCTACAAGCCCGACCGCTGGCGCGGCGTGAAGCCGGAATACCCTCTGGTCAATGCCGAGACGGGCGAGGAAGTTGCCCCGGCCGGTCAGAAGGTTTCAGCTCGCAACGCCAAGAAGTTCGCTGACGGCGGACTATCGACCCTGATCCTGCCGCCAGAAGCCTTGACCGGCCGTTATATGGCCCGGGACCTGGTCAATATGGAAACTGGCGAAATCTACGCCGAAGCCGGCGACGAGCTTGATGTTGCCCTGATCCAGGCCCTGGCAGAGCAAGGCTTCGACACCCTTGATGTCCTCGACGTCGATGATGTCACCATGGGTGCCTACATGCGCAACACCCTGCGCGTGGACAAGAACTCGGCGCGCGAAGATGCCTTGTTCGATATTTATCGCGTCATGCGTCCAGGCGAGCCACCAACGGTGGAAGCTGCTGAGGCTATGTACAAGTCGCTGTTCTTTGACGGCGAACGCTATGACCTATCGTCGGTCGGTCGCGTGAAGATGAACATGCGCCTGGAATTAGACTGCCCTGACGAAGTCCGCGTCTTGCGTAAGGAAGACGTTCTGGCGGTCCTGCAGACGCTTGTCGGCCTCCGTGATGGCCGTGGTGAAATCGACGACATCGACAACCTCGGTAACCGCCGTGTCCGTTCGGTCGGCGAATTGCTGGAAAACCAATACCGCGTCGGTCTGCTGCGTATGGAGCGGGCGATCAAGGAGCGCATGAGCTCGGTCGATATCGATACGGTCATGCCCCATGATCTGATCAATGCGAAACCTGCCGCCGCTGCTGTCCGCGAATTCTTCGGGTCTTCGCAGTTGTCGCAGTTCATGGACCAGACTAACCCTCTGTCGGAAATCACCCACAAGCGCCGTCTCTCGGCCCTTGGCCCGGGCGGTCTGACCCGCGAGCGCGCTGGCTTTGAAGTCCGCGACGTGCATCCGACCCACTATGGCCGAATCTGCCCTATCGAGACTCCAGAAGGCCCGAACATTGGTCTGATCAACTCTTTGGCCACCCACGCTGTGGTCAATAAGTACGGATTTATTGAAAGTCCCTACCGGCGGATCAAGGACGGCAAGACCACCGAAGAGGTGGTCTATATGTCGGCCATGGAAGAGGCCAAGCACGTTATCGCTCAGGCCAATATCAAGATCATTGATGGCGAGATCGTCGAGGATCTGGTCCCCGGCCGGATCAATGGCGAACCCTCGCTCCTGCCCAAGGGCGACGTCGATCTGATGGACGTGTCGCCTAAGCAGGTGGTGTCGGTCGCGGCTTCGCTGATCCCCTTCCTTGAAAACGATGACGCCAACCGCGCCCTCATGGGCTCGAACATGCAGAAGCAGGCTGTGCCTCTGATCCAGTCGGACGCCCCTCTGGTTGGCACCGGTATGGAAGCCATTGTGGCCGTAGACTCCGGTGCCGTTGTGGTCGCCCGCCGTACCGGCGTGGTCGAGCAGTTGGACGGTACTCGGATCGTTATCCGGGCAACGGAAGACAATGACCCGACCCGTTCTGGCGTTGACATCTATCGTCTGCAGAAGTTCCAGCGCTCCAACACCTCGACCTGCATCAACCAGCGCCCGCTGGTCCGTGTGGGAGACAAGGTCAATACTGGCGACGTGATTGCCGATGGTCCGTCCACCGATCTAGGCGAACTGGCCCTTGGCCGGAACACCCTCGTCGCCTTCATGCCCTGGAATGGCTACAATTTCGAAGACTCCATCCTGATCTCCGAGCGCATTGTGCGGGACGACGTCTTCACGTCGATCCACATTGAAGAGTTCGAAGTGATGGCCCGGGATACCAAGCTTGGTCCGGAAGAAATCACCCGGGACATTCCCAATGTCGGCGAGGAAGCCCTGCGCAACCTCGACGAAGCCGGCATTGTCGCCATCGGTGCCGAGATCCTGCCGGGCGACATTCTGGTGGGCAAGGTCACGCCAAAGGGCGAGAGCCCGATGACGCCGGAAGAAAAGCTTCTGCGTGCCATCTTCGGTGAAAAGGCCTCTGACGTCCGCGACACCTCCCTGAAACTGCCCCCCGGCGTCGCCGGAACGGTGGTTGAGGTCCGTGTGTTCAACCGGCACGGGGTCGAAAAAGACGAACGCGCCCTGGCCATTGAACGGGCAGAAATCGACCGTCTGGGCAAGGACCGCGACGACGAATTCGCCATCCTGAACCGCAACGTGACCAGCCGTCTCCGGACGCTGATCGTCGGGAAGGTCGCTGTTTCAGGTCCCAAGGGCCTGGGCCGTGGTGAAGTCTCCGCCGAGAAGCTGGAGGAGATCGCGCCAGGCCTCTGGTGGCAGATCGCCCTGGAAGACGAGAAGGCCATGGGTGAACTGGAGGCAATGCGCCGCCAGTTCGACGAAGCTCGTAAGCGTCTGGATCGTCGCTTCGAGGACAAGGTCGACAAGCTGCAGCGTGGCGACGAACTGCCTCCGGGCGTGATGAAGATGGTCAAGGTCTTCGTGGCCGTGAAGCGTAAGCTTCAGCCCGGCGACAAGATGGCTGGCCGTCACGGCAACAAGGGTGTCATTTCCAAGATCCTGCCGATCGAGGACATGCCCTATCTGGAAAATGGCCAGAACGTCGACATCGTGCTTAACCCCCTGGGCGTGCCCAGCCGGATGAACGTTGGTCAGATCTTCGAAACCCACCTGGGTTGGGCTGCAGCCGGCCTTGGCCGTCAGATCGCTGAGCTTATGGAAGCTTGGCAGAATGGCGGACAGAAGCAGGCTCTGGTGGATCACCTCCGTAGTATCTATGGCCCCGATCAGGAGCTGCCGGATACCGAAGAGGAAATGATCGAGCTTTGCCGGAACCTCTCAAAGGGCGTGCCCTTTGCGACCCCGGTCTTTGATGGCGCTCATATCGATGACATCGAGAACCTGTTGGAAAAGGCGGGCCTGGATCGGTCGGGTCAGTCGACACTCTACGATGGCCAGACGGGCGAGCGCTTCAAGCGGCAGGTCACGGTTGGCTATATCTATATGCTCAAGCTGCACCACCTGGTGGATGACAAGATCCACGCCCGCTCGATCGGTCCCTACAGCCTCGTCACCCAGCAGCCGCTGGGTGGTAAGGCTCAGTTCGGCGGTCAGCGCTTCGGGGAAATGGAGGTCTGGGCCCTCGAAGCCTATGGTGCCGCCTACACCCTGCAGGAAATGCTGACGGTGAAGTCCGACGACGTGGCAGGCCGTACCAAGGTCTACGAGTCCATTGTCCGTGGCGACGACACCTTCGAGGCCGGCATTCCCGAGAGCTTCAACGTTCTCGTGAAGGAAATGCGGTCTTTGGGCCTGAATGTGGAGCTGGAGAACGGCTAACCGCCGAACTTCGAATTCGCCTCGTGCGAGGGGAGGGGCCGTCAGCTCCTCCCAATTCGCCTTTGAAACGACTGACAATCTGGAAAGCTCATGAACCAGGAAGTCCTGAATATCTTCAACCCGGTCGCCGCCGCTCCGACGTTCGACCGTATCCGTATTGCCCTGGCTTCGCCTGAAAAGATCCGTTCGTGGTCCTTTGGCGAGATCAAGAAGCCTGAGACCATCAACTACCGGACCTTCAAGCCCGAGCGGGATGGTCTTTTCTGCGCCCGTATCTTTGGCCCAACCAAGGATTACGAATGCCTGTGCGGCAAGTATAAGCGCATGAAATACAAGGGCATTATCTGCGAAAAGTGCGGCGTTGAGGTCACCCTGGCCCGCGTCCGGCGCGAGCGCATGGGCCATATCGAACTGGCCAGCCCGGTCGCCCACATCTGGTTCCTGAAGTCTCTGCCAAGCCGCATTTCCATGATGCTGGACATGGCTCTGAAGGACATAGAGCGGGTCCTCTATTTCGAATATTACATCGTCACCGAGCCGGGCCTGACCCCGCTTAAGCAGCACCAGCTGCTCTCGGAAGATGACTGCATGCGTTACCAGGAGGAGTTCGGCGACGACAGCTTTACCGCTGAGATCGGCGCTGAGGCGATCCAGGGCCTGCTGCGCGGTATCGATCTTACCAAGGAAGCTGACCGCCTGCGCGAAGAGCTGCTGGTCACCACCTCGGAAATGAAGCTCAAGAAGGCATCTAAGCGCCTCAAGCTCATCGAGAGCTTCATCGAGAGCAAGAACAAGCCCGAGTGGATGGTGCTCTCTGTGGTGCCGGTCATCCCGCCGGAACTGCGTCCCCTGGTGCCTTTGGACGGCGGCCGTTTCGCCACCTCCGACCTGAACGACCTCTATCGTCGCGTGATCAACCGGAACAACCGCCTGAAGCGCCTTATGGAGCTTCGTGCGCCGGACATCATCATCCGCAACGAAAAGCGGATGCTGCAGGAATCCGTCGACGCCCTGTTCGACAATGGTCGTCGCGGACGGGTCATTACTGGTGCCAATAAGCGCCCTCTGAAGTCCTTGGCTGACATGCTGAAGGGCAAGCAGGGCCGATTCCGTCAAAACCTGCTCGGCAAGCGCGTCGACTATTCCGGCCGTTCGGTCATTGTCGTGGGTCCGGAGCTGAAACTGCACGAGTGCGGCCTGCCCAAGAAGATGGCGCTCGAGCTATTTAAGCCCTTCATCTACGCCCGTCTGGACGCCAAGGGCCTGTCAGGCACAGTCAAGCAGTCCAAGCGCATGGTGGAGCGTGAACAACCAGCAGTTTGGGATATCCTGGATGAAGTCATCCGTGAGCACCCGGTCCTACTGAACCGCGCGCCGACCCTGCACCGCCTGGGCATTCAGGCTTTCGAGCCCAAGCTGATCGAAGGCAAGGCCATCCAGCTGCACCCGCTGGTCTGCGCCGCCTTCAACGCCGACTTCGACGGCGACCAGATGGCCGTGCACGTCCCGCTGAGCCTTGAGGCCCAGCTGGAAGCCCGCGTCCTGATGATGTCGACCAACAACATCCTGTCGCCCTCCAATGGCCGCCCAATCATCGTGCCTTCGCAGGATATCGTTCTGGGCCTCTACTACCTCTCCCTGGCCCGCGATGGCGAGCCGGGCGAAGGCAAGGCCTTTGGTCAGATGGCGGAAATCGATGCGGCCCTGGATGCTGGCGTCGTGACCCTGCACTCCAAGATCAAGGCGCGGCATGCGGAAATGGACCCTGAAGGCGTTCTGCGGACCAAGCTGATTGACACCACCCCTGGGCGGATGAAGATCTCGGCCCTGTTCCCGCACCATCCGGCTGTGGGTCACCGCCTGCTTGAGAAGAACCTGACCAAGAAGGAAATCGGCAACCTCATCGACATCGTCTATCGCCACTGCGGTCAGAAGGCGACGGTGATCTTCGCCGACCAGATCATGGGTCTGGGCTTCCGTGAAGCGGCCAAGGCCGGCATTTCCTTCGGCAAGGATGACATCATCATCCCCGAAAAGAAAAAGCCGATCGTCGAGCAAACCCGCAAGCTGGTGGAAGAGTACGAGCAGCAATACGCTGACGGCCTCATCACCAAGGGCGAGAAGTACAACAAGGTCGTTGATGCTTGGGCCAAGGCTACAGACCGGGTCGCCGACGAAATGATGGCCGAAATCTCGACCGTGAAGAGGAGCGCCGATGGCCGCGAACTGGAGATCAACTCGATCTTCATGATGGCCAACTCCGGCGCCCGGGGTTCGCAAGCTCAGATGAAGCAACTTGGCGGTATGCGCGGCCTGATGGCCAAGCCGTCTGGCGAGATCATCGAAACGCCGATCATTTCGAACTTCAAGGAAGGCCTCACCGTTCAGGAGTACTTCAACTCCACCCACGGTGCCCGTAAGGGTCTGGCCGACACCGCGCTGAAGACCGCCAATTCGGGTTACCTGACCCGCCGTCTGGTGGACGTGGCGCAGGACTGCATCATCAACGAGGAAGATTGTGGCACCACCCGTGGCATCACCCTTCGGGGCGTTGTCGAGGGCGGTGACGTCCTGGTCTCGCTGGGCCTGCGCGTCCTGGGTCGTTTCTCGGCGGAAGACGTGAAGGATCCGGATACCGGCGAAGTCGCCATCCCGGCCGACACCTATTTCGACGAAAATATGTGCGACAAGGTCGAGGCCCTCGGCGTCCAGTCCATCAAGGTCCGCTCGGTCCTGACCTGCGAGGCCAAGCTTGGCGTCTGCGCGACCTGCTATGGCCGCGACCTGGCGCGGGGCACCCCGGTGAATATGGGTGAAGCTGTAGGCGTCATCGCCGCTCAGTCAATCGGCGAGCCTGGCACTCAGCTGACCATGCGTACCTTCCACATCGGCGGCACCGCCCAGGTGGTTGAGCAGTCCTTCTTCGAAAGTGCTAACAACGGCACCGTGAAGATCGTCGGTGGCAACACAGTGGTTGCCCCTGACGGCGCGCTGATCTGCATGAGCCGTAACCTGATCCTGACGGTTCAGGTAGATGGCAAGGATCGGGAATCCTACAAGCCGCCCTATGGCGCTCGTCTGAAAGCCAAGGACGGCGACAAGGTCAAGCGCGGTCAGCGTCTGGCCGAATGGGACCCCTATTCAACCCCGATCATTACCGAAGTCGGCGGTCGCGTTCGCTTCGAGGACCTGGTGGAAAACATCTCCTTCCGCGAGGAAGCCGACGAGGCCACTGGTATCTCGAGCCGGGTGGTTATCGACTGGCGCGCGTCGACCAAGGGTACGGACTTGCGTCCGGCCATGGCGGTCATTGACGCCGATGGTGCCTATCGCCGGATTTCTAACGGCGGCGAGGCCCGTTACCTTCTGCCCGTGGGTGCCATTCTCTCCGTCGGTGACGGCGATGAGATCAAGCCCGGCGAGGTTCTGGCCCGTATGTCGACGGAAAGCGCCAAGACCCGGGACATCACCGGCGGCCTGCCGCGGGTTGCTGAACTGTTCGAAGCTCGCCGTCCGAAGGACTGCGCGGTCATCGCCGAAATGGATGGTCGTGTGGAATTTGGTCGCGACTACAAGAACAAGCGCCGCATCAAGATCACCCCGGAGGATGGCGGCGAACCCGTCGAGTTCCTGATCCCCAAGGGCAAGCACATCGCCGTCCACGATGGGGACATCATCCGCAAGGGTGAGTACCTCATCGACGGTAACCCGGATCCGCACGACATCCTGCGTATTCTGGGCATTGAGGCCCTGGCCGAATTCCTCGTGGACGAAATCCAAGAGGTCTATCGTCTTCAGGGCGTGCCGATCAACGACAAGCACATCGAGACCATCGTCCGTCAGATGCTGCAGAAGGGCGAGATCATCGAGCCTGGTGACACCGGCCTACTGCGTGGCGACCACCTCGACATGCCTGAAATCCTTGAGGAGAACGCCAAGGCCGAAGCCCGTGGTGGACGACCGGCCATTACGCAGCCGGTCCTCCTGGGCATCACTAAGGCCTCTCTGCAGACCCGCAGCTTCATCTCGGCCGCCTCCTTCCAGGAAACGACCCGAGTGCTGACCGAAGCTTCTGTGCAGGGCAAGACCGACACCCTCGAAGGCCTGAAGGAAAACGTGATCGTGGGACGTCTGATCCCCGCGGGCACCGGCTCCTATCTGCGCAGCCTCCAACGGATCGCCGCCAAGCGCGACGAAGCTCTCTCCGCCAGCCGCGAAGAGGCCATGGAGCCCTTGCCGGACATCATCGCCGTGGAAGCCGAAGCCGAGAACGCCGAAGCCTAAGCGTCGCGACCATTACCAAAGACCAGCGGCCCGGGAGCAATCCCGGGCCGTTTGTTTTTTCCGCTATGACACGAAATTCGGGCCAACCCACTCAAGCGTCGGGCTCGTTAGGATCTCCGCCGAAATCCATCTGGCCCGCCGTGACTAGAACGGCACCTTTGCAATCCCCCAGGTCGCCTGGGTGTCCCCAGGGCGGCCTGGGGCCATCTGGTTACGCTTTAGAGCCGCTTCGGCGGAGACGTCCGTATTGCCCATTCCCGGAGGGACACCATGCTTGCGCCAAGCATTGCCTGCCGCGGTGTCTTGATCGAAGGCCGCCTGCTTATTCCTCGCCATGCCATTGCCAAGATAGCCAGCATTACGGGCCCCAGAGGCGAGGCGGCCTTCGCAGATTTCCCTAGCCTCACGGCTCAGCCCCGGCAGGCCGGGAGGATTACAGCCCACGCCACCATTGCGCAGGGCCTGACCCAATTGCTCTGCGGTGATGATCTGGGTGGGTTGAATAGGTTGGGGTGGCGCAGGAGAGGGATGCGGAGGCAAAATTCGCGGTGCTACCGGTGAAACCTCTGACGGATAGTCTTTCTTCGCGACTTTCTGCTGCGGTTTCGGACGGCGCAGGGTTTCTTTCGGGGTTAGGTACCGAGGCAGGATGGTCACGGTGAAAACATCATCTTGCCCTAGGAGGCGAGGTGGACGTGCCTGATGAAGCCCCAGCGCCGCCAGGATCACAGCGTGCAAGGCCACGGAGGCGATAGTGATCACCCGCCTCTGAATGGTCCTTGCTTGTGCCATAGCCCCCTCGATTTGTGTGGCCTAAGGTTTAGGAACCTCGCGGCGAAATCGTGACCGGAAAGCGACAAGCGCAGAAACGCAGCCTCAATTTGCCCTGCATACGCCGCCGCCGTTGACGCCAACCCCCTTCACGAGTATGAACCGCGCTCTTTTCAAGGCTAGGAGTGATCCTTGGTCCTGATGAACGGCTCTTCCACTGGGGAGAGCGAACCCGCCGGGGCCCAGGCACCGGCGTGTTTTTGTGTTCAGAGGGGCGGTCCTGAGATCGAGAACAACAAAAACCCCAAATGAAGCGCCTCGGCCAAACGGCACACGCTTCCAGAGCAGAGATTAGATGCCAACAGTTAACCAGCTGATCCGCAAGCCCCGGCAGGACAAGCCGTCGCGCAATAAGGTTCCGGCCCTGAAGGGCTGCCCCCAGCGTCGTGGCGTTTGCACCCGCGTTTACACGACCACCCCGAAGAAGCCGAACTCCGCGCTTCGTAAGGTGGCTAAGGTGCGTCTCACCACGGGCTTCGAAGCGCTGTGCTACATTCCCGGCGAAGGCCACAATCTGCAAGAGCACTCCGTTGTGCTCATCCGTGGAGGCCGCGTTAAGGACCTTCCCGGCGTTCGCTATCACATCCTGCGCGGCGTGCTCGACACCCAAGGGGTCAAGGACCGCAAGCAGCGTCGTTCGCTCTACGGCGCCAAGCGTCCTAAGTAAGGAAAAGAAATATGTCCCGCCGCCGTCGCGCCGAGAAACGTGAAGTTCTTCCGGATCCGAAGTTCGGAGACCTCACCGTCACAAAATTCATGAACTACGTCATGTACGAAGGCAAAAAGGCCGTCGCAGAAAACATTCTGTACGGTGCCTTCGACATTCTGGAAGCCAAGCGTAAGGACCAGGGTCCCCTGGAAACTTTCCACTCGGCCCTGGAAAACGTCGCCCCTGGGATCGAAGTTCGGTCCCGTCGGGTCGGCGGTGCCACCTATCAGGTGCCCGTCGAAGTTCGTCCTGATCGCCGCAAGGCTCTGGCCATCCGTTGGTTGGTGACTGCCGCTCGCAAGCGTGGTGAAAACACCATGACCGAAAAGCTGGCTGGGGAAATCCTGGACGCCTCTTCGAACCGCGGTTCCGCCGTTAAGAAGCGTGAAGACACCCACAAGATGGCGGAAGCCAACAGGGCGTTCTCGCACTACCGCTGGTAATACCCGCGAAACACTGACTTTCCGGCGCGGGCGGTTTACGATAAACCGCCCGCGCTGTTCGTTTGCCACCCGCCGAAATCCTCATTAGCAGAGCGCCCGCTATGCCCCGTTCTTCCCCCATTAGTGACTACCGTAACTTCGGAATCATGGCCCACATCGATGCGGGCAAGACGACGACGACGGAGCGGATTCTTTATTACACGGGCAAGAGCCACAAGATCGGCGAAGTCCACGACGGCGCGGCCACCATGGACTGGATGGAGCAGGAGCAGGAACGTGGCATCACGATCACCTCCGCTGCGACCACCGCCTACTGGAATGGTCATCGTCTGAACATCATCGACACCCCCGGCCACGTGGACTTCACTATCGAAGTCGAACGTTCGCTCCGGGTTCTTGACGGTGCTGTCGCCGTGCTTGACGGCAACCAGGGGGTTGAGCCTCAGACGGAAACCGTTTGGCGTCAGGCTGACCGCTACAATGTTCCGCGCATCGTGTTCGTCAACAAGATGGACAAGATCGGCGCTGATTTCCAAATGTGCCTCCGGACGATCCGTGAGCGCCTCGGCGTGAAGGCGGTTCCGATCCAGCTGCCGATCGGCGCTGAATCCAGCCTTAAGGGCATTGTCGACCTGGTCCGCATGAAGGCCGTAGTGTGGGACTCCGAAGGTCTGGGTGCCAACTATCACGATGAAGAAATCCCCGACGACATGAAGGCTGAGGCTGAAGAAGCCCGCAACTACATGATCGAAAATTCGGTCGAACTCGATGACGATGCCATGGAAGCCTATCTGGGTGGCGAAGAGCCCAGTGAAGCCGTCCTGAAGAAGTGCCTGCGCAAGGCCGTGCTGACCGGCGCGTTCTATCCTATCCTCGCGGGCTCGGCCTTCAAGAATAAGGGCGTTCAGCCCTTGCTCGATGCCGTGGTCGACTATTTGCCCTCGCCCTTGGACATCCCCCCAACGCCGGGCATCGACTACAAGACGGAAGAGCCGATTGTGCGCCATGCGTCCGATGACGAGCCGCTTTCGGTCCTGGCATTCAAGATCATGGATGACCCCTTCGTGGGCTCTCTGACCTTCTGCCGTATCTATTCTGGAAAGCTGGAAACCGGCATGGGCCTGCTGAACTCGACCCGCGAAAAGCGCGAGCGGGTTGGTCGTATGCTGCTCATGCACTCCAACAACCGTGAAGACATCAAGGAAGCCTTCGCGGGTGACATTGTCGCTCTGGCTGGCCTGAAGGACACTCGCACCGGCGACACCCTGTGTGATCCGACCAAGTCGCCGGTTATCCTCGAAAAGATGAACTTCCCCGCCCCGGTCATCGAAATCGCCATTGAGCCGAAGTCCAAGGCTGACCAGGAAAAGCTGGGCGTGGCCCTGGCTAAGATGGTGGCTGAAGATCCGTCCTTCACGGTCCACACCGACCAGGAGTCGGGCCAGACCATCATGAAGGGCATGGGCGAACTTCACTTGGACATTAAGGTCGACATTCTGAAGCGGACCTACAAGGTCGAAGCCAATATCGGCGCGCCTCAGGTGGCCTATCGCGAAAGTCTCGGCCGCGTCGCAGACATCGACTACACCCACAAGAAGCAGACCGGCGGTACGGGCCAGTTCGCTCGGGTCAAGATCAAGTTCGAGCCTGGCGAAGCCGGTTCAGGCTTCGTCTTCGAAAACACCATTGTTGGTGGTTCGGTGCCCAAGGAATTCATCCCCGGCGTTCAGAAGGGCATCGAGTCGGCCAAGGACAATGGCCTGCTGGCTGGCTTCCCGCTGATCGACTTCAAGGCGACCTTGTATGACGGCGGCTATCACGACGTTGACTCCTCGGTCCTGGCCTTCGAAATCGCCAGCCGCGCGGCCTTCCGTGAACTTCGTGAGCGGGGCGGCCCCAAGCTGCTGGAACCGATCATGAAGGTCGAAGTTTTGACTCCTGATGAGTATATGGGCGACGTGATCGGCGACCTGAACTCCCGCCGTGGTCAGATCCAAGGTACAGAAACCCGGGGTAATGCCCAGGTGGTCACGGCCTTTGTGCCGCTGGCCAATATGTTCGGCTACATCAACACTCTGCGTTCATTCAGCCAAGGCCGGGCGCAGTTTACGATGCAGTACGACCACTACGAAACGGTGCCGCAAGCCGTCGCCGACGAAGTGATCAAGAAGTACGCCTAAACCCCAACCCTAAATTAGAGGACAAGCCCGGATAGGGCTGGAGCTTGAGATGGCCAAAGAGAAATTCCAACGCAACAAGCCGCATTGCAACATCGGCACGATTGGTCACGTTGACCATGGCAAGACGACGCTGACGGCGGCGATTACGATTACGCTGGCCAAGGCCGGTGGAGCGAAGGCTATGGCCTAC
>CAITHQ010000277.1 GCA_903892305.1 uncultured Alphaproteobacteria bacterium
GAATTGATGAAAACGTCCAATTATACAGGCATGGGCGATTATTTCCCCGTGCATGATGCGTTCGCCACCGAGAGCATGGGCGCAATTGTGGATCGCACCAAGGAGCATTTGGGCTCAACCGATGTGTGTATTGTGGCTGCGCGCCGCACCTTGCTCAATGGCATTGCCGCCGTGCAGTCGGGTAAGGATCCTATTCATGTGTTCCGCGAGCCGGCACAGAATGATTGCTCCACTGTCCGTCGTCGAATGATTTGGAACAGCCGCGCTAATTTTGGATCGGAGGTCATTGGCTCATTGGGTTTAAGTTATGCTGCTTGACGCTGATGGGTCAAGCGCCGGCTTTGGATGGTGTACTGTTTGATGCGTCTCCTTTCGGCCAGGATGGTTTCGCTGCGCCCGAAGTAGACGTCAGCCGGTGTCAGGTTGCCGATACTCTCGTGGTAGCGACGGTTGTTGTAGTGATCGATGAAGGCGGCGATGGCGGCTTTAAGTTCCCCTTCGAAGAAGTAGTTTTCGAGCAGGATGCGGTTCTTCAGGGTCTGGTGCCAGCGCTCGATCTTTCCTTGCGTCTGGGGATGCATGGGCGCGCCGCGAACATGTTTCATGCCTTTGCCTTCGAGGTATTCCGCCAGATCGCCAGCGATGTAAGACGAGCCATTATCGCTGAGCAGGCGCGGTTTATGCAGGATTTTGGCGCTGCCGCAGCCTGTAGCGGTCAAAGCAATGTCGAGCGTGTCGGTAACATCCTCGGCCCGCATGGTGCCGCAGAGTTTCCAGCCGATGACATAGCGCGAGTAATCGTCCAGGATCGTTGACAGGTAAAACCAGCCCCAGCCAATGACCTTGAGATAGGTGAAGTCGGTCTGCCACATCTGGTTCGGAGCCGTGGTCTTGTCTTTGAACTCATCTGCCGCCTTGATGACGATATAGGCCGGGCTGGTGATCAGGTCGTGGGACTTGAGTAGGCGATAGACGGAAGCCTCTGAGATAAAATACTTTTTGGTGTCGGTAAATTTGACGGCCAATTCGCGCGGCGACAGATCCGGCTCCTCCAGCGCCAGGGTAACGATCTGATCCCGCACAGCATCGGGGATGCGGTTCCAGACCCGGGAAGGGGAAGAGGGCCGGTCCTCCAACCCCTCGGGTCCATGTTCGACGAAGCGGTCATACCACCGGTAAAACGTGGTGGGTGGGATGCTGATCTTGGCCAAGGTTCGTCTGACGGGCAGATGCGACTGCTCCACCAGCCGGATGATCTCAAGCTTCTCCGCGGCAGGGTACCTCATTCGTAGTCGCCCCCAGCCCCGGTCATGTTTTTTTGAGCAGACGGTTTTCAAGGCTGAGATCGGCCACCAACTCCTTCAGGGCCAATGCCTCGGCGCGCAGATCCTTCACCTCGCCAGTATTCGCCTGGCGGGCCGTATCACCGGCCAGCCGCTTCTTGCCAGCCTCCAGAAATTCCTTCGACCAGCTGTAATACAGGCTTTGGGCCGTCGTCGGGCCAACAGTCCCCCGGACTGTTGGCTAACCCTCCTCCACCTTCCTTGCGGCAAAGCTCGGCAATGCTGTCTTCGCCACGAAGGCCGGACAAAACGATCCGGATATTCTCCTCGGACGAATGCAACTTGCGCGTCGCACGCCGGATATCTTTCACGACCTGCTCGGCAGGCGCCTTCGTCGTCATAGGTTTTTTCATCACCTTCAACTCCAACTGGGGTAAAGATGAGCCGCAAATACTCCACTATGCAATCATGATAAACTGTCCCATGGGTGCTGACGTCAGACAGGCTTCAACTATGTCTCACTCAATTTTTACGACTTTTCTTCTGGCTTGTATTTCTAAGGAAAATTTTTGCCCTTTCAAGGATACTGACATAATGTTTGCCTTGCCAAAGTCTGAGCAAACCTACAAGTTCATTCTTAGTCGCTGCGTAGGGGACGACCGCATATGGTCGGCGCCGTCGGATGATGGGGAAAC
>CAITHQ010000278.1 GCA_903892305.1 uncultured Alphaproteobacteria bacterium
GGGTCGGCGGAGATTTCCTGGGGCACAACCCCGATGGCGGCTCGGGCATCCCGGGGGCGAAGGTCGATATCGCGGTCCCATATGGTCACGGTGCCAGAGGTCTTCTTGGTGAGGCCCGCCAGAATATTGATGAAGGTCGACTTGCCCGCGCCATTGGGGCCCAGTAGGCCGAAGATCGATCCCCGAGGGATCTGCAGATCAATGCCTTTAAGGGCCTGCATTTCCGCCGTGGTCTTGGTGGCCGGATAGGTCTTGACCAGGTTTCTGGCTTCAATAGCAAAATCGGGCAGGGACATGAGGCTCTTTAACCGAAACAGACAGGAATGAACGCGGCGCGATTGACGCGGAAAGCTATGGTCGCATACCTAAGCCTGCGCGGGCGCGTCGCCAAGCTCCCCGCTGGAGAGAATGCATGGCCCGTAAAGCCCCAGTCCCGTCGACCGTCCCTGCTTCCACAGCCCCAACACCGATGGGGCCAGAGCCAGAAATCGTCAATGTTGCCTCTCACAGGGTTGCCTGCGACGGCGTCGGTGGCGCCCTTGGCCATCCCAAGGTCTTTCTGGAACTGGGAACCGATGGCCAGGTCGACTGCCCCTATTGCGACCGCCGCTTTGTCCTGACCACCAAGTCCGCGCACGCTCCCGGGGTCTATGAGGACTCTCACGGGCACTAGGGCTTGGGTCTGCGGAACAGGGCCCGAACAAAACACCAGCCATTGTGGAAAACCGCCGCCCTGGCGCCATTTTCAGCGGTTGGCGATTCGTTCGCCTTGATCGATGCTCAGGGCTTGCCTTGCCCTAGGTCATGCCCTCCATAGTTTCGCCAAATCACTTGGGGCAGACGCCATGAAACTGATCAGCGACACCGTCGAAGTCGGAACCGTAAAAGGCCCGGCCCACACGCCGATCTATCCGGTTTCGAGTATCGAACTCTGGAATCCGGCCGCCTTCACCAAGGGCCCGCCCATTGAGGCCTTTGCCCAGCTGCGCACCGCCTCGCCGGTGGCCTGGAATGATGAGCCCGAGGATCGCCCCGGCTTCTGGTCCGTCACCGGCTATAACGACGTCATGAAGGTCAATGCCGACTATGAGACCTTCTCCTCCCAGCGGGGCGGCATCCTCATGGGGACCCAACGCTCAGAAATGCAGCTGGCCCGGGCCTCCATGGACGCCATGATCAATATGGACGCCCCCAATCACATGCAGCTGCGCATGGAGCACATGCCCTATTTCACCCCGGCCTATCTGCGCGCCCTGACGCAAAAGGTCGAGGTCGAGGTCACCCGCCTGCTGGACGCCATGGCGTCTCAGGGCCGCTGTGATCTGGTGGCCGCCCTGTCATCGCAATTGCCGCTCTTCACCCTTTGCGAAATCCTCGGCGTGCCGGTGGAGGACCGTCCGAAATTCCTCACCTGGATGCATTTCCTGGAAATGGCCAACTCCTTCGCGGCTGAGCGCAGCGGGTCTTCAGGGGGCATGGAGGGTGCGGCGGCCGACCTGCCGCCGGAAGCCAAGATGTTCCTCGCTGCCTTCCAGGCGGCCATCTCGGAAATGTTCGAATACGGCCGCCACATGCTGCACAAGCGTCGGCTTGACCCCCAGCACGACCTGATGAGCGCCATTGCCCGGGCCCAGGTGGATGGTGCCCTGCTGGCCGATGAGTATCTCGACGGCTCCTGGTTGCTGATCGTTTTTGCCGGCAATGACACCACCCGCAACACCATTTCCGGGGCCATGGAGCTGCTGACCCAGTTCCCTGACCAGAAGGCCAAGCTGATTGCCAGGCCTGAGCTGACCCCTGGTGCGGTCAACGAAATCATCCGCATGGTCAGCCCGGTGATCTATATGCGCCGCACCGCCACCCGCGACACCGAGGTGGGCGGCCAGAAGATCGCCGAGGGCGAAAAGGTCATCATGTATTACGGTGCGGCCAACCGCGACCCGGCCATCTTCGCCAACCCAGACCAGTTCGACATCGAGCGGGCAAACGCCGACAAGCACATCGCCTTTGGCTATGGGCCCCATACCTGCATCGGCAAACAGGTGGCCAAGCTGCAGCTCGAGGCCGTCTACCGCCAGATGCTGGCCCGCCTCCCCGACATCCGCCAGTCCGGCCCCAAGGACGTGGCGGCCAACAACTTCGTCTACGCCATCCGCGCCATGCCGGTGGAATTCACGGCGGTAAAATAGGGCGCAGAAATAACCGGTAGGTGACCTGAGAGCGGGGTCATCCTATCCTGCCCTCATGACCGACACGCCCGCTTCGCAAGCCGCCCCGATCCGCCTCTATCTGGTGGACGGGTCGGCCTTCATCTTCCGCGCCTTCCACGCCCTGCCGCCCTTGACCCGCAAGACCGACGGCCTGCCCATCGGCGCCGTGTCTGGCTTCTGCAACATGCTGTGGAAGCTCCTGGTGGATATGAAGGCCCAGACAGATGCGCCTACCCATCTGGCGGTGGTGTTCGACTATTCCGGAACCACCTTCCGCAATGAGCTTTACCCCCTCTACAAGGCCCACCGCCCCCCGGCGCCGGAAGACCTGATCCCGCAATTCCCCTTAGTCCGCGACGCCACCCGGGCCTTTGGGGTCCATGCCATCGAACTGCCCGGCTATGAAGCCGACGACCTGATCGCCGCCTATGCGGTCAAGGTGCGCGACATGGGCGGGGAGGTGATGATCGTCTCGTCTGACAAGGACCTCATGCAGCTGGTGGGCGACCGGGTTTCCATGCTCGACACCATGAAGAATGTGAAGATCGGCCCAGATCAGGTCTTTGAAAAGTTCGGCGTTGCCCCCGAAAAGGTGGTCGAGGTCCAGGCCCTGTGCGGCGATTCCGCCGACAATGTGCCCGGCGCCCCCGGCATTGGCGTCAAGACCGCCGCCCTCCTGATCAATGAATACGGCGATCTTGAAACCCTGCTGGCCCGGGCCGGCGAGATCAAACAGGACAAGCGCCGGGAGACTCTGATCAACTTTGCCGACCAGATCCGCCTGTCGCGCCAGCTGGTGCAGCTGGACTTAAACACCCCCCTCCCCGCCGCCCTGGACGAGCTGATCGTCGCCGACCCCGACCCTGTGGTGCTGGGGGACTTCCTCAATGACATGGAGCTGCGGTCCTTGAGCCGCCGGGTGTCCGGGGGCGGCACCCCCAGCCCCATCGCTCACACCATAGCTGGGGCCCACGGCGGCAAGTCCACCCTCGCCGCAGAGCCTGCTCCCGATCAGGTGCCCATCGACACCAGCGCCTATGCCTGCGTCCGCGATCTTGAGGCCTTGGACGCCTGGATCGCCCGGGCGCGCGCCGCCGGGATCATCGCTTTCGACACCGAGACCGACGCCCTGTCCTCGGCCAATGCCGGCCTTTGCGGGGTCTCCCTGGCGGTCGGGCCGAGCCAGGCCTGCTACATCCCCCTGGGCCATGAGCCGGAAGGTGGGCTGGCCTTTGACGCCCCGGCAGACCTGACCCAGATCCCCATCCCTGAGGCCATGGCCCGCTTAAAGCCCCTGCTGGAGGACCCGTCGGTCCTCAAGGTCGCCCAGAATGCCAAGTACGACCTGGCCGTCCTGTCGCGCTATGGGATCGAGGTCTCACCCATCGAAGACACCATGCTGATCAGCTATGTGCTGGAGGCGGGCTTGCACAATCACGGTATGGATGAGCTGTCCAAGATCTGGCTCTCCCACGAGCCCATCAGCTTTAAGACCGTGGCCGGGACCGGCAAGGCCCAGAAGAGCTTCAAGCATGTGGCCCTGGACGCGGCCACCACCTATGCCGCTGAAGACGCCGATGTCACCTTGCGGCTCTATCACGTGCTGCGGCCCCGCCTGCAGCCCCAGGGGCTGGTCACCGTCTATGAGACCCTGGAACGGCCCCTGCCCGTCGTCCTAGCCCAGATGGAAAACGCCGGCATCCGGGTCGATCCCGACCGCCTACGCCAGCTGTCCCATGAATTTTCCATGCGCATGACCGAGCTGGAGGGCAAGGCCCATGAGCTGGCCGGCCACCCCTTCAACCTGGGCAGCCCCAAACAGGTGGGCGACGTCCTCTATGGGGAGATGGGGCTGAAGTCCAAGCGCACCACCGCCACCGGCGCCCAAGGCACCGATGCTTCGGTGCTGGAAGATCTCGCCGCTGAAGGTCACCCCTTGCCCCGGGTCCTGCTGGATTGGCGGCAGTTGTCCAAGCTCAAGGGCACCTATACCGACGCCCTGGTGGCCGCCATCGCCCCGCGCACGGGCCGGATCCACACCTCCTACGCCATGGCGTCCACCACCACCGGGCGGCTGTCCTCCACCGATCCCAATTTGCAGAACATTCCGGTGCGCACCGAAGAGGGCCGCAAGATCCGCAAGGCCTTTGTGGCCGAGCCCGGCAAGGTGTTGATCAGCGCCGACTATAGCCAGATCGAGCTTCGCCTGCTGGCCCATATCGGCGACATCCCCCAGCTCAAGGCCGCCTTTGCCCAAGGGCTGGATATTCACGCCTCCACCGCCTCGGAAATGTTCGGGGTTCCCGTCGAGGGCATGCCCGCCGAGACCCGCCGCCGGGCCAAGGCCATCAATTTCGGCATTGTCTATGGCATTTCCGCCTTTGGCCTGGCCAACCAGCTGTCCATTCCGCAGGACGAGGCCGGAGCCTATATCAAGACCTATTTCGAACGCTTCCCAGGCATCCGGGCCTATATGGACGAGATCAAGGCCCAGGCTCGGAGCCACGGCCATGTGACCACCATCTTCGGCCGCAAGGTCCACATTCCAGCGGTCAATTCCAAGAGCCAGGCTGAGAGGGCCTTTGGCGACCGCGCCGCCATCAACGCCCCCATCCAGGGCGCCGCCGCTGACGTCATCCGCCGGGCCATGATCCGCATGCCTGCAGCCCTCAAGGCGGCTGGCCTGTCAGCCCAAATGCTGCTGCAGGTGCACGACGAACTGGTCTTCGAAGCGCCGGAAGCCGAGGCCGAGGCCCTGATCAAGGTGGCCAAGCGCGTGATGGAAGGGGCCGC
Organism: uncultured Alphaproteobacteria bacterium; assembly: GCA_903892305.1. Classification (GTDB taxonomy): domain Bacteria; phylum Pseudomonadota; class Alphaproteobacteria; order Caulobacterales; family Caulobacteraceae; genus Phenylobacterium. The sequence goes on from CAITHQ010000278.1 coordinate 5,004, forward strand.
CGAACCGGCCGTGGCGCTAACCGTGCCTCTCGTGGTCGAAGCGCGAGCCGCCGGGAACTGGGACGACGCGCACTAGGCCTCAACTACACCTTTGCCCCGCGGCAAGGACATTCTGAACCGAGCCAAAGGCCATGGCCTGGGCCTTGGTCTGCGGCAGGATGCGGTAGGTCTGGTAATATTTCGCCAGCTCCGCCGTCGCGGCGGCAATGGCGTCGGGGCCGACACCTTTCAGTTTCGGCGCCTCCTTACTGCGTAGCTTGCCGGAGCCATCGGTCAACCGGGCGGCCTCCACCTCGGCGGCAAAGGTCCGATAGGCGGAAAACCGGATGGAACCCTGACATTGCGGCCAGCCCTTATAGATCTGGTCGACCAGGGCCTCGAACCTGGGCAGGGGCGGCAGTGTGGCGGCGCAGTCGGTTGCCGGAATGAAGTTGTCGAGGTTGCTGCCAAAAATCGGCTCGACCGTCGCCAGAAGACCCGGCTTATCCAGCACGGCCTCGCAGGGAAGGATCAAGCGGTTGCCGTCCAGATAGGCTGCGAGAACCTTGAGGCCCGTGGCAAACCCGTGGTCGGAGGCCAGCATGTCCTCGGCCTTCAGGATCTTCTCATCGGCCAGGATTTCCTGGCCATAGCCTTGGGTCTCGTCGGCGGCCATGCGAGTAAAATAGGGCGTAAGCAGGCGGATCAGGGTCTTCCTGTCTGCGGGAGACCGCACATAAGTCCTTATGGCCTGATAGAGGGGCGCGGCCTTGGGATCGAGACGGGGCAGGACCTCCAGACCGATCGGCGGATCAGACATCACCGTGGCCACGGCAAGTTCTCGATTGCGGCCATCATAGCGGGACCGCAGGCAGGCTTGGACGGTTTTGAAGCCGATCTTTTCAGGCGTCAGGCAATCCTGGCGGTCCCTCACCCAAGCCCGTTGGATGCTGAGCTGGTTGGACGGCCCGCTGCGGAAGGCGCTGGTCTTGGCCTGAAAATAGAGCTGGGCCATCAGGCTATCCGAAGCCGCAAGGACCGGATCCTTGCAGACCTCGATTTCGATCACCGATTTGGCCAGGGCGCAGTCAAAGCTCGGCACCGCCGCCAAGGCACCGCCCGCCGGCAGGAGCAGAAGGATCAGGGCCGTCAAGAGTCGCAGAGTCATCGCAGGTTTCCAGAATTTGGGCCGCCAAACATGCCCCATGATATCGACGGGCGTGTGACCTTGCACTAAATCCCCGCCCATGAAGACCCGCGACGACATACTCGCTTATCTCGCCAGCCTGGGCGCCACCCCGGTGACCACCGATCATGTGGCGGTGTTTCATGTGGGCGAGGGCGAAGGGATCAAGGATGAGATTCCAGGTGCCCATACCAAGAACCTGTTCCTAAAGGACGCCAAGGGTCGGATCTGGCTGATCTCGGCCAAGGACGACACAGTCATTGACCTAAAGCGCCTGCACACGGTGATCGGCTCGGCCCGGCTGTCTTTTGGCACGGCGGAGCTGATGGTCGAGATTCTGGGGGTGACACCGGGCTCCGTCACCGCCCTGGCCCTGATCAATGATGTTGAACGGCGGGCGACCTTTGTTCTCGACAAGGCCTTGGCAGAGGCCGATCAGGTGAATTTCCACCCCCTGACCAACACCGCCACCACCACCCTGACCCAGGCTGACTTCCGGAAATTCCTAGCCAGCCTCAAAATTACCCCCTTGGTTGTGGATTTTCCGGCATTGAGTCTGGATGAGTCTGCGTTCCAGCGTTGAAGATCGGGCCGGAAGGGCCCATTTTGTCCGCACGTTCCTATGGAAGTCGCTTCATGACCCTGATTGGTGAAACCTCTGCCAACGCCGCCGCCGACCTGATCAAGGACGGCACGGACCAGGGCTTTATGGCCGATGTCATAGAGACCTCGAAAACCACCCCGGTCATTGTCGACTTCTGGGCGCCCTGGTGCGGCCCTTGCAAGCAGCTGGGCCCGGCTATTGAGCGCGCCGTCCAGGCCGCCAAGGGCAAGGTCAAGCTGGTCAAGATCGACATCGACAAGCACCCCCAGTTTGCCGGCCAGCTTCGGGTCCAGTCCATTCCCGCCGTCTTCGCCTTTGTGGGCGGCAGGCCAGTAGACGCCTTTACGGGGGCCCTGCCTGAAAGCCAGATCAAGGCCTTCGTGGACAAGCTGGCCGCCCAAGCGCCCGCTGACGCCGTGGATGAACTCTTAACCCTGGGCAAGGAAAGCCTTGAGGTCGGCGATCTCGGCGGGGCCGCCCAGGCCTTTGCCCAGGTGCTTCAGGCCGACCCGGAAAACGTCAAGGCCCTAGGCGGTATGGCCAGGGTCTATCTGGAAAATGGCGATGCTGAGCGGGCCGGCGAGATTGCCGACATGGCACCCGCCGGGGCCAAGAATGCTGACCTAGACAGTGTCCGCGCGGCCCTGGCCCTGGCCGCCGCAGCCCCCTCTGATACCGCCGCCTTTGAGCAAAGGCTGGCGGCGGACCCAACAGACATGGACGCGCGATTGGAGCTGGCCAAGGCCCTTGCGGGTCGTGGACAATGGCAGGCTGCCGCCGATCATCTGCTGGCCCTGATCGAACAGGACCGCACCTGGAATGACGAAGCGGCCCGCAAGCAATTGCTGATCGTCTTTGAAGCGGCCGGTGCCGCCTCCGAGGTGGCCCGATCAGGTCGCCGTCGGCTCTCCTCTATTCTTTTCTCCTGACATGGACGCAACCGCCGTGGACCTTCCCCAGGTTATTCCCATCTTCCCGTTGGACGGTGCCGTTCTTCTGCCAGGGGGTGAATTGCCCCTGCGCATTTTTGAGCCGCGCTATCTCAATATGATCGACGACGCCATGGCGGCCGATCGCATGATCGGCATGGTCCAGACGGCGGGGGGTGAAAAGGCGCGGCCCAATCTCGCAATGGTGGGATGTGCCGGCAAGATCACCAGCTTTAACGAGGCCTCGGATGGAACCTATCTGATTACCCTGACGGGGGTTTGCCGCTTTGCCCTGGATGGCGAACTGGCTGTCCTTACCCCCTATCGCCAGGTCCGCGCCGCCTTCAGCCCCTTTGCTGTCGACTTGTCGGAAGACGATGATGGTGGCGAGGTCTTCGAAGACAGCCGGTTTGCCAAGGCGCTGAAAACCTATCTCCACCGCCAAGACCTGGCCATTGACTGGCAGAGCGCCGCCGTCGCTCCCCTCGAATCCCTGGTCAACAGCCTGGCCATGGGCCTGCCCTTCTCGCCGGCTGAGAAACAAGCCCTGCTGGAGGCGGCGACCCTGGCGGACCGCACGGAGATCCTCACCACCCTGCTGGAAATAGACGCCCAGAATTGGGATGGCGACACGTCCACCAGCTTGCAGTAGGACCTAGCCTATGACTGACGACGCCCTGCCTGACATGATGATGGCCGAGATCGATCCTCGCCTTTTGGAGGTCCTGGTCTGCCCAGTGACCCACGGCCCCTTAGACTATGACCGCGCCCGCAGTGAGCTAATCAGCAAGCGGGCCAAGCTGGCCTATCCCATCCGCGACGGCGTGCCGATCATGCTGCCCGAAGAGGCCCGCGACCTGTCAGACTAAAGCGCTTCACCCCGCAGCAGGCGCGGCAGATCGCCAGTGGCACCCCCGGCTTCCTGCATAAAGAACCGCCGAGCCGGGCCAATCCTATTGACCACCGCCATGCCGATCCCCCGGGCCAGGCGCAGCAGGGGGTTGTCGTTGGAAAACACCCGGACAAAGAGGTCAAAGCCCGCCGCCAGCATGACATTGTCGAACTGCCGCCAGGCGGAATAGCGCTGGAGCACCAGTTCAGAACCTATGTCCTCGCCGATCCGCGCAGCTTCCGCCAGGACTTGGGCCAGGGCCGCCACATCTTTAAGGCCCAGATTGAGCCCCTGGCCGGCAATGGGATGCACCCCGTGGGCGGCGTCGCCCAGCAGGACGGCCCGCGGCGCGGTCAGCCGATCGGCCAACTGCAGGGACAGGGGATAGATGAAGACCTCGCCGTCCACCTGGACATCCCCCAGGAAGTCCCCGAACCGGCGCATAAGGTGGGCGTGAAAGACTTCGGGCCGGGCAGATTTCAAGGCCTTGGCGTGGGGGGTGGTCTCTGTCCACACCAGACTGGCGCGATTGTCGGTGAGGGGCAGTATGGCGAAGGGGCCACCAGGCAGGAAGTATTCGTGGGCCACCCCCTCGTGGGGCTGCTCCAATCGCACAGTGGCCACCACGCCCATCTGGCCATAGTCCCAGGCGGTGACGCCAATACCAGCCGCCTGCCGAATGACCGAAGCGCGGCCCTCTGCGCCGACCACCAGGGGTGCCCGCAAAACCCGGCCATCTTCCAGCCGGACTTCGGCTGCATCATCCTTTAGATCCACATGGGCCACCCGGGCCGGGGCCAGGACGGGAATACCCTGCGCGATGACCTCAGCGGCGAGGGCGGCGCGGGTACGGCGGTTTTCCAGGAGATAACCCAGGGGCTCACCCCCAGACCGGTCAGCAATCTCCGCAGAGTCAAAGCGCAGATAAAACGGCGAGGCCGGGCCCACCGAAGCCCCCGGCCTGCGGCCATCCGTCACCAGGATCTGTTCGATCCTCTGGGCATGAGGCTCAAGGTTTGCGGCAAGACCCAGGGTCCGCCACTGACGGAAACTGGCAAAGGAAATGGCCGCAGAGCGCCCATCAAAGCTCTCTTCGAGTTGGGCATCAAAGGCCACAGGGTCGATCAGCAGGGGCCTGAGACCTCCATGCTTCAAGGCCAGGGCCAGGGTGGCCCCCGCCATGCCGGCGCCGGCAATGATCACATCGGCGTCAAAACCGTCGGGGGCCGGTTTGGCCTTACTCGTCCCCGCCATCGGGCAGCCCCATCATATGGAATCCGGCGTCTACGTGGACGATTTCTCCGGTGGTCGAGCGACCAAGGTCGGACAGAAGCCAGAGCGCCGCGCCGGCCACGCCCTCCATGGAGGTGTCTTCCTTAAGCGCCGACAGGGCCCGGCCCTGGGCCAGCATACTGCGACCCCCGGAAATCCCGGCCAAGGACAGGGTCTTCATCGCCCCGGCGGAAATGGCATTGGCCCGGATACCCTTAGGGCCCAGGTCCCGGGCGATATAGCGGGTCGCTGCTTCCAGGGCCGCCTTGGCCACGCCCATGGTGTTGTAGTTGGGAATGGCCCGCTCCGACCCAAGGTAGGTCATAGCAATCAGCGAGCCGCCGTCTGGCATGATCTTGGCTGAGCGCCGGGCGCAATCCACAAAGCTATAGGCGGAAATATCCATGGCCTGGAGGAAGCCCTCCCGGGTGGCATTGTCCACGAAGGAGCCCTTGATCTGGTCGCGGGGGGCAAAGGCCAGGCAGTGGACAAAAAAGTCGATCTTGCCAAAGGCCTTTTCCACCGTGTCAAAGGCCGCGTCCATGGACGCGTCATCAGTGACGTCGGCCGGTGCCAGGACCGTAATGCCCGCAGCTTCCGCCAGGGCCAGAACCCGGCGCTCCATGGCGGGGAGATAGAGCAAGGCCACTTCGGCACCCTGGGCGACCAGTTGCAGGGTAATGCCCCAGGCGATGGACTGGTGGTTGGCCACCCCGGTCACAATCCCCTTCTTGCCCTTCATCAGCTCGCCCTTGAGCATCTGATATTCGTCGGCCATGAGGCGTCTCCTTCAGAACGTCTTGGTTTAGATCCGCGCCATGACCAGGCAGCCATTGGTGCCGCCAAAGCCGAAGCTGTTAGACATGACTGTCTCGATCTGCCGGTCCTCCCGCTTGCGCAGGATGGGCAGGCCCTCAAAGATCGGGTCGAGGTTTTCGATATGGGCGCTCTCGGCCAAGAAGCCGTTATTGAGCATGAGAAGGCTGTAGATCGCCTCCTGCACCCCAGCAGCACCCAGGCTGTGACCGGTCAGAGACTTGGTAGACGAGATAAACGGTGCAGCCTCGCCGAACACCTCGCGGACCGCGCCCATTTCCTTTTCATCGCCCACCGGCGTCGAGGTGCCGTGCGGGTTTAGATAGTCGATCTTGCGACCCCCCGCCCCGGCCATGGCCATGCGCATGCAGCGCACGGCGCCCTCTCCGGAGGGGGCGACCATGTCGTGACCGTCGGAATTGGCGGCATAGCCCACCACTTCCCCATAGGTCTTCGCGCCCCGGGCCTTGGCGTGTTCGTACTCTTCCAGCACCAGAATACCGGCCCCACCGGCAATGACGAAGCCGTCGCGGGCGGCGTCATAGGCGCGGCTGGCCACGGCGGGCGTCGCGTTGAAGTTGGAACTCATGGCGCCCATGGCGTCGAATAGCACCGAAAGGGTCCAATCCAGCTCTTCAGTGCCGCCAGCAAAGACCACGTCCTGCTTGCCCATGGCGATCTGCTCATAGCCGACGCCGATACAGTGGGTGGAGGTGGCGCAGGCCGAAGAGATCGAGAAGTTCAGACCGCGAATCTTAAACCAGGTAGACAGGGTCGCCGAGGCCCCCGAGCTCATGGCCTTGGGCACGGCAAACGGACCGACCCGCTTGGGGCCGCGCTCTTTTGCTATGGCGGCGGACTCGATAATCGCCCGGGTCGAAGGCCCCCCCGACCCGACGATCAGACCGGTCATATCATTGGAGACCTCGTCCGGCGTCAGACCAGAATCGGCAATGGCCTGCTCCATGGCAATGTGACCATAGCCGGTACCCTGGGACAGGAACCGGGCCGCCCGGCGATCCACCAGGGATTCCCAGTCGATCTGTGGCGCGGCGTGCACCTGGCTGCGAAAGCCGATCTCGGCATATTCCGGTGCCGCAATAATGCCGGACTTGGCCTCTCGCAAGGACGCGAGCACCTCGTTGGAATTATTGCCGATGGATGAGACAATCCCCATCCCAGTGACGACGACGCGACGCATGTTTCCTGCCCCCTATGGCAATAGCCTAAAGGTCCCCGATCAGGGCCTTTGGTAGAGACCAACCCTAAGATCTTGCGCCCAATAGATAGGAACGCCGTCAGCCTCTAGCACCCCGTCGCCAATGCCCATGACGAGACGGCGATTGATGACCCGCTTCATTTCGATCTTATAGGTGACGGTTTTGATATCGGGGGTGACCTCGCCGCCGAACTTAACTTCACCACACCCAAGGGCACGGCCGCGGCCCTTGCCACCGATCCAGCCCAGATAGAAGCCAACCAGCTGCCACAGGGCATCCAGGCCAAGGCTGCCAGGCATGACCGGGTCGCCCAGGAAGTGGCAGTCGAAAAACCAGTGGCTGGGGTCAATATCGAACTCAGCGTGAATAATACCCTTGCCGTGCGCCCCGCCCACATCGTCAATTTGGATGATGCGGTCAAAGAGCAGCATGGGCGGCGCGGGCAGCTGAGCATTCCCGGGACCGAACATATCGCCCCGCGCACAGGCCAGCAGCTCTTCCTTGCTGTATTGGGCTTGAGCCTTGGGGGCCGCATATTGGTTTTCAGTGGTCACTTTGGCATTTTCTCTCGATTGGGGGCCAGGGCTATCAGAGCCGGGCGGCTTGCTCAATGTTCGGAATTGATCGTCGGGTCTGGCCTAACGATCGTCCCGCATTGGGGACGCTCGTCTAGACCCCAGACCTGCGGGCTTGGAATCCACCCAGAGACCCCGTCGACCTTGATCTTGCACCAACCCTTTTCATCGCACTTGGTCAGGTTGGCCACCGATCTTGGGCGAAGATAGGCGACGACGCGGGCAGAGTCTTTTGCGTTACTGTGCAGGGCCAGAGGCTGGGTTTGGATGCGGATCACCGTGCGTGGGGCGTCCGTAGTGCGCTTATGAACCCAGGCCAGACCACCGTCTGGATCACAGATCCGCCGCCACTCGCTGTCTTCGGCCACCACCTGCACCGGCAGATTTCGGGCGTGATAGACCCACAGCAGGCGATGATCGTCCCCCGGGCCGCCCCGGGCGTTCACGGTCTGAAACTTTAGAGAGACATAGCGCGGCACAGGAAAGCCTGAGGGCGTATGCGCCTCAGGTGCCGCCCATGCGGTATTAGCGGCGGCGCAGAAAGCCGTCAAAAACATCACCACCCTGCGCCGCGTCGCGCTCACCGGGCGAAGCTTACCTTGGCCGTTCATGCCCCCTTTGCTAGAGGTTTGGACGCAAACGCGCTAGAGCCTTTTCCCGTCCGATAGAAATCTCTACCGGGATAAAAAAGGCTCTAATTCAACAAACTAGGGCATGTTTCGATCCGAAAACCGGTTCCCACTTTTCGGAACATGCTCTAGAGCCTCAACCACGCCATTCGTTTTTGAAGTCTGCCTGCCATGTCCACGCGAAAGCCGAACGTCATCGTCACCCGACGGCTCCCTGATTCGGTGGAAACGCGGATGCGCGAACTGTTCGACACCCAATTGAACCTGGAAGATCGGCCCTTTACCCGCCTTGAGCTGATAGACGCCGTCGGCCGATGCGATGCCCTGGTGGCAACCATTACTGACAAGATCGACGCTGACGTGATCGCCCAGGCCAGCGACCGCCTAAAGCTGATTGCCAATTTCGGAGCTGGGGTCGATCACATTGACGTGGCCGCCGCCAATGCCAAGGGCATTTTGGTGACCAATACGCCTGGCGTGCTAACCGAAGACACCGCCGACCTGACCCTGGCCCTAATGATGGCCGTCTCTCGCAGGATTGTCGAAGGGGCCAATGTCGCCCAGGCTGGCGACTTCACCGGCTGGGCCCCGACCTGGATGATGGGCCGCAGGATTTCTGGCAAGCGTTTGGGCATTATCGGCATGGGCAGGATCGGCCAGGCTGTGGCCCGTCGCGCCAAGGCCTTTGGCATGCAGATCCATTATCACAACCGCAAGCCGGTGAGCTCGCGGATCGCTGAGGAGCTGGAGGCGACCTACTGGGAAAGCCTGGATCAGATGCTAGCCCGGATGGACATTATCTCGGTCAATTGCCCGCACACCCCGGCCACCTATCACCTGCTTTCGGCAAGGCGCCTTAAGCTCATGTCCCCCCACGCTATTCTGGTGAATACGGCCCGGGGCGAAATCATCGACGAGAGCGCCCTGGCTGACCTACTGGCGGCGGGCGGGATTGCCGGGGCTGGCCTTGACGTGTTCGAGTTCGAGCCTGCCATTAATCCCAAGCTCTTGGACCTGCCCAACGCGGTCCTGCTTCCCCACCTAGGGTCTGCCACGGTCGAGGCCAGGACGGAAATGGGCGAGAAGGTCATTATCAACCTCAAGACCTGGATGGACGGCCACCGGCCGCCGGATCGGGTCCTGTCGTCAATGCTCTAGGACACCGCAGGTCGCGCATCGAGGATCAGCGCCGATCCTCACGGTCCGGGTCTGGGCCACAAGGGCGTCATAGATCAGCAGGCGTCCGGTCAGGGCCTCGCCGGCCCCGGTGATCACCTTGATCGTCTCCAAGGCCATCATTGAACCGATCACTCCGGCCAGGGCACCAATGACCCCGACCGTCGAACAGGTCTCGGCGTCGGGCGGAATTTCAGGCACCAGGCAGCGATAGCAGGGATTGGCACCAAAGACCCCCACCTGGCCGGTCCAGCGGCCTATGGCGCCAGACACCAGGGGCAGGCTCAGGTGGACACAGGCCTCATTGACCGCAAACCGGGTGGCGAAATCGTCGGTGCCATCCAGGACCAGATCATGACCGGCCAACAGGTCCAGAGCGGTTTCAGAGGTCAGGGCCACCTGCACGGCGCTGATATTCACATGGGGGTTTAAGGCGGTAAGGCGTGCAGCTGCCGCCGCGACCTTGGGTTGGCCCAGGTCAGGGTCTGCATAAAGAACCTGACGCTGCAGATTGCTAAGGTCCACCACATCGGGATCGATCAGGGTTAAGGACCCCACACCAGCCGCGGCCAGATAGAGACTGGCAGGGGCACCTAAGCCCCCTGCGCCAACAACAGCGACCTTCGCCGCCTTTAGGGCCTGCTGTCCTGGTCCACCAACCTCGCGCAGCACAAGGTGGCGGGCATACCGTTCGACCTCGTTATCGCTGAAACTCATGCCTAGACCACATACCGGGCGCGGCGGGCCTTATAGATGGCACCCTCTAAGGCGTCGGCGAATTGCGCGCGTTCTGTTGGCCCCAATGCCCGGGCGACCTGGGCTTCCTTACCGGACAGGGCGACACGCAGGTCCTGAAGCTGGTCGTCATCGGCATAGAGATTGACCCGGGTGAAAGCCGTCGGGCTTTCCCAGACCACCCGCACCGCCTTTGACGTCTCATAGGTAATCCGAACGCTGCGGTCGGTGACCAGAACCCGCTCAATCTGCCGGGCCGCCGCATAGCTCGACAGAAAGGCAACCAGTACGGCCACAACATCGAGACCGAGAAAAAACGGCACGAAATAGGCCCCCATGGCCAGAAAAACCGCAGCGCAGATACAGTTCACGGCCGTGACCACAGAGATCAGGACGATAAATCCCCTTTCAGACAGGGAGCGATGTGGCCGGATTTCGGCGTCCATGAAGACCAGATCTTCCACTGCCCCTGCCTCGCGATAATCGGACTTAGGCCTATGGCTACTCTCGTCAGGGACTTGGCGAAAGGGGGGCGATCACGCCATGGTCGCAGAATGGCAAACTCCCCCAAGCCCGCGCCCTCAAAGCGTCCCTCCCCTGCCGAGCGCGCCAGGATCACTGAGATCTTCGCGCGCTTCGAAACCGTGTCCGACGATCCACGCACCGAGCTTGATTATACCAGCCCCTATACCCTGGTCACCGCCGTGGCCCTCTCGGCCCAGGCCACGGATGTGCAGGTCAATAAGGCCACCCGCAAACTGTTCGCCGTGGCCGATACGCCTCAGGCCATGCTGGCCCTGGGGGAGGAGGGCCTGATCCCTCTGATCTCGTCCATTGGTCTGTTCCGAACCAAGGCGAAAAATGTCCTGGCGGCGGCGAAGATGATTATTGAACAGCATGGGGGCCAGGTGCCCTTAAACCGCCCAGACCTGCAGGCCCTGCCAGGGGTCGGCCGCAAGACCGCCAGCGTGGTGCTCAATGAACTGGGCATTGAGCCGGCTATTGCCGTGGATACCCATGTTTTCCGGGTCGCCCATCGCCTAGGGCTAGCCAAGGGAAAGACCCCTGATCAGGTTGAGGCCGAACTCATGGCCATTGTCCCTGATGCCGCAAAGGTTAGGGCCCATCACTGGTTGATCCTGCATGGCCGCTATGTCTGTCTGGCCCGTAGGCCTAAATGCGAGGACTGCGCCCTTGCTGACCTGTGCCCCTCGAGGGGCAAGGTCTAGGGCCTGGTCCGGACGGGCAGATCCAGATCGCAGACGGTGAAGTCGGCACCCTTGGCTGTGCGGGCCTGCCCGATCAGCTTTTGGAAGGCCGGGGACTTGGCCTCCATGATCTCGACCTTGGGCCGGTCGCCGGCTGTCAGGTCTGAGGCCACCGTCACCTTGATCATTCTGTCAGGCTCAGCCGGGGGTTCGCCCACCGCCATTGCCCGGACACTGTCGAGCCCGACCACCACCTTGCCCCAAACCGTATAGTCGCGGTCCAGGCGGCGGCTGGAGTCCCGCATGAAAAAGATTTCGGAATTGGCGCTGCCGGGGTCATCCTGACGGCCCATGCCGGCGACCCCAGGACAATAGGCCCCCCAAAGGCGCAGCTTGCCATCGGCCGATCGCCCCGCCTCGGCCGCCGATACCGCCTCGACGGGAACCGCCCCCACAAAGCCCTGCTGGCTATCAGACGCAAAGCGTACCGGCGAAAACCGCCCAGGCTCTAAACGCGCGACAAATTCCGGGGCCAAATCCGGATGACTTGAGACGCCGCCGTCATGATTGTTGGGGTTTCCAGTCTGATCGACAAAGCCCTCGATCACCCTGTGGAATAAGAGGCCGTCATAGACATGCTCTCGGGCCAGCAGCTTCACCCGCTCCACCGCCTTGGGTGCCAAGTCTGGCGACATGGCCACCAGAATGCGGCCCTTTGTGGTGTCGATTACCAGCAGGTTTTCAGGGTCAAGGGGCGTCCAGTCCCGGACCCGCGAAGGACCAGCCCCCGCAGCAGACGCGCTTAGCAGGACCGCAATCATTGCGGTGAACCTCGGAATTCGACCCATGATCCAGAACGCCTTCTTAAATTTCCAGTCCTATAGAGCCTACGGGGACCGCGCCTGCGTTGCCCAAGCCCGGCTTTACCTGTAGTCAGCCGCCCAAGTCGACCTTGCTGAAAGCGCCCGCCCCATGACTCTGCTCTACGACGTCGCTGCGATAGGCAATGCTATTGTTGACGTGATTGCCCCAGCTGAAGAGGCGTTCCTGCAGACAGAAGGTCTCGACAAGGGCGCTATGATGCTGGTGGACGAGGCCCGCAGCTCTGACCTCTATTCCCGCATGGCCGCTGGGGTCGAAGCCTCCGGCGGCTCAGCTGGCAACACCATTGCCGGGGTCGCCAGTTTTGGCGGTCGCGCCGCCTATCTCGGCAAGGTGGCCAAGGATCAGCTGGGCGATGTCTTTGCCCATGATATGCGGGCCATCGGGGCGCATTTCGATACCCCACCTCTGATCGGGGGCCCAGCAACCGCCCGCAGCCTGATCAATGTGACCCCAGACGGCGAGCGCACCATGTGCACCTATCTGGGGGCGTCTACGGAATTCACCGCAGATGATGTGGACGCAAAAATCATCGAAGCTGCCAAGATTGTCTATCTAGAAGGCTATCTGTTCGACGCAGAGGCCGCCCGGCGGGCCTTTGCCAAGGCCGCAGGCTTGGCCAGGGCCAGCGGTCGCATGATCGCCCTGACCCTCTCTGACGGCTTTGTCGCCGAGCGCCATCGTGAGGGCCTGTTGGCCTTCCTCGAAACCCAGGTTGATCTGGTCTTCGCCAACCAGAATGAAGTCTGCACCCTGTTTGAGACCGATGATTTCTTAGAGGCCCTCAGCCGTCTGCGAACCAAGGTCAAGCTGGCTGCCGTAACCCGCGGGGCGGCAGGCTCTGTCATCTTGCACGGAACAGAGGCCATCGAAGTTGGTGCCTATCCCGTGGACAAGGTGATCGACACCACCGGGGCTGGAGACCAATATGCGGCGGGCTTCATGTTCGGCCTCGCTGCCGAGCGACCCTTACAGGTCTGCGGCCAGCTCGGCTCCCTGGCGGCGGCCGAAGTGATCTCGCATTATGGCCCAAGGCCCCAGGTTCGCCTGGCTGACCTTGCCGCACAAAAAGGACTCTAGCCATGGCGCGCTCAGCCCAGGTGGTTCGCAACACCAAAGAGACCCAGATCGAGATCAGCCTTGATCTGGATGGAACCGGCCTGTCGGACGTTGTCACCGGCATCGGTTTTTTCGACCACATGCTCGACAGCTTTGCACGCCATGGGGGGTTTGACCTCAAGGTCCGCACCCAGGGCGACCTGCACATCGACCAGCACCACACGGTAGAAGACACTGGCATTGTTTTGGGTCAGGCCTTCAGTCAGGCCCTGGATGGTTTCAAGGGCGTGCGGCGGTTTGGCCACGCCTATATTCCCATGGACGAGACCTTGACCCGGTGCGCCCTGGACCTGTCCAACCGCGCCTATCTGATCTGGAAGGTCGCCTATAAGACCCCCAAGGTCGGCGACATGGACACCGAGCTGTTCAAGGAATTCCACCACGCCTTTGCCATGAACTGTGGTGCCTGCGTGCACTTGGAAACCCTCTACGGGGACAATAGCCACCACATTGCTGAGAGCGGTTTCAAGGCCCTGGCCCGCGCCCTGCGCGATGCTGTCGAGCTCGATCCCAAGACCCTGGGCCAGGCCCCCTCCACCAAGGGCGTGCTCTGAGGTCCCATGAACAAGGTTGCCCTGATCGACTATGGCTCGGGCAATCTGCGCTCGGCTGAAAAGGCGCTGATCCGTGCCGCTGACGGCACCGCAGAGATCGTCGTGACCTCTTCGCCGGAAGACATCCTCGATGCAGACCGCATTGTCTTGCCTGGTGTCGGGGCCTTCGCGGCCTGCATGCGCGCCTTTCAGGCAAGGCCCGGTCTGGAAGAGGCTCTGGATGAAGCCGTCCGACACAAGCAGCGGCCCTTCCTTGGGATCTGTGTGGGCATGCAGCTGGTGGCCAGCCGGGGGCTGGAATTTGGCGAGACCACTGGCCTGAACTGGATTGCCGGCGACGTCAAACGCATCACCCCCTCTACCCCAGAGGCCAAGGTGCCGCATATGGGCTGGAATAGCTTGATAGATCCGCACGGCCCGCCCCTGATCGCCGGGATTGGCGATGCGCCCATGTATTTCACCCATTCCTTCGCATTCTTTCCGGACGACCCTGCCCATGTTGCGGCATATGTCGATCACGGCGGGTCCTTCCCCGCCGCTGTCGCCCGGGACAATGTTGCAGGGGTACAGTTTCATCCTGAAAAGTCACAGAGTGCCGGTCTGGCCCTGCTGGCGCGCTTCCTGGAGTGGCGACCTTGATCCTTTATCCGGCCATCGATCTGAAAGACGGCCAATGCGTGCGCGTCCTCCATGGCGATCTCAATACCGCGACGGTCTTCAATGCCTCGCCGTCCGATCAGGCCAAGGCCTGGGCCGGGGCCGGGTTCCACTGGCTGCACGTGGTAGACCTGAACGGCGCCGTTGAGGGCCGGGCCATCAATGAAAAGGCCGTGGAAGCTATCCTGGAATCCGTATCGGTTCCCGTTCAGCTGGGGGGCGGTATCCGCTCCCTCAAGGACATCGAACGTTGGATCGAGGCTGGGGTCTCCCGGGTGATCCTTGGCACCATTGCCGTAACCCTGCCCCATATTGTCAACGAAGCTGCCATCCTTTGGCCTGAGCAGATTGCGGTCAGCGTCGACATTCGCGGCGGCAAGGTCGCCACCCAGGGCTGGACCGAAAGCACAGATCTCGATGCCGTGACGGTGGCTAAGCGGTTTGAGGATGGCGGGGTTGGGGCCCTGATCATCACAGACATTGACCGGGATGGCACGGTCATGGGTTTCAATGTCGAGGCTTTCGGAGCCATTGCCGACGCTGTGTCCATTCCGGTCATCGCTGCGGGCGGTCTAGCCAGCATCGATGACATTGTCCGGCTTCAGGCCCACACAGGAACACCCATTGCAGGGGCCGTGCTTGGCCGCGCCCTCTATAACGGTGCCATTAATCCGGCCGAGGCCCTGAAGGTCGCCCTCTAATGCTCAAGGTCCGCGTCATACCCTGTCTGGACGTCAAGGATGGCCGGGTGGTCAAGGGCGTCAACTTCGTGGCCCTGCGCGACGCTGGGGATCCGGTGGAGCAGGCCAGGGCCTATGACGCGGCCGGGGCCGACGAACTTATGTTCCTAGACATCACCGCCAGCCATGAGGGCCGAGGCGCCATTCTCGACGTGATCGCCCGCACCGCCGATGTCTGCTTCATGCCCCTGTCAGTGGGCGGTGGCATCCGCAAGGTGGACGACGCACGGCGCCTGTTGCTGGCCGGCGCCGACAAGATCAGCATCAATACAGCGGCGGTGGAAAACAGAGACCTCATCAGTGACTGCGCCGACGCCTTCGGGTCCCAGGCGGTGGTCGTGGCCATCGACGCCAAGCAGGGTCCATCGGTGTCTGGGGGCGGTGGACGCAATGACGGCTGGCGGGTCTTCACCTATGGCGGGCGAACCGACACCGGCCTCGATGTGGTGGACTATGCCATAGAGGCTGTAAAACGCGGGGCAGGAGAAATCCTGCTGACCTCCATGGACCGGGATGGGGCCAAGACCGGCTATGACCTGGACCTGCTGAAAGCCGTCACCTCGGCGGTGAATGTGCCTGTGATCGCCTCGGGCGGGGCCGGAAACGCTCAGCACATGGTGGATGCTGTCCTGACCGGTGGCGCCGACGCGGTCCTTGCAGCCTCAATCTTCCATTTCGGCGAAGTCTCTATTTCCCAGGTCAAGGCGGCCATGGCGGCAGCGAAAATCCCTGTGCGGTATTCGGAGCTGGTGGCATGAGCCGTTTTTCAGACGCCCTGGAACGGCTGAGCGCCACCATTGAGGCGCGCAAGGGGGCAGACCCCAAGAGCTCCTATACTGCACTTCTCCTCTCTCAAGGGGTCGAGCGCACCGCCAAGAAGTTCGGTGAAGAGGCGGTAGAGGTGGTGATCTCAGCTGTTCAGGGCGACAAGGACGGACTGGCCGGGGAAAGCGCAGACCTCATCTATCATTTCCTGGTCCTCTTGGCAGGATCTGGTGTTTCCCTTGAGGACATTGCCGCCCAGCTCGAGCGCCGTGAGGGCACCTCAGGCCTGGAAGAAAAAGCGGCGCGGGAGTCCTAAAGGCTAGAACGGCCACCAGGATCTAATCCAAGCCAAAAAGCGACCCCAAAGACTCGGCGGCGGCTTGGGCTTCATCGGCTCAACCGGAACAAACCACGAGGGGGCGGCAGGCGGAGCGCAGTTCATGCGCATGCCTGTGCCCTTCAAGAACCCGCGCCTAACCTCCCCTGCGCGGATGGCAGCGGCCAGTTTCTTATCATGGGCAGCAGCCCCGCTCAGCTTGCGGACCCAGCCGCGAAACGGCAAGAGGCTGCGGGTTTGCTCCCGCACCTGCGCCAAGCCAACACCCTTAGCCTCGTCGGTCAGCTTTGCGGCCTTCGACCTCTGATCGGGCGGCGGCGCCTCATCAAGGTCTGGCCCCAAGGCCGCGTCCAAGCGACCGATTTCGGCTGCAATTCCTTCACACCGGGTCAAACCCTCAAGGGCGTAGGGGTCACGTCGGGCCCGCGACAGGGCCTCGGGTATGGGGATTTCCTTAAGGTCTAGATCTTCGAGGGGCGCCATGACGGCATCGCGCACGGTGTCTCTGGGATGCACGCTACCGCGGTCAGTGGCCCAGGCGGACCCGGCAACACTTAAAATAGCCAAATAAAGAAGCGCGCGACGCATGATCGATAAGGTTAGTGGCAAACGCGTCCAATTGCAGGCGCCTTTCCCTTCAAGGTGAGAAATGCGCGTTTTAGGCTGGTCAGAACCTCAGCTTATGGCAATCCTGCGGACATGGCGTTCAACTCCCTCACCACCCGCATCCTTGCTGGCCTGATCCTCGGCCTCGTCCTCGGCGCCCTATCGCCCCACCTATCCCCCGGACTTGCAGCCCAGCTGGTAACCACAAGCCAGGCCTTGGGCGGAATCTGGCTCGACGCCCTGCGCATGACAATTATTCCCCTGGTCTTCTCCTTGCTGGTAGTGGGGGTAGCTCAAGCAGCCGGCGCCCTGAAGGGGGGCGGCCTGCCTGGACGCAGCCTCTTGACCTTCGCCGTCATGCTGCTGGTCTCCACCACCATTGCCGCGATCGCCACCCCGGCCCTGCTGGATATTTGGCCAGCACCCAAACTAGCCGCCGAAGCTCTGCGCGCCTCAGCCCATGGGCTCGGGGCCCAGGTCCCAGCCTCCCCACCCATAACGGACATGCTCAAATCCTTCATTCCCGCCAACCCCATCAAGGCGGCGGCAGAGGGGGCCATGGCCTCGATCGTGTTCTTTGGTCTGGTGTTTGGTCTGGCGGCGACCCGGCTGGACCCTGGCCGTCGGGATGTGCTGTTTGGCCTATTCGATGCGGTTCAGGCCACCATGATGGTCATCGTCGGTTGGGTACTAAAGATCGCACCCCTCGGGGTCTTCCTGCTGGCCTTTGTGGTGGGCGCAAAGACCGGCTTCGGCGCGGTGGGCATATTGGGTCAGTATGTGGTGATTGTTTCGATCATGTGCCTGCTGGCCGGGGTACTGGGCCTGATCATGGCGATCTTCGGTGGCAAGATTGCCCCAGGAAAACTGTTCACCGCCCTGATCCCCGTAGAGGCTATGGCGATTTCAACCCAGTCCTCCCTCGCCTCCCTGCCGGTCATGTTGGAAGCCACGGAGAAACTTGGGGTGCCGCAGGGGGTGCGCGGCCTCGTCCTACCCATGGCGGTCGCCCTATTCCGCATTACCAGTCCCCCGGGCAATCTGGCTGTTGCCATCTATGTGGCGCATATTTACGGGGTCCACCTGGGCCCGGCCCAGCTGGCCGTGGGCGTGGTCGTAGCCTGCATTGTCAGCCTGGCCGCCGTGGGCGTTGCCAGCTCCGTCACCTTCTTCACCACCCTGGTACCGATCTGTGGGGCCATGGGGGTTCCCATGGAACTCCTGCCCCTGCTGCTGGCGGTTGAGACCTTTCCCGACTTTTCCCGTACCTTGGGCAATGTCACCAG
This sequence comes from uncultured Alphaproteobacteria bacterium, assembly GCA_903892305.1. Classification (GTDB taxonomy): domain Bacteria; phylum Pseudomonadota; class Alphaproteobacteria; order Caulobacterales; family Caulobacteraceae; genus Phenylobacterium. The sequence continues at coordinate 23,171 of CAITHQ010000278.1, forward strand.
CGATGTGGGGATCACAGCCTGGGCCGCCCGCTGGGGCCGGGGTAAGGCTGAGGCCTAGGACCCCAGCTTACAGGGATCCGGCTCTGGGATGGCGCTTGAGGGCAACATAGAGGGCACCCTCGCCGCCATGCCGCCTCTGGGCCTCTGAAATTCCCGCCACCACATCCCGCAGGCGAGGATCAGCCAGCCATTCTGGGGTCATGCGCCGCAGGACACCATCCCCCCGCAGACCCTTGCCCGTAATGACTAAAACCGCCCGCATGCCCTCATTCCAGGACCTGAAGATAAAGGCCTCCAGGACAGTGCGCGCCCGGTCCTGATCCATGCCGTGCAGGTCGATATGGGCACCGATGGGGTCCCGCTCCTTGGCGATCCGGTGACGACGGCCCGGCTCTATGACCTTAGACCTAGGCGAAGGGGCCAAGGCGGGGCCCGTGGGGATCGGACCGGCGGTCATCCCCCCAACCCCTGGCTTTGGCGCTGAAATGGCATCACCCAAGGCCGGCTTATCGGGCGGCGCGGGCGGCGCGACCGGTTGACTGCGCCCAGGCAGGGGATGGACCGTTGAGGCCACCATAGACCAGAGCCTCTGCTCTTCGGGGCGGACCGGGCGCTTCATGGCCTCGGAACCAGCCTGTGCATGTGCAGGCTATGGCGAACTCGGCCCGCCTCAAATCCTGCCTCTGCCCCCTGGCCCATATAGAGATCAGCGCGCACATCCCCCTTTATGGCGCCGCCTGTATCCAGAGCAGCCACCAGACGGCGATAGGCTGGGAAGGCGCCAGACAGTTTGGGAACATCGGCATCGATCCAGATGAGCTCGCCATAGCTGTGGCGTTGGGGATCTACGGCAATGGCGCGGCCAGCCGGAAGGGGCAGGCCGGCCGCCCCCAGGGGGGGCAGACCATCATCGGGCGCCGTCCTGAAAAAGGCATAGCGGGGGTTAAGGTGCATGACGGCCTCGGCCTCTGAACCGCGATGGGCCGCGAGCCAGCTGTGGATGGCGTCACCAGAGGTGCCGTTTTCCGGTAAGAGGCCCTGGCGACGCATGGGCGCAGCAATCCCCAGAAAGGGCCGTCCATTATTGCCGGCATAGAGGACTTTTTCCCGATGCCCGTCCTCAAAGGTCAGAACCCCTGACCCCTGAATCTGAAGGAAAAACAGGTCCTCTGGCCGCATCCAGGCAATAGCATCGCTGGCGGGAAGCCCCTCGATCGTGGCCCGATCCGGATAGAGGCTAAGCTTGCCCTGGGGGTCCAGCTGCCAAACCTGTCCATCCTTGACCAGCATATCAGCCGGTCTCGGACGAATTGGGGCGAAGAAATCTTCATCTGGGACAGAGCGCCCTTCATATTCCGGCGCAAAATAGGCGGTCAGCAGGCCCTCGCCATTCAGGCGCTCTGGGTCAAAATTGTCTTCGAAAAATGCCCGGGCATGAGCCTCATCTGGGTCAACCATGGTTTGCGCCCGACGACAGACCGCCAACATGGCTGGCGCACGTCCGGCCTGGCAGGTTTGGCGGAACACCTTGAAGGCCACCGAGTGATCCTCTTGGGGCCAACCGGGAAGATCTGAAAATCGCACTCTGATGGGTGCGATGGGCGCAACTGCAAGGGGTTGGGGCTGGGCCTCCGGTGCAGTTAGGTGGGGCTGTGGTGTCGGCGGTACAGGCAGAGCGGCGGGCCCCGTCTTTGGGGTCGTGGCGCAGGCGCTCAAGACCAGCAGGCCCGCGAGGGTCGCCAGCCTGGCCAGACGCAAGACCTTAAGCCTCTGCTGGGCTGACTTGGACCAGAACCCAGTTGGGGTCGCGACTGTCCAAAGCCCGCTCAAAGGTCCACAATTCGGCGGTGCGCCGATCTTCGATGCCTTCGCCCTCTGGCCCCTTGGTGCGGCTGCGCAGTTCGCCCAGGAAACGCACGGTCAGTCGGGCCCTGTCGCCATCCACCACAGCCTTTTCCAGATCCGCCCGGGGAAATTGCAGAAACTCAACCGTCTCCGTGCGGCCATCGGCCTCGCGAGCGGTGATTTCCGCCTCAAAGGCCGCCAGGACCGGGGCAGACAACAGGTCCTTCAGAGCCTCGCGATCACCGGCTGCAAACCCCTGTACGATTTTTTGATAGGCCGAGCGGGCACCATTCAGGAAGTTCAAGAGATCGAAACTCCCGTCGCGGGCACGGATGGCCGTCAGGCCCGAGGCATCGGCGTCGTCCAAGGCCGGCGCATCTGCGGCTGGCGCCTGGTCCCCCCGGGGTGGGGTTAAGACTGCACCTGCGGCGGCGTCTTCAGGTTGTCGACCGACTCTGCGGCCCAGCACCGAATAAAGCTGGAACAGGACGACGGCGGCCAGGGCCGCGAAGATGATCATCTGGAGCACTTAGGCTACGTCGCTCACTTGGGTTACGGAAGTCTTCATATAGGGTGTTCTTCGCGCCGCGTCAGGGCTGTCATTGCATCGCCCCCAACCTCATGTTAGCAGCCGCGGCCTTGAAGGGGATGTAAATGGACATCCCAATCCTGACGGAACCCTGCCATGAGCGATACTGATCAGTCCGCAGCGCCAACAGTCAACGGCCAGGCCGCTGAACCTGGCATTCGAATCCTGACCCAGTTCATTCGCGATTTGAGCTTCGAGAACCCCCTGTCACCGGATGTGCTGCGGTCTGGTGGACCTCAGCCGCAAATCGACATGGGCGTCGAGATGAACGCCCGCGGGCGCGATGACGGCTTTTTTGAAGTCGATCTTAAACTCACTGCCAGGGCCATGCGCGAAGACGGCCCCCTGTTTGTGGTCGAGCTGCTCTATGGCGGCCTGTTTGCCATTGAGGGCGTCTCTGCTGAGGACATGGAAATGGTTCTGCTGGTGGAATGCCCGCGATATCTCTTCCCCTATGCCCGGCGGATTATCGGCGACGTCACCACGGACGGCGGCTTCCCGCCCTTCCTGCTAGACCCCATCGACTTCGCCGGGGTCTATGCCGCCCGCAAGGCCCAGGCCGAAGGCCAGGGTGTCGTGGTAGGCAACGCCTGATTTGGGTCTTTAGACCCCAAGCTTTTTCCACATGCCGCTCTTGACCTCTTGCAGGACAAAGGTGGCATGGGCGGCCCGCTCGGCGTCTGTGGATCTGGGTGCCAGGGGCCGGGGCCTAGGGCCATAGGCGTTTTCACGCAGCGCTCCAAAGACCACTGTCTTGGCTTGCGCCACGAGCTCGAGGGAGCGTTCGCGGCCACCTTTGAGTTCCAGATAAACCGCCGCCAACAGACGGGCGTCGATCAGAGCGCCGTGCTTGTCCCGCTCGGCCAGGGAAATCTTGAACCGCTTGCATAGTGCGTCCAGGGAATTGTGCATGCCGGGAAACCGCAGGCGCGCCAGGGCCAAGGTGTCGACCCATCGGCCTTCGGGCAGAATCTCTCGACCTAGGGTGTTCAGCTCCCAATTTACAAAGGCCCGGTCAAAGCTGGCATTATGCGCCACCAGGGGCGCATCGGCGATGAAGTCCAAGAAGGCCTCAGCCACCTCAGGATCGGCGAATTTCGGTTTGCCCTTCAAAAAAGCGGCCGAGAGGCCATGAACCTTTTCCGCCTCAGGCGGCATGTCCCGTTCCGGGTCGATATAGATGTGAAAGCTGCGGCCCGTCGGAACGAAGTCTTCAATTTCCAGGGCCGCAAGCTCCACCAGCCGATGACCCAGATGGGGCTCGAATCCGGTGGTTTCAGTGTCGAGGACGATCTCGCGGGCCATAGTGTTTCATGGCGCGTTTCGCACGCTCGGGCAACTTGGCTTACAGCAACC
>CAITHQ010000279.1 GCA_903892305.1 uncultured Alphaproteobacteria bacterium
GGACGCCCCAAATAGACACCGTCCAGATAGACCCCGATCCCAGATTCGCCGGACGGCTGGTTTGGATCGGCCATGATCCCGACCCCACGGATGTTCAAGATAATGCTGAACGGGCGGCTGGCGTATGGCGTTGATGTGAGCCCGGGCGCGGAGCCATCGTTCAGATCTGTCAAGGAATAGATGTGGCGGTCTTCCATGGCCTGAGCGCTCACCACCGAGACCGAAATCGGGGTCTTCTGAAGGTTCTCGGACCGCTTCTGAGCGGTAACGATCACCTCCTCAAGGCCGACCGCCTTCGAGTCTGATGCTGTCGCTTCAGCGCGGGCGCTTGAGACGGAAACCAACGGAGCTGTGAGCGCAATGAGCGCGGCTCCACATAGGACGGATTGCCGAAAGCTGACCTGAAGACGCATGTATCTACCCCCATCTGAGAGTGGACACTGTGCCGGTCACGAAAGACGTTTCGGATTCGAAACCACGAACTCTTCGTGATGGCTGTGAAATTTGTCGATTCAACTTCAACTGTAGGATGTGCCTAAACGTCGATGTCGGCTGTTCGGCGCGGTAACTCCAAAACCGGCGGCAACAGAGGCTGGTCAGTCAGGGCTGCAGAGCCCTGAGCCTAAATGTGACCCCTGCTGACTCAATCGCGTTCCGAGATTTGCGGTAGACGTGAGCTACCCCTTAGGACGGTTTACCCCTCTGGGCCCCAAGCGAAAACGACAAGCTCGGGTCTTGTCATGGAATATCTGTTATCCTGCGACGCTAGGACGTCGTAGGAGAGGCGTTGGCGACCCCCGGGTCGCCGTTCGATTGTCAGGATGCAGGATACCTAAGTGCGACCCTTTGATCTCTCTGAGCCTGCCTCAGAACGGCTGCCAGACCCCACCCGTACAGTCCTCTTAGACGGCAGCTCCGTTGCAGCAAAGCGCTCTGAAATCCTTGCGTATTTCTGCCAAACCTTTGATCTCTATGACAGCCTTTACGACTGTATTGCCGATGATCGTGGCTGGTTCACCAAGGCCATAGCCCTGCGCCATCCCCTGATCTTCTATTACGGCCATACAGCAGCATTCTTCATCAACAAGCTTCTGGCCGACGGCCAAATCAATCAGCGGATCGATGCCCAGATAGAAGCCCAGGTGGCCATCGGCGTTGATGAAATGAGCTGGGATGACCTCAATGAGAGCCATTATGATTGGCCCTCGGTGGCGGTTCTGCGGGACTATCGGGCCAGGGTCCGCGCCCTGGTCATTGAAACCATTTCTAGCATGCCCCTGTCCCTGCCGATCACCTGGGAGAGCCCGGCCTGGATCATTCTCATGGGCATTGAGCATGAGAGGATTCACCTGGAGACCTCCAGTGTCCTGATCCGTCAGCTGCCCATAGACTGGGTTTGCTCCCAGCCCCATTGGCCACATTTCCAGGAAGCGCGGCACGATCGTCGGGCTGTACCTGGCAACCGTCTGGTCCCGCTTGCGGGGGGCGAGGTCGTGCTTGGCAAGCGTGACCAGACCTATGGCTGGGACAATGAATACGGCCAGCTGCGCATCACACTGGAGGCTTTTGAAGCTGCCAGCATGCTGGTGAGCAATGCGGAATACTTCGAGTTTGTCGCTGCTGGCGGCTATGCCGAGCCTAAGTGGTGGACTGCCGAAGGCTGGGCCTGGCGGTCTTTCGCCAAGGCCGATCAACCCACCTTCTGGGTGGGAAGCCCTGAAGATCCAGATAACCTCTACCTACGGCTTATGACTTCTGAAGTCCCAATGGCCTGGGACTGGCCAGTGGATGTCAACGCCCTTGAAGCTGCTGCCTTCTGCCGCTGGAAAGCTGCAGAGACTGGCCAGTCGATCCAGCTGCCCTGTGAGGCGGAATGGGCCGTGCTGCGCGCAAGGGTTCCAGGAGATCAGCCAGATTGGAGCCCCGCGCCCGGCAATATCAACCTTGAATTTGCCGCCAGCGCCTGCCCGGTGGACCGGTTCCCCCAAGGGGACGGCTTCTATGATATTGTCGGAAACGCCTGGCAATGGACCAGCACGCCGATCTCTGGATATGAGGGATTTCGGGTCCAC
>CAITHQ010000280.1 GCA_903892305.1 uncultured Alphaproteobacteria bacterium
ATCGAGGCGGGTGCCGCCTTTGGTACCGGCCACCACGGCACGACGGTGGGCTGTCTCCAGGCCTATCACGACCTGCTCAAGGCCAAGGGCTTTAAGCGCGTTCTGGATGTGGGCGCGGGCACCGGCGTCCTGGCCATAGCCGCGGCCAGAACCGGAACCCCTGTGGCTTTCGGCACCGACATTGACGCCCCCTCCGTCCGCATCGCCGGCGAGAACGCCCAGCTCAACAAGGCCAAGGCCAAGTTCCTTCTGGCCTCAGGCCTTGGCCACGCCAGCGTTCGCGCAAAGGCTCCCTATGACCTGGTCTTCGCCAATATCCTGGCCCCGCCCCTCGTGGCGCTGAGCCAGGACATCAAGCTGGCCCTCAAGCCCGGCGGCTTAGCCATTCTGTCAGGCCTGCTGCGGTCGCAGGAGCGCCGGGTGCTGGGTGCCTATCGCTCCAAGGGATTCACCCTCGTCCGCCGCATCCACCGCGACGCCTGGGCGACTTTGGTTATTCGGCGGAGTTGATGAGGTTGAAAACCCTGCTGTTGTAAACTAAGTTCAGTGAACTAAGTTTAGGAATGCGCAATGCAGACCATCAATATTCATGAAGCCAAGACCCACCTGTCTCGCCTTGTAGACCAGGCGGCGAAGGGAGAGGCCTTCGTCATCGCCAAGGCGGGCAAGCCAATGGTCATGGTCTCTGCACTCGTCGTTCAGGAACCAAAGGCGCAATGCCGCACTGGGTTTCTATTGGGTCAGATTACCGTGCCACCCGACTTCGATCGTATGGGCGCAGAAGAGGCCGCCCAACTGTTCGGCGAGACGCCTTGAATCTCCTATTGGATACCCAACTGTTGCTGTGGGCTGCGACCTCTGGCCTGCCTGCCAAGGCTAAAACCCTTGTGTCGGATAACGAGAACACGCTCTATTTCAGCGCCGCTAGCATCTGGGAAGTCGCGATTAAGGCCAGCCTGGGCCGCGATGACTTTCGAGCTGACCCGCACATCTTGCGCAGGGGGCTGCTTGAAAATGGTTATATAGAGGTCCCTATCACTAGCGAACATGCAGCGGCCGTCTCGGCCCTGCCCAACCTCCATAAGGACCCCTTCGACCGGATCTTGGTCGCTCAGGCCCAAAACGAAGGTCTGGTCCTTCTAACCGCCGACACGATGATTGCTGCCTACCCCGGGCCGATCGAACTCGTGTCAGCCTAGGCTCATCCGCAAGGCTTGAGCGCCCTTCCAGAGGGTCATCCGACCAAGCTCTGCCAGCTGATCCAGCCCAGACGTCAAGGTCAGGAAGGGCGTGCCGGCCAGCTGACCGGCCTTGCTGGCGAACCGGACGGGGCCGTAGGCCAGCAGGAGCTCGGTCTCACTGATCCCGCCGGGATAGAGCAGCATCTGGCCGGGGGCGGGATAGCTGGTGGCGTTCTCCGCCGGAACTCCAAACTCAAAGTCGCCCAAGGGCGCCCAGATCGCCTCGCCGCTCCAGCGCACGTGAACCATTTGGGTCTCGAAAGGCAGCCTGGCGAGGATGGCGGCGCAGGTTTTCGGCGCGGTCTCGGTTTCAAGACGGCCGGTGAAGTCACAGGGGCCGAGGGTGAGGCGGAGGTGGGTCATGGGTCATCCGTAGGCAGTCAGCGATTAGCTTACCCCACCACTGACCCCGCGCCCAATTCCTTCCGCCAGTGGGCCAGCCGCTCCTTCAGCAGCCGGTCGAGGATGTAGGGGCTGACGTCCTTGACCTCGAGCACCTCGGCCAGGGCGTAGGCGAACCCTGCCTCCCCATGGGCGGCCCAGGCGGCTTGCATAGTCTTGTTGCGGTGGCTGCCCATGCGCAGTTGGAAGAAGACCGAGTTCTGGGCTGAGTCGAGGTTGCGGCTGATCCCGACCCAGGTCTCGGCAGAGGCGGCGCAGTCCACCCGGAAAATCCCCGGCTGGGACTTGCGTTCCTTATAGGCGGCGGTGATTTCGCGTTTGCGCTGGTTTTCCATGATCCTGATCCGAACTGACGGAGGCGGGTTGTACGCGCTTTCCCGCCTCCGTCAATTTATATCCGGATGAAATTAGACTTTGGCTGCCCGCCATTCCTCGGCCAGCAGGGCGTAGGAATAGGTGTCGCACCAGGTACCTTTGACCATTCTGTCCTGCATAAACCGACCCTCCCGCCGCAGGCCAATCTTTCTCATGACGCCCCAGGAACCGCGGTTGCGTACATCGCATGTGGCGATGATCCGGTGCAGGCCTAGGGTCTCAAACCCTGCCCTGACCAGGGCGCGGGCAGCCTCAGACGTCAGGCCCTGACGCCAGTAGTTCCGGTGCAGGACATAGCCGATCAAGGCCGTATCGTATTCAGCGTTTACCCCCCAAAGTCGGATCGCACCAATGACGCGATCATCCTCCTTGAGCGCCATCGCCAGAGTGACATCGGTCCTCGGCCAGCGGGTCTGGGCCTCAAGGTTTTGTCCCAGGAAGAGCCTGGTCTCGTCCTTGGTGTTGGGCCCCCAGCCCATATAACGGGCGACATCTGCGCGGCTGGCATAGGCGTGAACGTCAGCCTCATCCTCAGGGCGGAATTCCCGAAGGCATAATCGTTCAGTCTCAATGGGAAACCAGGGTTTGGGGTCAGTCATGGAAGCTCTCCGATTTCTGAAATGTCGGACGGGCTTCGTCAGCGATCCCGTCCAGTTGGGCGGGATCTGATCGTCAGGCTAGGGCCTTAAGGCGCGCGCCGACGAACGATCCCGGAGGGACCGTTGGAATTGGAGCAGGCCTGGGCAGCGATCGCGATCATGAGACACAAAATGCCTGAAAATCGGCGATCCGGCAAGACCGCCCCCTTTGCGCGCCTTGGTCGAAGGTCTTAGATGCTGTCCATGCATCAGACATTCACCGAATCCACCGACCCGTCCTTTGGCCCCAAGCACGTGCCCCTGATCCGTCACGCCATGGCTAGCCAGGGTCTCGACGGCTTTCTCGTGCCCCATGAGGACGAGCATCAGAACGAATACCTGCCACAGGCCAATGACCGCTTGGCCTGGGCCACGGGCTTTACCGGCTCTGCTGGGGCTGCGGTGATCCTGAAGGACAAGGCCGCCGTCTTTGTGGATGGTCGCTACACCCTGCAGGTCCGCGATCAGATTGATCAGTCGGTCTTCGAAATCCGCGACCTCGTAGATGGCGGAGTGCCGCTCTATGTGGAGACCGCCGTCAAGGCCGGTCAGGTGGTGGGCTATGATCCGCGCCTCCACAGCCCCGACGCCCTGGGCCACTTGCGCATTGCCGCTGCCAAGTCCGGCGCGGTCTTGAAGCCCGTCGAGATCAGCCCCCTGGATCAGGCCTGGGGTGCCGAGCGCCCAGCCCAGCCCATGGCCCCAGTGGTTCCACAACCCCTCGATTATTCCGGTGAGGACTCCACGGAAAAGCGCGCCCGGGTCGGCGAGGCTCTGGAGCGCCTGGGCGCAGACGCCGCCGTCATCACAGCGCCAGCCTCCATCGCCTGGCTGTTCAATATCCGCGGCGGCGACGTCATCCGTTCGCCCCTGCCGATCAGCCAAGCCGTGCTGAATAAGGACGGCACGGCCCGCCTGTTCATGGAGCCCGCCAAGGTCACCGAGGCCCTGCCTGCCTGGTTGGGCAATCAGGTCTCTCTGGAAACCCCCGCCGATCTGGAGCCCGCCCTAGGGGCCCTCAAGGGTAAGCGGGTGCTGGTGGACCCGGCCCTGTCCTCGGCCTGGTATTTTGAAGCCCTGAACACGGCCGGCGCCCAGGTGGTGCGGGGCGATGATCCCTGCGCCCTGCCTCGGGCCTGCAAGAACGCCACGGAAATCGCAGGGACCACCGAGGCCCATATCCGGGACGGGGTGGCCCTGGCCAAGTTCCTGCACTGGATCGACACCGAGGCCCAGACCACCTTCCCCGATGAGATGGAGGTGGTCACCCGCCTCGAGGCCTTCCGGGCCGAGAGCGGGGCCATGAAGGACTTGAGCTTCGACACCATTGCCGGGGCCCTGTCCAACGCTGCACTCCCCCACTACCGGCCCACCGAGCGCCTGAACAAGAAGACCACGCCAGGCTCGATCCTGCTGGTGGATTCCGGTGCCCAGTATCTGGACGGCACCACAGACGTCACCCGCACCATGGCCCTGGGAACCCCCAGCCGGGAGATGTGCGAACGTTTCACCCTGGTGCTGAAGGGTCACCTAGCCCTGGCGGCGGTGCGCTTCCCCGCCGGCACCACCGGCTCGGCCTTGGACGCCCTGGCCCGCACGGCTCTGTGGGCACAGGGATTTGACTATGACCATGGCACCGGCCACGGGGTCGGGGTCTATCTGGGGGTCCACGAGGGCCCGCACCGGATTGCCAAGGCCCCCAATCTGGTGGCCCTGCGCCCGGGCATGATCGTCTCCAATGAACCGGGCTATTACAAAGAAGGTGCCTACGGCATCCGCATTGAAAACCTGCAATATGTCACTGAGCCTGAGGAAATCCCTGGCGGGGAGCGGAAGATGCTGGGCTTTAAGGCCCTGACCCTGGCCCCCATTGATCGCCGCCTGATCGCTGTCGACCTGCTGAGGGCTGATGAGCGGGCTCAGCTCGACGCCTATCATGCCCGCGTTGTGGCCGAGGTCGGTCCGCGCCTCGAACCTGACCTCCGCGCCTGGCTGGAGCGGGTCTGCGCCCCCATCGCCCCATGACCAAGGCCAATGCCGACCAGATCGCCTATTGGAATGCCGGAGCTGGGGAGACCTGGGCGGCCATGCAGGAGCGGCTCGACCACCAGCTGGAACCCCTGGGCCTAAAGGCCATGGAGGCCCTGTCCCCAAAGCCTGGGCAGCGCATTCTCGATATTGGTTGCGGCGCGGGACAATCGACCCTGGCCCTGGCGGAGGCTGTTGGGGCATCGGGTCTGGCCCTAGGCCTAGACATATCACGGCCCATGCTGGCCGTGGCTGAAGGTCGCGCCAAGGCAGCCGGGCTCGACCAGGCCCAGTTCCTAGAAGCTGACGCCCAGACCTATGCCTTCGCGCCTCAGTCCTTTGACAGCGTATTTTCCAGGTTTGGCGTCATGTTCTTCGCAGACCCAACGGCGGCCTTTCAGAATATTCGGAAGGCCCTAAAGCCAGGTGGCAAGCTCTCCTTTGTCTGCTGGCGGACCCCAGCGGAAAACCTCTTCATGTCCATGCCTACCCGGGCGGTTGCCCACCTCTTGCCACCGAGCCAGCCGCAAGCTCCCCATGCACCGGGACCCTTCGGCTTTGCGGACGGCGATCGGCTGAAAGGGATATTGGAGGCCGCAGGATTCTCCGCGGTGACCTTGATCCCGCACGATCAGAAAATCGGCAGCGGCGACCTAGAGCAGTCCCTGGCGACGACCCTGAAGATCGGACCACTGGGCGCATTGTTGCGGGAAAACCCTGACAGGCGCGAAGCGGTGATCGACGCCGTCCGCGCCGCGCTGGCACCCCATGACGGGCCCGATGGCGTCAAAATCCTGTCCGCCAGTTGGATGGTCTCAGCCCAGGCTTGAGACCCAATCTGGTAGCTGCGAAATCGAGGCGAGCTCCGCAAAGCGTGGATGGTCCATGGGCAGGTCCACCAGCTCATGCTCCCAAGTCAGGACATAGGGCACATGGGCAGCCCAGGCCCCGGCTTCCAGGGCTGGCAGAATGTCTGAGCGCGGCGAGTTTCCGCACATGACCGCCTGATCCGCGCCCGTGCCGTGGCGCTCGAACACCCTGCGGTAGGTCTCGGTGTCCTTTTCGCTGACAATCTCGACTGCGGCGAACAGGTCGCCCAGGCCAGACGCCGCCAGCTTCTGTTCCTGATGCAGTAGGTCGCCCTTGGTGATCAGGACAAGACGGTAGGTCTCGGACAGTTCTGCCAGGGCGTGATCCACGCCGGGAAGCGGCTCCACCGGCTCGCTGAGCATTTCCCGGCCCGCCGCCAGGATTTCTCGGATCACCGAGGCCGGTGCCTGTCCAGCGGTCAACTCCATGGCTGTCTCGATCATGGAAAGGGTGAAGCCCTTCACCCCATAGCCGTAGAGCCGCAGGTTTCGCCGCTCTACCTCCGACAGCCGCGCCTTGGCGGTTTCAGGGTCGGTGACGTCCGCTAAGAGACCGCAAAACCGGTCATGGGTCAGGCGGAATAGGGTCTCGTTGTGCCAAAGGGTGTCATCGGCATCGAGGCCGACCGTCGTGATGCGCATGGTGCTGACTTAGGCCAGTTTCAGGAGACGCACAGCCCAAATCCGTTAGGCGCTACGCAGAGGCGTGATTGATAATCGGACCCCTAGCGCTTTCAGCAATATGGACACAGTTTCAAAGGATGGATTTCCATCTTCGCCCAGCGCCTTGTAGAGCCCGGAACGACTGATACCGGTAGACTGTGCGAGATCGGACATGCCTCGCGCCCGGGCCGCATGGCCGATGGCGTCACGAATTTCGTCAGGATCACCCACTTCGAACACAGCGTCCAAATAGGCCGCGATCTCAGCTTCGCTACCCAAATGTTCAGAGATGTCCCAGCGGACAGTTTCGATCGGCATTATCAAATCTCCTTCGAAAGTCTGATCGCCGCGCTGATATCCCGCCTTTGGCTGGTATTGTCGCCGCCGCTCAGCAGGAAGATAATATCCTGACCACGCTGCAAGAAATAAACACGGTAGCCGGGTCCATAGTGAATCCGCATCTCGCTGACGCCATTACCGACCGGCTCGACATCTCCCAGATTTCCCACCTGAGCGCGCTCGATCCTGCGGATAATTTGGGCTCTAGCTCTTAGATCACGCAGATCCCTAAACCACTTCTGGAAGATAACGGTCTGTCGAACCTCGAACATATGTCTACCATGGTAGACAATGTCTGACTTGTCAACCAAAGTGGACAAAGCTTATCGCGCATCAAATCGGCTTAAAGACCCGCTCGGTCGAGGCCGGAAACTTGGCGAGCAAAGCCGCAGGCCGGATCGGCCTGGGGCTGAAGTTACCACCGCAATTGGGACAGGCACCGCCGAGCCTTGTCTCCACGCAGTCGGCGCAGAAGGTACATTCAAAGGTGCAGATCCGAGCGTCAGCGCTGTCGAAAGCCAGGTCGCGATCACAGCATTCGCAATTGGGGCGCAGGGCAAGCATGGGAATCTCCTTGGGGATCTATGATGTCAAACCTCGACCCGCCCTATTCCCCAAACCCTTCGCCGGGGACCACAGGATCAAGCCGCAAGAGCCGGGAGTCTTCCACGCCCGCCGTGCGGTGTTTCACGAGCTCGCGATATTCAGGATCGCGCACCATTTCGACGAAGGCATCGGGGGACGGATATTGCGCAATGAAGCAAATGTCCCAGGCCTCTGATTGGGGGCCCGTGACCATGACCTGGGGTTTGCCTGCCCAGATTTGCACGCCGCCGACCCGCTTGAAGATATGGGCAGTGGTACGGCCGTAGGCGCGATAAGCCTCTAAACCTGTCATGCCCTTGCCGTGATCGGGGTGGTCTTGCGGATAGGTCGCCAGGGGTTTGACCTTGATCAGGTTGAGCATGTGGATCGGTTGATCGCTGGGCAGATTGCGAAATTGCGCCCAGGCCTCGCGGTCAGGATCAATATGGCTCATGATGGACCTCCGAAAGTTTCCCCTGTTTTGATGGCATAGCTCGCGGAGTTTCGCGACTCATTGACCCGGGGGACGTGAAACTCTACCTACGCCGCCGTTTGCCCAGAAGGTCTCACCCGAGATCGTGGGTGCCTTGAAGGAGACTCCGACCATGAGCGAACTCTTGCCTGGGGTCACCGGAGTCTTGGTTCTGGCCAATGGAGCCGTTCTGCAGGGGGTTGGCGTCGGCGCTGAGGGGGCCGCTCTGGGTGAGGTGTGTTTCAACACCGCCATGACCGGCTATCAGGAGATCCTGACCGACCCATCCTACATGGCCCAGATCATCGCCTTCACCTTCCCCCATGTGGGCAATGTTGGCACCAATCTGGAAGATCTAGAACAGATGTCTGGTGCTGCCGAGACCGCTGCTCGTGGTGCCATTTTCCGCGATGTGCCGACCGCGCCCGCCAATTGGCGTGCAGACTCTGATCTCGATAGCTGGATGAAGCGCCGCGGGGTTGTAGGTCTGGCCGGTGTCGACACCCGCGCCCTGACCCGAGTCATCCGTGAGACCGGCATGCCGCACGGGGTCATCGCCCATTCGAAGGACGGCAAGTTCGATATTCCGGCCCTGAAGGCTCAGGCCGCAGCTTGGTCTGGCCTCGAGGGCCTGGACCTTGCCAAGGACGCCACCTGCCGTCAGCCCTTCACCTATTCCGAGGGGCTCTATTCTTGGCCGGAAGGCTATGCCAAGCCCGGAGCGACCCGATTCAAGGTCGTGGTCATGGATTTTGGCGTGAAGCGCAACATCCTGCGGTCCCTGGTTTCGATCGGCGCTGAGGTGACGGTGGTGCCCGCCACGACCTCGGCGGAAGACATTCTGGCCCACAAGGCCGACGGCGTCATGCTGTCCAACGGACCGGGCGATCCCGCTGCGACCGGCGTCTACGCCGTACCGGAAATCAAGAAGCTGGTGGCCAGCGGCGTGCCGGTGTTTGGGATCTGTCTGGGTCACCAGATGATGGCCCTGGCCCTGGGTGCCAAGACTGTGAAGATGGAACAGGGCCACCACGGGGCCAACCATCCTGTGAAGGACCTGACCACCGGCAAGGTGGAGATTGTCTCCATGAACCACGGCTTCACCGTGGACCGAGACAGCCTGCCAGAGGGTGTGGAGGAAACCCACATCTCGTTGTTCGATGGCACCAATGCAGGGTTGGGCCTGAAGGGCAAGCCGGTGTTCAGCGTACAGCATCACCCTGAGGCCTCGCCCGGACCGACGGACTCCCTCTATCTATTCCAGCGTTTCGCAGACCTGATGGACCTGGCCAAGACACCTGCCTAGCCTAGATCTTGGTCAGGGCACCCTTGGCCACCACAGGGCCCGTCGGCCCGATAGTCTTGGATCCGCCAGGGGCCTCAACGGAAATAGCGAGGGTCGCCTGTGAGTCTGTGAGGCCCGCCGCTGGCGGAGCCAATAGGATCTTGACCGAGGCCCCCACTGGCACAAAGCCGAGCGCCCGGGGCTTGCCGTCCGATGGAATAAGCCAGAGCTGATGAACATGGCCTGGGTCCGTACCCGGAGGCACGAGGGACGAAATGACGACAGCCTGTCGCTGGGGATCATAGGCCGCGACAAACAGGTGCTGGCCCTGGGCGGTGTCCAGCTTGGCGCTCAGCATGGGCGGAGGCGCTGCGGGCACCAGGGGGCCCTGCAAGACGATGACAGAAACTGCGGCCAAGCTCGCAGCAGCCAGACCCAGCCCACTGATCGCCGCGCCGCGCCATAGGCGCAGAGACCGGTTATCGTTGGCTGGCAGGGCGTGCTCGATACGGGTCCATAGCTCTGCCGAGGGCTCTACGGGCTTGAGCAGGGCAGCCAAGGGCGCAAGCCGGTAACGCCAGGCTACCACCATGCGGGCAAAGGCAAAATCCTGGGCCATGCGACTTTCGGCCGTGGCGCGATCTGCGGCATTCAGCACGCCCAGGGCATGCTCTGCGGCCAGGGCTTCGTCATCGGACAGTTCGGCTTCCTGGCTCATGGCTCCAGGCACCCCCGAAGTTTGAGCAGGCCACGTCGGATCCAGCTCTTGATGGTGCCCAGAGGTGTATCCAAGCGCAGGGCGAGGGCTTCGTAAGTCACGCCTTCAAAGAAGGCTGTGCGGATCACGCCCCGGGTGCGGGCGTCTAGCTGGGAGAGGCAGTCGTTGAGCGCTTCGACCGACTGGGCGATCTCGAGGAGCGCCTCGGCACCAGGTGCCTTATCGGCGATCTCCATGTCGTCGATCTGGGCGGCGACGGCGAGAGGCCCTCGCGCGCGAAGCCGATCAATCGCGCGGTTTCGGGCAATTGTCGAAATCCAAGTCATGACGCTGGCCCGGCCCGCCTCAAAGCGGTCGGCGCGACGCCAGATCGTCAGATAAACCTCCTGCAACACGTCTTCGCTCTCGTCCCTGCTGGAAAGGATACGAAGGCAGACGGCAAAAAGCTTCGCAGAGGTTGCTTGATAAAGCTGGCGCAGGGCAGCGCGATCTCCCCCGGCTATGCGGGGAATAAGGGCGGATAGTGGATCTGAGCTTAAAGTGGGGGACACAGGGGCCTTCAATTTCAAAGCAACCGGGACGCTGCCTGCATCCCCTGCGTCCAGCAAGCAGCAAATTTCGAAACCCTATTACAGCAACGTCAGAAACCTAGTCTTGCCAATGGCTTTTTCTTGATCCATGGTGAGTGGGTCAAACTCGTAGGTTCGGCTGACTTTCGACGCTTCATTCCGATGCACCGGACCTGCCCCCTCGAACTTTGATCCTGTTCGGTCGAGCTTGGCCGTTCGGGCAAATCTATCCAAGGACTCATATCTCTATGTCTACCGGCACCGTGAAGTGGTTTAACGGCACCAAGGGCTACGGCTTTATTCAACCTGATGAAGGCGGCGCAGACGTCTTCGTTCATATTTCGGCCGTGGAACGCGCTGGACTTCGTTCTCTGAACGAAGGCCAAAAGGTTACCTACGAGCTCGAGCGCGACAAGCGCAGCGGCAAGATGTCCGCGGGCAATCTGCAGGTCTAGCAACCGCGACCGGCGGACCCTGAAAAGTCCAAAGGATGAAAGACCATGACGGGCCGGCGGAAACGCCGGCCCGTTTCTTTTTTTCTGGATTAAGCCGGGCTGGCGGAAACGCCGGCCCGTTTCTTTTTGTCCCGATGAGGACAGAACGTCCCCTCGCCGCTTGCGCCATCCCGACTCCCTCTCTAAACGGGCGTCTTAACCTACAGATTGAACGGGCAAGGCGCGCCAACAGCGCGGCCGCCCTTTTGCGCGAACGGAATTTGATGCCCAAACGCACCGACATATCTTCGATCCTGATCATCGGCGCGGGCCCCATCGTCATCGGGCAGGCCTGCGAATTCGACTATTCAGGGGTCCAGGCCTGTAAGGCCCTGCGCGCCGAGGGCTATCGGATCATTTTGGTCAATTCCAACCCTGCCACCATCATGACCGATCCGGATGTGGCCGATGCGACCTATATCGAGCCCATCACCCCAGAAATGGTCGAGATGATCATCGCTAAGGAGCGGCCAGACGCCCTTCTCCCGACCATGGGTGGCCAGACGGCCCTGAACACCGCCCTGGCTCTGGAAGCCTCAGGTGCCCTGGCGAAGTACGGGGTCGAAATGATCGGTGCCAAGGCTGACGTCATTGACAGGGCTGAAGACCGCCAGAAATTCCGCGATGCCATGGACAAGCTGGGTCTCGAAAGTCCCAAGTCCAAGGCCGCCCACACCATGGACGAAGCCCTGGAAGGCCTCGACTTCGTCGGTCTGCCCGCCATTGTTCGCCCCTCCTTCACCCTGGCAGGAACCGGCGGTGGCATTGCCTACAATATGGAAGAGTTCCGCGAGATCGTGGAGCGAGGCCTGGACTTATCACCGACCACCGAAGTGCTGATCGAAGAGAGTGTGCTGGGCTGGAAAGAGTATGAGATGGAGGTCGTCCGCGACAAGGCGGACAACTGCATCATCGTCTGCTCCATCGAAAACATTGATCCGATGGGCGTCCATACCGGCGACTCCATTACCGTCGCGCCAGCCCTGACCCTGACGGACAAGGAATACCAGATCATGCGGTCGGCCTCGATCGCCGTTCTGCGGGAGATCGGCGTTGAGACCGGCGGCTCCAACGTCCAGTTCGCGGTCAATCCCGCTGACGGCCGGATGGTGGTCATTGAGATGAACCCCCGGGTCTCGCGGTCCTCGGCCCTGGCGTCCAAGGCCACGGGCTTCCCCATCGCCAAGGTCGCAGCGCGTCTGGCTGTCGGTTACACCCTCGATGAACTGATGAACGACATTACCGGGGCAACCCCAGCCTCGTTCGAACCCAGCATCGACTATGTGGTCACCAAGATCCCGCGCTTTGCCTTCGAAAAATACCCTGGCTCAGAACCCCACCTGACCACATCTATGAAATCCGTGGGCGAGGTGATGGCCATTGGCCGGACCTTCAAGGAAAGCCTGCAGAAGGCGTTGCGTGGTCTTGAAACCGGCCTCAGTGGTCTGGATGAAGTCGACATTGAAGGTTCGGCTGATCCTGAAACCGGCCATGCCGCCATTGTCCGCGCCCTGGGCAATCCCACCCCAGACCGGCTGCGCGTTATCGCCCAGGCCTTCCGCCATGGCCTCAGCGTCGATGAGGTCAACGCGGCCTGTTCCTATGAACCTTGGTTCCTGCGCCAGATTCAAGAGCTTGTGCGGGAGGAAGGCCTGATCCGCGCCAGCGGCCTGCCGACCACGGCGCAAGGCTTCCGGGCGCTTAAAGCCCAGGGCTTCTCAGATGCCCGCCTGTCTATGCTGACCCGCACGGCGGAGGGCCAGGTCCGTGCTGCCCGTCAGGCCTTGGGTGTCCGTCCGGTCTATAAGCGCATCGACACCTGCGCTGGCGAGTTCCGCGCCGAAACCCCCTATATGTATTCCACCTATGAAACCGGTGCCTTGGGCCAGGAACCCGATTGCGAAAGCGAGCCGTCCGGGGCCCGCAAGGCAATCATCCTCGGCGGCGGCCCCAACCGGATCGGCCAGGGGATCGAGTTCGACTATTGCTGCTGCCACGCCGCCTTCGCCCTGGCCGACATCGGGGTGGAGTCGATCATGGTCAACTGCAACCCCGAGACCGTCTCGACGGACTATGACACCTCTGACCGCCTCTATTTCGAACCCCTTACCGCCGAAGACGTCCTGGAGCTGATCGCCGTCGAACAGCGCGCTGGAACCCTACTAGGGGTCATCGTCCAGTTTGGCGGACAGACACCGCTCAAGCTGGCCCAAGCCCTGGAGGACGCCGGCATACCGATCCTGGGCACCAGCCCCGACGCCATAGACCTGGCCGAAGATCGTGAGCGTTTCCAGCAGCTGCTGCACCGCCTGAAGATTGCCCAGCCCGTCAATGCCATTGCCCGATCCAGGGATGAGGCCTTCGCTGGAGCCCATCAGGTCGGCTATCCGGTCGTCATCCGCCCTTCATATGTGCTTGGGGGCCGGGCCATGGAAATCGTCCGCGATGACGAACAGCTAGAACGCTACATCACCCACGCGGTAAAGGTCAGCGGCGATAGCCCAGTACTGATCGACCAGTACCTGTCGCGGGCCACGGAGGTGGATGTCGACGCCCTCTGCGATGGCGAGACTGTCTTTGTGGCCGGGGTCATGGAGCACATTGAAGAGGCGGGCGTGCACTCAGGCGACAGCGCCTGCTCCCTGCCGCCCTTCTCACTCAAAACGGAAACCATTGAAGAGCTGAAGCGCCAGACCGAA
>CAITHQ010000281.1 GCA_903892305.1 uncultured Alphaproteobacteria bacterium
CCGACCCTGCAGACCTCTTACAATCAAGGGATCAAGCCACTTCTGGATCACCAGATGGAGCTGCCCCAGGCCTTTACTGCTGCGGGCGCACCGGTGAAGACCTTCATGCTTTCTCAGGTGGATCGAGAAGACTTGGCCCTGTTCGTCAAGCTGTCCCGGGTGGCCAGGCCCAAGACCGTCCAGGAGCTGCCGTTACAGATCGTCACCCCGGCCTTCATGATCTCGGAGTTGAAGCGGGCCTTTGAAATCGGCTTCCTGCTGTTCATCCCCTTCTTGGTCATCGACCTTGTAGTCGCTAGCGTGCTGATGAGCATGGGCATGATGATGCTGCCGCCTGTGGTGGTTTCCCTGCCCTTCAAGCTGATCTTTTTCGTCCTTGTGGACGGGTGGCGATTGGTGGCGGGAAGTCTGGTTGAGAGCTTCCACATTGCGCCTCGCTAGCGGAACCTTTCTTAGAATTCAGAGCTTTATGATCTAGCCCTTGGCGGGCTTGATGGCGGCCTGGGCTTGTTTTTGTGGGGCCGGCGCGGCGGCCTGGCGGGTAACCGGGCCTATGGGCGCAGGAGCCTGCCTGAAGCGTGCCTTCATCTTGGCAACCCAACCGGTGAAGGCCTCATTATCTGCCGTGAGCCGACCAAAGTCGGTAACGCTGAACTGACCCTCGGAAATGCCAGACAGGGCCACCCTCATGGCGTCGGGATTATGAGACTGCTCGACAAAGGGCTGATAGCGACTGCGCAGGCGGACCAGGGCCGCGTCATCCCCTGTCAGACTGTAGGCGACGCCGGCCCGCAGGACCTTGCCCTCGTCTTCCGCCGAGAGGGGTTCGGGCCGCTTATAGCGGTCGCCAAGGCTCTTCTCGAAATTGAACCCCGCCACCGGCCAGTTCTTCTGCTTCCAGACCATTTCGTTGCGTAGGTCCTGGCCCTCAGGGCTGGTGTCGCGTTCAAGCACCTCTAACCCAGCGTCGATCCTCCCCAGATTCATCAGGGCGCGGGCCTCCACCAGACGGCGCTGGGCGTTCAGGCCAGCGGGCAGGGTCGTGGTCCTGGAATTATTGATGACCTGAAGAGCAGCTTCTGCCTTCTTATCCATGAGATAGATCACCGCGAGATCCGTGGCCACCTGTGCCCGGGGAACCCCTTCAAGCCGATTTTCCGCCTGATACTTCAGCAAGTCGGCGGCCTGATCCAGTAGGTCGACATCCACCAGACGCCGCACCTGTCGACGGACCATAAGGTCGCCATCGGGGCCAAGGGGCGTGAGTTCCTTGAAGTCCATAAAGAGCGCCAAGGCCTGTACGGGCTCAAGGCCATCGGCGGTGCCCTCCAGGAACAGGGACTTAAACGCGGCGCTGAGGTCGGCCTGTAGCTGGCGGGCTGTGGGCAGTTCGGGCAGTCGCTTGCCCGCCGACCGGAGAGCTTCCAGCGCCTCGCGATACCGGCCCTCGTTGAGATAGAGCTGGCCTAGGGCACGGATGGCTTCAAGCTCTGTGGCATCCCCACGCCAGCGATAGCGCAAGCCGTCCAGGGCCTGAGCCGCCTGGGTCGGGGTAATCTTACCCATGGCAATGCGAATCTGAGTGGCATGCAAGAGGGCAGGCGCAGAAAGAGCCTCAGAGGGCGCGCCAGCAATGGCGGCATAGATACCCAGCGCCAGGTCCGGGCGACCAGCAAGCTCCACATAGCGCGCCTCAACCAGCCGGGTGGCCAATTCCTCCAGCGAATCAGTCTTGTCGCTGAGCGCCAGACGGATAGAGCGACCTGCGGCAGGGATCTCGCCGAGTTCGAGCGCAGCCTGGGCATCGGACCGGGCAAACCGAGCTTTCCATTTCGGCGAGAACTGGGAAAACGCTGATGCCCCGTCGGAAAACTGGGTCCGAGCATCGGTCCATTGCCCTAGCTGAGCGGCGGCATAGGAGCGCCATAGGGCCGCAGAAGGATCATCCGAAAGCGCAGACACGCCAAGGTCGACCTGGGCCTCCTTGAAGCGCCGAGCCATGATCTTGGCTATGCCGCGCAGGGCGCGAAACTCGGCATCGTCCGTTGTTTGCGGCTTAGCCCGCGCCAAGTCATTCAGAACACCAAGCGCCTCATAGGACAGCTCATTGCCGATGAGGAACCTGGAGAGGGCGAAGCGCGCGGCCGTAGGCGCGTCCTTGCCCTTTTGGGTCTCAAGCATGGCCGAATTGAGCAGGGTGTTATAGCGCGACATGAAGCCGTCAGGCCCTGTACGGGTCCAGGTTTCACCGATCAGACCAGGTTGGCTGGCGGCCTGAGGTGGCACCAGACTGGCGGTTTCCTGCTGAAGCGCGACAGAGGCCCTTGCGGAGATGGGGGACAGAGCCAGACCCTGCTGGCGACCGATATGGACAATATCGCCATCGTGGGTGACCGAGAGGTCATCCACATAGGATTCCATGGCCAGGCCCTGAGCCGAGGGCAGTATCGCCATTTGGACAAATTCACGCCGGGCGGGTACGCCCTTTGTCGGACCCAGAGCCGTGACCACGTTCAATTGATCGCCCACTACAGGATCGGCGAACTTCACCGCCCGGGTGACTCCAGCTACCGCGGCCTTGAGCGCCGCAGGTCCGCCGATGTCGTCGCGGACAATATTCACCTTCGCCGCCGTAGCCTGGGAGCTGCTGCCAAGACCGATGGTCCAGGTCGCCCCTTGCGCGTTGGCGGTGAATTGGGTGGCCGGCGATGTCGATATCCGAACGGCAGAATAGTCTGGGCCCCGGAAGGTCTGAATACCTGTAATTTGCTTCATCCCACGCGGCGCGCGGGAAATGTCAATTTCGGCAGAGGCATCAAACACAACCCAGATGGCCGCGCCCCGCCGAAATACCGCTGCGCCATTGGGGTTGGCCCAGGGAAAGTTCAGCTGGACTTGGCCGTTCTGGTACTTGGTGTCCATGCGAACCACCCCGCCAATCGGCACGGGGTTGGCCCTGGGGGTGGCGACTTCAGAGACGGCCTCGACCTTTGCAACCTCTGCCGGTGCCGGTCCGATGGGCTCGACGGGGGCCTTTTGCAGTAGATTGACATAGGTGGCACCGTCGGCGGTTCCGACCTTGGCGTCAGCATCGTCTGTAAGGGTGAGGACCAACTCAAATACGCCGGCCGTATGGCGACCCTCAGCAGCCTTTAACCAGGGCGGTGGACTAACTCTCAGGCGCGTAATGTCGGGGTTAGCGTCGCGATTAAACCGCAGGGTCAGGGTCTGCCCCACGCGGATCGCCCTGGCCTGAGCGCCTCGGAACTCAATGCGCGTAAAGTCCTTGGCCAGACCCACATGCACATCCAGCACGCCCCTTGGGGTCGGGCGCACGACCGGTGCCACAGCCCCGACGGGTGCGGCGGTCGCGGCGAGGGTGATCGCCGCGACGCTGGTGTGGAGGGCGCGCCTGAGCTTCATGACCTAGCTAGGATTTGCTCCGGGACGCGGGAGCGAAGGCGGCTCAGGCGCAGGCCTGGCCTCTGCCTTGGGCTTGGCCTTGAATTTTCGCTTGAGCTTATGCTTCACCTTGGACTTGGACTTCGCTTTTGCCTTAACCTTAGGCGGTGGCTGAGTGGGGTCTATCGACGCCGTCGGATCAGGACTTGCCTTAGTCCCCACTGGTGCAGCAGCAGGCGCAGATGGGGCGGTGGCCGCCGTGGGGACGCCCGCCTTGTCGGCAGCGGCGGCCGCAATCGCTCGGGTGGCGGTGAACCGCCGCGCAAGAGCTTCGGTTAGTTTCTTGGCTTCAGCTGGCGGCATCTGGGCCAATATCCCCGAAAGAGATTTCTCCTTCATCTTCGCCGCGATCGGCAGACGGACCGCATCGTCCAGGAGCACCATACGCGGGGCAGCGTCCTTGGGCTTCATGGTCTCGAAGACCTTGACCATGCGGTCAACTTCCGCCTGTTCCTTAGCGTCGGCCTGGCCGATAAGCCCCTTAATGTCAGTCTTCACTGCGGTCAGGGCCTTGAGCTTGGCGTCGACCTTGGCTTCGGCTGCCGCCAGCAGGGCAAGCTGGGTACTGAGATCAGACTCCCTTTGGTCCAATTGCCCCCTGCGGGCACCCAGGCTTTGCATGACTTGAAGCTCGGCTGGAGACAGTCCAGCAGCCTTGGCGAGCTCCGCAGCCGTGGGTGCACAGATCGCTGCAGGCTTGGCACCGGCCGGACCATTTGCGGCGTCGGCGCCGGCCTCCGCTGCCGACGGCGCCGTCTCAGCACCAGCAGTGGCCGGATCAGCCGTCACCATGTCGGCAGGATTGGTTGATTTGCCGTCCGCTTTCTCGCCCGCCTTGGCAGGCTGGGTCGACGCCTTTGACTTGATCGCATCAGCAGCAAAGGCCCGAGCCCCGGACACAAGGGTCGGCAGGCTCTCGGCACCGGAAATGGCGTTGACGGCCAGAACCCCAGCCGCCGCGACGCCGATCAATGGCAGAAGTCTTGGAATTCGGCTCATCGACGCCCCACCACACTCTTGCGCAGGATCAGGTCTTCGGAGTCATCGTGTTCGCCAAAGAGTTCATCTTCATAACCGGGTCTTTGACGCGAAGACTTTGCAGTGGTCTTGGCCTCTGAGACCGGGGTTGGTACGGGGGCCGGGCGCTGGCGCGCGTCCCGCGCTGCAGACAGCAGAGACCCCAGGCGATGGGCCACCCGCTCCACATCAGATTCAGAAACGGGCTGGTCGCGCTCTTCGGTTGGGGCGCGGCGGGGCATGGGAACCACTTCTCCCCGGGGCCTAGGCTCGGGCGTGCGCTCCACCTGACGCTCAAGCTTTGCCGCAAGGGCCCGGGCCTTTTCGATGCGATCAGAAAGCAGATCGACCGCCTCATCTGTCGCCTCTCGCAGGGCCGCAAGGCCACGCTCAGCTCTCAGCGCGGCACTGTCTAAATCAGCGACAGCCCGAGCGAAGCCTTCATTACTCTGGCGCAAGGCGTTCAGCCTGCGATTCAGGCGAAACCCCATCAGGAGCGCGACCAGCAACAGGCCTGACAAAAGCAGGTTCAGACCGATGGCGACAATACTCATAAGGACCTCTGAAGTTCGGTGCGAGCGTTGGGAGACAGCGGGGCTTCGACGCGGACCGCGATGTGATGGTTGCGCCGCCCCATACGGCCATAGGTCAGGGGAATTGTGCCGGCGCGCAATTGGACCATGGTGTCGGGGGTCGCGTTGAGCATAAGGGTCTCGCCGACCTTGAGATTGAGCACCCGCTTGAGGCTGATCTGCTGCTCATCGAGCACGGCGCGCACATCCATCTGCGTCGTCCAGATTTCTGTGGCCAAGTGGCCTTCCCAAATATTGTCGCGCCCAAACTTCTCGCCCATGAACTGCTGGAGCAGCATTTTCCGGATAGGCTCGAGGGTGGCATAGGGCAGCAAAAGCTCAATCCGCCCGCCGCGATCTTCCATGTCGATACGCAGCTTCACCAAAATGGCGGCATTTGCCGGCCGGGCGATGGCGGCAAAGCGTGGATTTGTTTCAAGGCGATCGAGGGTAAAGGTCACAGGCGTCAAGGGCTCGAAGGCCTCCGAAGCATCGCCAAGAACCACCTCGACCATCCTCTGCACCAGCACGCGCTCAATCGTGGTGTAGGGACGCCCCTCAATACGCATCGCCGCCGTACCACGACGGCCACCCAGCAGAACATCGACAATGGAGTAGATGAGGTTGGAGTCGACGGTCAGAAGGCCATAGTTCTCAAGCTCTTCGGCTTTGAAAACCGAAAGAATAGCCGGTAGTGGGATCGAATTCAGATAGTCGCCAAATCGGATGGACGAAATATTGTCCAAGCTGACTTCAACGTTATCGCTGGTGAAGTTCCGAAGTGAGGTCGTCATATGACGCACGAGACGGTCAAAGACGATTTCGAGCATCGGCAGACGCTCGTAGGAAACCAAGGCCGAATTGATAATCGACCGAATGCCCGAGCGCTCTGAGGCGTCCTCATCAGAGAGGTCAAACCCAAGTAGGCTGTCGATTTCATCCTGGTTAAGGATGCGCTCAGCACCAGCAAGGGGGTCCGACCTGTTGTCTCCACCCCAAGCATCGGCGTCAGAGGGCGGAGTCGCGGGAATGTCTGTTTCGTCGGCCATAGGGGGCATGCAACCAAGGCTTTAGCCTAGTTGATCAGCATCTCCTCAATCAGGACGGCATTCACCTTTGCGGGGGCGATCACCAGGTTCACACGCCGGAGTATCTCAGTTCTAAGTTGATAAGATCCTTGCGAACCCTTAAGATCTTCAGGTCGCAGTTCGCGCAGAAAAGATTGAAACATGTCCTGCAGCCGGGGCATGGCTGGCTCTAGGGCTTCAGCGGTTTCCTCGTCGGGAACTTCGAGGGTCAGTTTCAGCTTGAGATAGGTGGGGCGACCATCAGCCGCCTGCATGTTGACCACCACATTAGGTAGGGTGGCGAACATCACGCCCTCCGGACCCTCCTTGATGGTCACGAGAGCTTTTTCTTCCTTGCCTTCGCCCTTCTTTTCTTCCTTCTTCTCATCCTTCTTTTTCCCGTGCTCGCCCTTTTTGTCCTTCTCAGCGCTGACTTCGGGTTTGGGTTTTAGCAGGAAGAAAGCCGCGCCGCCGCCGCCAAGGACCAGGACCAGCACGACAGCCGCGATGATGATGATCATCATGGGCGGCTTCTTCTTGCCACCGCCCTCAGCAGCGACTTCGCCGTCTTCGCCTTCCGGGACGTCGTCCTCGGAGTCTTTCTTGCTGGCCACGCGCGCGTTTCCTTAGTCTCGAATTTCCTAATCATGCGTTGAACTTGGTTAATGATCGGTTTTTTTCCGGGTCCTACTTAGCGGAAACATGCCGGGCAAATTTCGCCGACTGGCGGGAATTAACCATTCTAATTGCTGATTTTATTGACTTATTCATCTGGCCCAATCCTTGCAGGGTTTCACGTGCTCACCCCTGAGCTGGATGCGGGTCGGATTTGAATGGATAACGCCCTCTATGTTGGCCTGTCGCGGCAGATGACCCTGCGCCGCGAGCTGGACATCGTGGCGAACAATATCGCCAATGCCGACACCACCGGATTCAAGGTTGAGAGCCTGCTGGTCCAGACCGACCCAGCCGCGCCGGCCTTCACCCTTGATGGCCCAAAGCCTGTGAAGTTTGCTCTGGACGTCGGCGTAGCGCGGAACTTCACCCCAGCGGCCTTGCACAACACCTCCGCCCCTCTGGATCTGGGCATTGAAGGACCGGGCTTCTTCAAGATCTCGGCGACGGGCGGCGAGCGCTACACCCGCGATGGGCACTTCCGCATGGATGATACTGGCAGGCTGGTGACCCAGGCCGGGCAACCCGTCCTAGATGAAGGCGGCGGCGAAATCACGCTTGATCCGCTAAAGGGGCCCGTGGCCATCGCCACTGACGGCACCATCAGCCAGGGAACTGAACGCATCGGCAAGGTGGCTGTCGTCAAGTTCGACACGCTTTCAGCCTTGGATAAGGCCGGTGACAACCTCTACCGGAACACCTCCAACCAGCAGCCTCAGGCCCTAACGACCGCCGTGGTTCACCAATCCATGCTGGAAAATTCCAACGTCAACTCCATCAACGAAATCACCCGAATGATCGAGGTGACCCGGGCCTATGAATCCATGGCCAAGATGATGGACTCCACCGCTGAACTCTCCAGGCGCTCGGTTGAGCGCATGGGTCGAACACAATAGGGAAATCTAGGTAATGCAAGCACTTAGAACCGCTGCGACAGGCATGGCCGCCCAACAGCTGAATGTTGAGGTCATCTCCAACAACATCGCCAACATGAACACCATCGGGTTCAAGCGGCAGCGCGCTGAGTTTCAGGACCTGCTCTATCAGAGCCTCGAACGGGCTGGTGCGCAATCGTCTGACCAGGGAACGATCGTCCCGACCGGCATACAGATTGGCGCAGGCGTAAAGGCGGGCTCCACCTATCGGATCAATGAGCAGGGTGCGGCGACCCAGACTGGCAATAAGCTTGATGTCGCCATCCAGGGCCGCGGTTATCTTCAGGTCCTGATGCCCTCTGGAGAAATCTCTTACACGCGGGCTGGAGACCTTTCGGTCAATGACCAGGGCCAGTTGGTAACCAAGGACGGCTATCAGGTGCAGCCCGCGGTGGTTATTCCTGCCGATGCGACGGACATCAGCATCTCCAAGGCTGGTCAGGTTCAGGTGAGCCAGGCAGGTCAGACTGCACCCAACATTGTCGGCAACCTGGAATTGGCGACCTTCCTAAATGAAGGCGGCTTGGAGCCCATCGGCGACAATATGTTTCTGCAGAGCGGCGCTTCTGGAGCCCCAACCACAGGCGTGCCGGGCACGGCTGGCATTGGCACCCTGTTGCAGGGATATACCGAAGCCTCGAACGTCGATGCGGTCAGCGAAATCACAGCCCTCATCGTTGCCCAACGAGCCTATGAGATGAATTCCAAAGTTATCACGTCGGCAGACCAGATGCTTTCGACTGCTAACCAGTTGAAGGGCTAGGCCTTGCGCTGCCTCGCCCTCACCCTAAGCTTCGCCCTTTTGGCCGCGCCAGCATGGGCGGGCCAAGCCGTCACTCTGAAGACACAAATTTTCGATCCCGACGGCGTCGTCACCCTGGGCGAAATCTTCGACAATGCCCAAGCTGCGGGGCGGGTCGTCGTCGCGTCGCGAGAAGGCCAGACCGTAGTGCTGGACGCAGCCCTTGTCCAATCCATCGCCCACCGCAATGGATTGGACTGGGACAACAGCGAAGGGTTGCGCCGGATCATTGTTGGTGCCCAACCGGCCGCAGCCCAGCGGGCGAATGTCGATGTCCTGACCTATACCCGAAATCTGTCGGCGGGAGAGATGGTCCAGCCTCAGGACCTGATCTGGGCCAAGGTCGCAGCCGCGCCCAACGATTCCGCGTCAGATGCCAATCAACTGATTGGCATGATGGCAAAGCGGCCTTTACGGATGGGGTCGGCCGCCGCGCGCCATGATGTCTCGGCTCAGGTGGTGATCAGGCCCGGTGATCTGGTCAATGTCACATTCCAGGCCGATGGGATCAGCCTCACCCTGCAGGCCAAGTCGGTGGGGGCTGCGGCGGTGGGCGAGCCCGTCGATATTCAAAACACCTCGTCGAAGAAGATCATCCAGGCTGTGGCCTCAGGTCCCGGCCAAGCCGTCGTCGGTCCGCTGGTCGATCAGGTCCGCGCCGCCTCCCGTACTCAACTCGCACTCCGATAGTGAAGGTTCACCTGATGCGTCTTTCCCACCTCGCGCTCATCGCCCTGGCCCCACTGGCCGCCTGCTCCACCATTAAGGATGTGGTCAGCGGCCCGGAAATGGCCCCCGTGGGTTATCCTTCGTCCCTGGTGCCCCGCGACCAGGTGATCCGCGCGGACAATACAGATCGCTTCAACCAGCCAGCCTCGGCCAATTCCCTGTGGCGCAGCGGCGCACGCGCCTTTTTCATCGATCAGCGTGCCGCCAAGGTGGGCGATATTCTGACCGTTCAGATTGATATCGATGATAGCGCCAAGACATCCAATGCCTCGACGGCGACCCGGACGTCGACCATGACAGCAGGCATACCCCACCTCTTGGGTCTTGAATCCAGCCTGGGGAAAATCTTGCCGGGTGGCTTTGATCCGACAACGGCTCTGGATACCTCCTCGGACTCGTCCAACGCAGGTGCGGGCAGCGTCAATCGCTCTGAGAAAATCCTGCTGACCATAGCCGCAGTGGTAACGACTGTCCTTCCAAACGGAAATCTGGTCATTCAGGGCACCCAAGAGGTCCGAACCAACGCGGAACTTCGGCAGCTGACCGTGGCCGGCATTGTCCGCCCCGAAGACATTTCCTCATCCAACACCATCAAGCACACCCAGATCGCCGAGGCCCGGATCAGCTATGGCGGCCGGGGTGATATTTCTCTGGCCCAGCGAACGCCAGCCGGTGTCGCCCTGGTTCAAAAGTTCAGCCCGTTTTAGACCGCTCGCCCAGGCTCAATCGCAGTGCTAAAATAGCACCATGCTGGTCCTGATAAACCTTGTCGCCCTCGCCCAGGCTGTTGGACTGGGTCCTGCCCCTGCCACTTGGAGCCTTGAGACCACCAAGGCGGCACCCGCCATCTTTACCTATGCCGAAAGCGCGGGACCGATCGTACAAATGACCTGTCAGCCGGCCACTGGCCAGGTGGCCTTTAGTGTGGCCATGCAAAAGCGTCTGGCGGCAAAGAAATCTGGCGTGATCTGGACAAATGCGATTGGTCTTCCCGCCCCTTGGCCCGCCAGCGTCATATTGAACTCTGGCGGCATTGCCAGCACCCTGCGGGGCGAGGTGGATGCAATCTCCGATACGGGGGTCTCTCGCGCAGTGGTCGAGGCCTCAACAAAGGCACCGTTTTTCAAGGCCTTTGCCAAGACCGGGATATTGACCTTCACCATTATGGGCGAGGCGGTTTGGCCCGCCGCCGCAAACCCTGGATGTGAGGAAGTTCCTTCGGGTATGTGGTTAGGCGCGCAAACCAGCAACCGAGAAATGATCGACCCCAAGGGCTAAGAGCGCACTCCTGGCAATGCCCTCTGCATCCAGGCCCGCCTGCAAATACATAGTTTCTGGCTTGTCATGCTCCTGGAAGATATCAGGCAGTGTAAGGGTGCGGATCTTAAGGCCGCGATCCAGGGCACCGTGCTCGGCAAGGGCCTGCAGGACAAACGCACCGAACCCACCCATGGCACCCTCCTCCACGGTGATCAGGGCTTCATGTTCCCGGGCCAGGCGCAGGATCAGATCTATGTCCAGGGGCTTGGCGAATCGGGCATCTGCAACCGTTGTCGAGAACCCCCGGGCCGCCAGCAGATCAGCGGCCTTCAAGCTTTCGGCCAGTCGCGTCCCAAAGGAGAGGATGGCCACAGCAGTGCCTTCGCGGACAATACGGCCCTTGCCGATCTCCAGCACCTGTCCGATTTCCGGCAGGGCGATACCAATCCCCTCGCCGCGCGGATAGCGGAAGGCCGAGGGACGATCATCAATGGCCACAGCTGTTGCAACCATGTGCGCCAACTCGGCCTCATCGGCAGCAGCCATCAACACCATACCGGGCAGCGCGCCCATATAGCCAATATCGAAGGAGCCTGCATGGGTGGCACCGTCAGCGCCCACAAGGCCTGCGCGATCCATGGCGAACCGAACTGGCAGCTTCTGAATAGCGACGTCGTGCACCACCTGATCATAGCCACGCTGCAGGAAGGTGGAATAAATGGCGGCGAAGGGCTTCATCCCGTCGGCCGCAAGACCCGCAGCAAAGGTGACGGCGTGCTGTTCTGCAATGCCAACATCAAAGGTCCGATCCGGGAAGGCCGCACCGAATATATCCAGACCGGTTCCCGAGGGCATGGCCGCGGTGACGGCGACGATCTTAGGGTCGCGCTCTGCCTGTCGGATCAGTTCTTGGGCGAACACCTTGGTGTATTGCGGGGCGACGGCCTGACCCTTGGCCTGTTGACCCGTCACAACATCGAACTTGGCGACAGCGTGCAGCTTATCGGCAGCGGCCTCGGCGGGTTGATACCCCTTGCCCTTTTGTGTCACCACGTGGACCAGGACTGGCTTGTCCTTGATATCCCGCACATTTTTCAGGATCGCCACCAGGGCGTCCATGTCATGGCCATCAATGGGACCGACATAGTAGAAGCCGAGTTCTTCGAAAAACGTCCCGCCCGTGACCATGCCGCGGGCAAATTCTTCGGCCTTCCGCGCTGCATTCAAGAGGGGCTTTGGCAGAACACCGGCCATGGAGCGGCCAATCTTGCGGATCTGGCGGTACCCGTCGCCGGAAACAAGACGGGCCATATAGGCGCTCATCCCGCCAACCGGCGGGGCGATAGACATGTCGTTATCGTTGAGGATGACGGTGAGCTGGCCTGTGGTCTCGGCTGCGTTGTTCATGGCCTCATAGGCCATGCCTGAGCTCATGGAGCCGTCGCCAATCACGGCGACCACAGCATTCGATTTCCCCGTCGCATCCCGCGCGGCACAGAAGCCGAGGGCAGCTGAGATCGAGGTTCCAGCATGGGCCGCGCCGAAGGGGTCATATGCGCTTTCAGAGCGCCGGGTGAAGCCCGATAGTCCGCCCCCCTGTCGCAGGGTCCGGATGCGATCGCGCCGCCCGGTGAGAATTTTATGGGGATAGGCCTGATGGCCGACATCCCAGATGAGAATGTCATCTGGGGTCTTGTAGACATGATGCAGGGCGACGGTCAGCTCGACAACACCCAGCCCGGCGCCGAGGTGTCCTCCCGTTTGAGATACCGCATCAATGGTCTCTGCCCGCAACTCATCCGCCAGTTGCCGTAACTGCGGCAAGCTGAAGCCGCGGGTGTCCACCGGCAAGGCAACCGTATCTAGCAGAGGGGTGTGCGGCGGCATGATCAACGCGGACTGGAAAAACAAAGACGTCAGTTAGAGCGATCTAGCACGAAATCAACGCTGTCTCTCAGGAAATCGGCGCGACGGCCAAAGGGGTCCAGATGGGCCTTTGTCTGTGCGATCAGCAGGTGCAACCTTTGCCGCGCTTCGCTGATGCCGAGCAGAGTCACATAGTTCGCCTTGCCCTTCTCCGCATCCTTGCCGGCCTTCTTACCGAGGACCGCGCCATCACCTTCGGCGTCTAGCAGATCGTCGACAATCTGATAGGCAAGCCCCAGATCCTGGGCAAAATTCATCAGTGCCTGCTGCTCGCCTTCTTCGGCCTGGGCCATGATCATTGGCAGCTCAAAAGAAACGGCGATCAACGCCCCGGTTTTCAGCCTTTGCATGCGGGCCACAGCATCCAAATCATCGCGCACGCCCAGCAGGTCGATCATTTGGCCGCCGCACATACCCCGTGCCCCGGCGGCCATGGCCAGCTTGAGCACCAAATCGGCACGCACGCGGCCATCAGGATGAGTCTCGGGATCTGCCAGGATTTCAAAGGCCGCGGCCTGCAGCCCATCGCCGACCAGAATGGCCGTAGCCTCATCATAGGCCTTGTGGACGGTCGGACGACCATGACGAAGGTCATCGTCATCCATGGCCGGCAGGTCATCGTGGACCAGACTATAGGCGTGCACGCACTCCACAGCGCAAGCTGCCCGAAGCACGGATGTCGGATCAAGGTCGAATAGACGCCCTGTCTCTATTGCGAAAAAAGGCCGCAGCCGCTTGCCGCCGCCAAGGGCCGCATAGCGCATGGCCTCAGTTAACCGAGCCTCTAGGCCCTGCGCCCTCGGTAGCAACTGATCTAGAGCCACGGCGACCAGATCGGCAGTTTCAGCGATCCGGCGCGCAACCTCGGCCGTCATCAATTGAACTCGGCAGGCTCTACGCCTGTGATTCCGCCGGCACCGACGACG
>CAITHQ010000282.1 GCA_903892305.1 uncultured Alphaproteobacteria bacterium
CCGGCCTCCGCCGGGGTGACCGGTGGTGGGGATGGCCCGGCGATTGACTGTCACCTCCGGTCATACCGGCGAAGGCCGGTATCCAGCTCATAGGGCGCGGAGTGTCCGGAGAGGCAGTTCCTAGAGCGCTTGGTCAGATCAGAGCCTCAAGAACTGGACCCCGGCCTCCGCCGGGGTGACCGGTGGTGGGGCGAATACGGCCATGTCCGAAAACCGCGAGACATTGAGGCCAAGAGCGGCAATGCTCGGGGTATGGACCTGGATGACGACGCCTACTACCGCGCCTTTTCGATGCGTGATGCCCGCTTTGACGGGAAGGTATTCGGCGCTGTGCGCACCACCGGAATCTACTGCCGCCCCGTATGTCCGGCACGAACGCCAAAGCGAGAGAATATAAGCTTCTATCCTTCAGCGGCGGGGGCGCAGGAGGCGGGGTTCCGGCCGTGTCTAAGGTGCCGCCCCGAGACGTCGCCAGATCTTGGTGCCTGGAATGGCACCTCTAATACGGTGTCGCGGGCCATGTCACTGATCGAGGAGGGTGCGCTTGATGTGGGCGACGTCGACGCCCTGGCTAGTCGGCTCGGCGTAGGCGAGCGTCAGTTGCGTCGGTTGTTCCGTCAGCATCTCGGTGCCTCGCCTATTGCTGTGGCCCAAACCCGCAGGGTTCTGCTGGCAAAGCAGCTTATCCATCAGACTCGCATGCCCATGGCCGAAGTCGCCCTGGCCTCTGGCTTTGGCAGTGTCAGGCGTTTCAATGAGACCTTCCAGCATCTGTACCACAAGCCGCCGGGCGCGCTTCGGCGCGCGGAGGGAGCGGAAATCTCGGCCTTGGGGGGGGAAGGTGCAACGCTGACACTGCCCTACCGCCCACCCTATGACTGGGAAGCTATGCTGGCCTTTCTAACCCTTCGGGCCATTCCCAAAGTCGAGCGGGTGACAGACGGCATCTACGTCCGGACCTTGTATGTCGGTGGTGAGACCGGGGTCGTGCGCGTCACTAAGGGCCCCGGTGACACCCTGCTGGTCACCCTCTGGTTTTCCAAGGTCCAGGTCTGGCCATCCGTAATTGCCAAGATCAGGCGGGTATTTGATCTGGCCGCCGACCCTGATCACATTGGGCGTCATTTGTCTGAGGATCACTTGCTAGCCCCCCTGGTGGCGCGTCGGCCTGGCCTTCGAGCGCCAGGCGCTTGGGATGGGTTTGAACTGGCGGTTCGGGCTGTCCTGGGCCAGCAGATCACGGTGGTGGGAGCGCGCAATATCGCTGGGCGATTGGCGGAGGCCTATGGCGAGCCTGTCAATCTCGACGCCGCCAAGGCGCATGGC
This sequence comes from uncultured Alphaproteobacteria bacterium, assembly GCA_903892305.1. GTDB lineage: Bacteria > Pseudomonadota > Alphaproteobacteria > Caulobacterales > Caulobacteraceae > Phenylobacterium. The sequence continues at coordinate 1,327 of CAITHQ010000282.1, forward strand.
CTGACCCGCCTGTTTCCAACCGCACAGGCCTTGTCGGCGCTCGCTCCCGAGGTTCTGCCTATGCCAGGTGCCCGGGGGCGAGGGCTGATTGCCCTGGCCGGTCTCTCGGCACAGGATCCGCATCTCTTCGGGTCCCGAGCGAGCCTGGAGGAGGCGGTTGAGCGCCTTATCGCCCTACCAGGCATTGGTCCTTGGACCGCCCAATACATCGCTATGCGCGCCCTTCGCGAACCTGACGCCTTCCCCCATGGGGACCTAGGGCTGATGCGGGCCTTAGAGGATGACCAAGGGCGCCGACCGACCGCCGCCGAACTTCTCGCCCGGGCTGAACCCTGGCGTCCCTGGCGTGCCTATGCCGCCTCCCACCTCTGGGCGCACGACGCCACAACTGACCCGAAGATTGGAGCTACCAATGCCGCATGAAGCCAGCCGTCCTGCAAGCCTGCGCCTTGATCGTCGCCCAACCCCGGTGGGGGAGGCCTTGATCATAACCGACGAAACCGGAGCCCTGCGTGCCTTTGATTTTGCAGACTATGAGTCGCGTATGTTGCGACTGATGGCGCGACACTATCCAGGCCTGGAGCTTTCAAAAGGCGAAGCACCTCGTGCGATTGCCGCCGCCGTCGATGCCTATTTCCTAGGCGACCTTGGCTCTCTAGATCACCTGACATGGAAGACCAATGGCACTGAATTTCAGCGCAGGGTTTGGGCCGGCCTTTGCACCATTCCGGCAGGTAAGACCCTCAGCTATCAGGGCTTGGCCTTCCAAGTTGGATCGCCCAAGGGCATGCGGGCCGTCGGCCTGGCCAATGGCGCGAATCCTATCGCCATCGTCGTGCCCTGCCACAGGGTCATTGGTGCCTCTGGTCGGCTGACGGGATATGGTGGAGGCCTGGAGCGGAAGGCTTGGCTCCTGCGCCATGAAGGCGCTGATTTTCTCCCCTAACCCCCGTATTGGCAGGTCTTTTTCCTCACGATTTTGACATTCCGTCGCTTTCCCCAGGATTCCGACGCGCTGCGCTTTTCCACAGGTCATTTCCTCGCTAAGCATTTCCCCTGGAGCGTGTTCCGATAGGGTAAAACCGGTTGTCGGATTGAAACACGCGCCAAGACTTTTGAATTAGAGCCTTTTTCATCCCGTGAGACAGTCTGTCCCTAGGGAAGGGGTATCTGGGATGCAAAGGTCCGCTCGGTGTTTTTGTGACACGGGGGGCGCTCGGCGATGTTGGATGGGTCAGGCCGCGAATGAGGATCAAAAAGGGGTATTCTCCTGTCGACTTCAACGCCTTGGCAGATGCTGCAGGCGAGCAGGGATTGCAGTTAGAGTCCTTGTTTGTTGAAGACGATGACGATGGTTTGTTCGCTCCGGACGCTGTCGCAGAAGATCTCACCATGCCTGAAATGCGCACCGCTCCGCTTTCATCCCCCCTGCCTCGCAAGCCTTTGACCTTTACCCGTGAGGCCGAACCTGCGCGGGGGATGGGACCCAAGCCGTCGCCGGGTCCGCAACCCCAGCCAGAAAGGCCAGGGTCACTCGGGCATAATCCGATTTTGCCCCCACCATTTAAGCCAGAAAAGGTCCCGTCGGGGCTGCCGGTCTATGCTGTGGCAACCTTTGTCTCGATCATCTGGGCGCTTGCGCCAATCGCCTTTGCCTATGGATACCGACAGGCCAAGGCCCCCTTCGATTTTGATCCCTTTGTGATGACCGTGTTGATCGGCATGGCCATGGGACCTGCGGCCTTTGTGTGGTTTGCCGCCTATTCCATCCAGCAGGGCCGCAAGCTCAGTCTCGAAACCCAAAGGGCCAAGGCCTTTACCGACCAGATGATCGGGCCGAGCCTCGCTGCAGGAATAGACGCAGGCCGCATGGTGGCGAATCTGCGAGAGGAAATTGAAGCCGCTACAGCTGCGGCGAATATGGCCCAGAAGTCAGCCCTCTCTCTACGACAGATTGTCGCTCAGGAAGGCGCGGCGCTTAATCGATCTACCGAAGACGCGGTGCAAGTCGCCAATACCCTGACCCAGGTCCTCGACCAGCAGCGCAGTGAAATGGTTGGTCTGGCGAAATCCTTAGATGTTCAGGTTCGTCAGATTGCTGAGACCATCAGTCAAAACGCTGCGAC
>CAITHQ010000283.1 GCA_903892305.1 uncultured Alphaproteobacteria bacterium
ACCCCGGTGGCGCTGAGGCGCAGGCGCCAGGTGCGGGTCGCCGTGGGCTTGGGTTTGGCGAAGGCGGTGGGGGTCAGCAAAGCCAGGTTACAGCCGTGGCCGGGGTCTCTCACCGAAAGGTATCGCAGGGCCTGAACCTGCTTGGCCCGCGCCTGGTCGGCCAGGTCCTGGCAGGGACTATAGTCCGACAGGGCAGTCCAGAGGGCGGCGTCGGTCGACAGGGGCGGGCGGGTTAGGTCCAGGTGTCGATCCGTAGCGCTCTCGACCCGGAAGGCAGTACACTCCGCCGGATTGGCGGGCCAGGGGGTGCCGGGGGACTCCGCAAAGAACAGCAGGCGGTAATAGGCCATCTCAGCCACCGCCGTCTGCGGGCGTTCGGCTGCGTAAAAGACGCCGGGGGTGCGCCCTGCGCGCCGAAAGCGGGAGCCGTGGGGATAGGCTGCGCCATAGCGAAAGGGGGTCTTCAGCAGGTAATGCAGGCCCTCGCAGCCTTCAGGATAGGCGGGCTTGTGATCCTCCAGGACCCCTTCCAGCAGGGCCTGTTCGGCTGCGGTATCTACCAGTTTCAGTGTGGAGATCTTGTGCTGCGCCTCCACCAGCCGCCAGGCTCCGCCCTGATAGGGGGCGAGCTCAGAGGCGAGCGCGGCGGGCGTCCAGGTAGGCGATGACATCGAACAGGCCTCGGATAGTGGGGATCAGGTCGACAGGCCGTGCGCCTAGGGTGGTGTTGAGGTTGTGCATCCAGGCTGCCGCCGCCCGGTCGTCGCCGCCGACAATGGCGTCCAGGGCTCGGTAAAGCCGCACCATATGGGCCGCCAGTTCATAGGCCTTGCTGCCCGGCGCCAGGGTGAAGGCCGCTTGACGCAGGCGCGAAAACGACGCCTCGCTCAGCCCCAGGGCTGAAGCCGCAACGGCCCCGCTGAGGTTCAGCGTGTCCGCCGCCCGGACCACCGCCTTCCCCAGGACCTGACCCCTATGGTCTGGCGCATTTTCGAGAGCTATCGACATGCAGCTTCCATTTCTGAGGAAAGAAATACACAATATTATTGCATTAGCAAGAAGCGCCATGGTTTTTGGGGAGTTGACTGCAAAGGTTAGGCCTCTGAGACAGGCTGATTCCAAATATCTGCGGCTGGAGCCTCCCCCATGACCCACCCCCTCGACGCCGCCATCGCCTTGACGCCTCTCGGGGAGGGCCGGTTCGCAGGCGCTACGACGCCGGACTACTGGAACATGGCGGGCCCCTTTGGCGGGGTGACGGCGGCGGTCATGTTGCGGGCGGTGCTGGATCATCCGCTATGCCGGGGTCGGCCAGCGGCCCTGAGCGTGAACTATTGCGGGGCTGTGACGGAGGGCGGGTTTGAGATCGCTGTGCGTCTGGTTCGCGATGGCCGCTCCACCCAGCACTGGGTGGTAGAGCAGACGCAGGGCGAGGGCGGGATCACCAGCACGGCCACGGTGGTGACCGGGGCGACCCGGGACACCTGGGCCCACGCCATGACCGTGCCGCCGCAGGTCACCCCTTGGGATCAGACAGAGACCTCTGACAGCTTTGTGCCCGTGGCTTGGCGCAAGAATTACGAAATGCGCTTCCTGACCGGCGGGCCTCGCGCCTTGGGACCGGACGGGGAGGTGATGTCTCCGGTCACCCAGATGTGGGTGCGCGATACGCCGTCTCGACCTCTGGACTATCCGGCCCTGGCCTCCATCAGCGACGCCTTCCTGCCCAGGATATTCATGGTGCGGGGCGACTTCTCGCCCGTGGCCACGGCGACCTTGAGCACCTATTTCTTGGCCGATGAGGCGGCGCTGGTGCGGCAGGGGGACCGCCCCTTGCTGGCGGCCTGCGACGCGTCGGCCTTCAAGCACGGCTTCAACGACCAGTCGGCCCAACTGTGGTCTGACGACGGCGTGCTGTTGGCCGTGAGCCATCAGCTGGTCTGGTTCAAGGGGTAGGGGCTTTCCACCACCTCGGTCATACCGGCGAAGGCCGGTATCCAGGTCGTAGGTGGTGGCGGTTCCGGAGAGGGCGCCTCTCGGGTGGCTGGTCAGCTCAGAGCCCTATGATCTGGACCCCGGCCTCCGCCGGGGTGACCGGTGGGGAGGGGACCTCGGCGCTCGACATCTAACCCCCGGTCATACCGGCAAAGGCCGGTATCCAGGTCGTAGGTCACTGCATTTCCGGGAAGGCTGCTCTTAGGGTGGTCGGCCAGCTCATAGTTCTAAGAGCTGGACCCCGGCCTCCGCCGGGGTGACCGGTGGGGAGGGGACCTCGGCGCTCGACATCTAACCCTCGGTCATACCGGCAAAGGCCGGTATCCAGGTCGTAGGTCACAGCGTTTCCGGGAAGGCTGCTCTCAGGGTGGTCGGCCAGCTCATAGTTCTAAGAACTGGACCCCGGCCTCCGCCGGGGTGACCGGTGTTATTAGACCCACTCCAACGCCGCTTCCCCCCGCAGGAGGGCGTCGGCGTGGGGGGTGTGTTTGCCACCGTCGCGGTCGTGCAGGATCACCGGCGGCAGGAGCTGGAGGGGTGCCTTGCCGGTCTTCAGGGCGCGAACCAGGACCCGCTTAGCCGGCGCATCGGCAAAGGGGTGGATCGGGCGAATCTGAAAACTTCCCGCCTTGGGTCCGAGCAGTGCCAGGAGGTCGGCCAGCCGGTCAGCGCGGTGGATGACCGTGATGGTTCCCCCCTCCCGCACCGATTTCAGCAGGAAGGTCGTCCAGGCCTCTAGCCCGCCCTCGGCCATCCAGGCGGCCTGTTTCTCGGGCTTTGGGGCGCGCAGGGCACTGGGATCATCAAAGAAGGGCGGATTGGCAAGGGCGGCATCAAAGGGGCTCAGCTTAAGCCTGGCAAAGGGTTGGCTGATGTCGGCCTGTTGCACCTGGACCCGATCTCCAAGGTCATTGAGGGCGATATTGTCCTTGGCCAGGGCAAGGGCGGTGGGGTCCAGTTCCAGGCCAGTGAAGGTGGCCAGGGGCCGCCGCAGGGCCGCAGACAGCAGGACCGCACCAGGGCCGCAGCCGGTCTCCATCACCCGATCAGTGGGCTTGGCGTCACAGGCCGAGGCCAGAAGGGCAGCATCCATGCCGGCGCGATAGCCCTTGATCGACTGGCGCAGGCGCAGGCGGCCCCCCAGGAATCCGTCCGACTCAGGAAGTGTTTCGCCCTTCGAAATGGTCTTTACCTCCACCTGACGTTGGTCTGACATTGTGCTTTGCTCTAGCCTGCCTTATCCCATGGCCATTGTCGCCCTCAAGCGGCGCGCGCTCTACGCGCCGGTGAAATGACAGGAGTCCCCGTGGACGCAGACGGCGCAGCCCTCGCCTCCAAGCCCGTATCCATCAATGGCCTTTTGGCTTTGGCCAAGGCTGACATGGCTGGCGTGGATGCCATAATCCGCGACCGGATGCAGAGCCCGGTCTCGGTGATCCCGGCCCTGGCCGAGCATTTGATCGGCGGATCGGCCAAGCGTCTGCGCCCTCTACTGACCATTGCAGCCGCGCGATTGGCGGGGTCTAGCGATAATGGCTGCCTGAAGCTGGCTGCGTCCGTCGAGTTCATTCATACCGCCACCCTGCTGCATGATGACGTCGTCGACTCCTCAGAACTGCGCCGGGGCAAGGTGGCTGCCCACCTGATCTGGGGCGCGCCCGCCAGCGTTCTGGTCGGCGATTTCCTGTTTGCACGGTCCTTTGAACTGATGGTCGAGGCTGGCAGCATGCAGGCTCTGGAAATCCTGGCTCGCGCCAGCCGGGTTATTGCCGAGGGCGAGGTCCTGCAACTGACCCGGGCCCACGACCTGAACCTGCCAACAGACACCTATCTGGATATCATCAGGGCCAAGACCGCAGAGCTGTTTGCCGCCGCCGCCGAAGCCGGTGCCGTATCCGGCGGGGCCACGCCAGACCAGTGCCGGGGCCTGCGTCGTTATGGTCTGAATTTGGGCCTAGCCTTCCAGCTGGTAGATGACGCCCTCGACTATTCCGGCGAGAGCGATGTCCTGGGCAAGAATCCTGGCGACGACTTTCGGGAAGGCAAGGCGACCCTGCCCCTGCTGATGACCATCGCCAAGACGGCAACGTCTGAGAAGGCGTTTTGGGACCGCACGGTGGGGCGTCGGGATCAGACCGACGAAGACTTCCAAAAGGCCCGGGCCTTGATTGTCGAGACGGGTTCTGACGCCGCGACCCTCCAACTGGCCGCCGACTATGCGGCAGCCGCCAAGGCGGCCTTGGCGGACTTCCCGGCGACTAATGCCTGGCGCTTGTCTCTAGAAGACTTGGCCAACTTCGCCGTCGCCAGGAAGATGTAGGGCGGGCCTAGAAGCCTGTAAAAATCCGTTCAAGGGCGCGGCGGATCGAGTCTTCTTGGTCCGAAGCGTTTGATATGAGCTGTTTGAGCTGTTGGCGTTCGATGCTGGCCAATTCTGTCATCGCCACTGTCAGGGCTTCACCAGAAATTTCGATCGGTAGATCAAGCTCTGCTAGTCGCTGGTCAGCGTCCCGGACAATTGGCGCGACAACGACAGTCTGAAGCGGGTCCAAGTCGTGTGACTGTAGGATGACGAGATAGGGCGCATAGGGGCGACTGCGCGGTGACGGATTTTCGTAGACGTCAAACTGGCGCAATCACCAAGTCCGGAATTCATCAGAGATGAGACCGCGCTTAGTGACCCGCTGATTATAAACTTTAATGGCGTCAGCATTTTGAGCAGCCCATTCAGCTCCGCGTGCCTGGGCCGATTGGGCAGAGGCAAGCGCTGCTCGAAGGCCAGCTTCCACCAGCGTTTCAAGGGACTCAGAGCTTGCCTTAGCCTGGGCGAGCAGGTCCGCGTCGATCTCAATGCTGAGTTCAGCTTTTCCCATGACCGAAGACTAATCCAAACTCGTCGGTCCAGCCTAGTAGTTTGTCAGCCCGACCGCCGCGCTTGGTGGGTCCAAGGCGCACCATCGACCGTGGAAAAGCCCTGGGCCTCCCAAAACCGCCAGGCTTCCGCCGATCCGGCGTGAACCGTCACCAGATCCATCTGGTCCCAGGCCTCTTGCTGCAAGGCTGAAACGAGGCTTCGGGCGACCCCGGTCCGGCGGACGGACGGGGCCACATAGAGCCGGCGCAGTCGGATGGCGGTTTCGTTGGCGAATTCTGGCTCAAGGGTCATTCCACCGATTCCGATCAAGGTCCCTTCGCGCATCGCTGCCAGCAGGGCGATGTAGGCCGTTGATCCTGTCGACAGCTCGTCGGCGAGGCGCGCCATGTTCCTGTGACCCTCGGCAGAGGCGAGGGCCAGTAGGGCGTCAAAGCCTTGCGGCAGGTGGTCGCTCAGGCGGAGCAGCTGGACCATCAGCCCGGTGAGATCATTTTTTCCGGGCGGACCACTTCATCGAATTCGGCGTCAGTGACATAGCCGCCGCCGACCGCTTCTTCCCGCAGGGTGGTGCCATTCTTGTGAGCGGTCTTGGCGATCTTGGCGGCGGCGTCATAGCCGATCTTGGGGGCCAGGGCGGTGACCAGCATCAGGGAGCGGTCGAGGGCGGCCTTGATATTGTCTTCCCGAGCCTCGATGCCGACCACGCAGTTGTCGGTGAAAGAAATGGCTGAATCTGACACCAGACGGCAGGACTGCAGGAAGTTATAAGCCATGACCGGGTTGAAGACGTTCAGCTCGAAATGGCCCGAGGCACCGGCAAAGGTCATGGTGGCGTTGTTGCCGAACACCTGGGTGCAGACCATGGTCAGGGCCTCGCACTGGGTGGGGTTGACCTTGCCCGGCATGATGGAGGAGCCGGGCTCGTTCTCAGGCAGGGACAGTTCGCCAAGGCCCGAACGAGGGCCAGAGCCCAGGAAGCGGATGTCGTTGGCGATCTTGAATAGGGCCGCAGCCATGGAATTGATGGCCCCGTGGCTGAAGACCATAGCGTCGTGGGCGGCCAGGGCTTCGAACTTATTGGGGGTGGAGACGAAGGGCAGGCTAGTGATGGCAGCGATCTTTGCCGCCACCAGCTCTGCAAAGCCAATCGGGGCGTTGAGGCCTGTGCCGACGGCGGTACCGCCTTGGGCCAGCTCATAGAGGCCACCGAGGGTCTCCTGAATGCGGCGGCGGCCGTTTTCGACCTGTTGCCGATAGCCCGAGAATTCTTGGCCCAAGGTCAGGGGTGTGGCGTCCTGGGTGTGGGTCCGACCTATCTTGATGATATGAGCGAAGGCCGCTTCCTTGACCTTCAGGGCGCCATGCAGGTGATCTAGGGCGGGCAGGAGGAAATTGGCCACCTGTTCAGCGCAGGCAATGTGCATGGCCGTCGGATAGGTATCGTTGGACGACTGGCTCATATTGACGTGGTCATTGGGGTGGACCGGCTTTTTCGAGCCCATTTCGCCGCCCAGCATTTCGATGGCGCGGTTCGAGATCACCTCATTGGCGTTCATGTTGGACTGGGTGCCAGAGCCCGTCTGCCAGACCGACAGTGGGAAGTGGGCGTCCAGCTTGCCGTCGATAACCTCTTGAGCCGCAGCGATGATGGCGGCGGCGATCTTGGGATCTAGCCGGCCCAACTCCATGTTGGCTTCAGCAGCAGCGCGTTTGACAATGCCCAGGGCGCGGATCACTGGTTGAGGCTGCTTTTCCCAGCCGATCTTGAAATTGCCAAGGCTACGCTCGGCCTGGGCCCCCCAATAGGCGTCGCTGGCGACCTCGATCGGGCCGAAGGTGTCGGATTCGGTGCGGGTGGCGGTCATGGTCAGGGCTCCGATGATTTTCGAGCTTGGTTTAGCCAAGCCGGGGGAGACTGCAAGGCCTGGTCATTCTAGGAAGGGGTATGAGCGAGAATTGGACCCATCAAGGCAAGGTGCGCGCCCGGGAAGGCGACGGGGTGTTTGAACTCGTCATCGACGGTCTGACCACCCAGAGCCGCTATTATAAGCCCCTGATTTATGAGTTTTTCCGCAAGTCCTGGAGGGGCGGGCGCCCGGCCTGGGGCGAATTTTCCGTCGAAATCATGATGGACTATGTGGGCGATCCGCCATGGATGGACCTCGACAATCTGGCCAAGGCCCTGTTGGACGCCATCAAGGGCTATGTCTTTCATGATGATGCCCAGGTCTCGCGCCTGCTGGTGGAGCGACGGGCGGGCGAGCGGGAGCAGGTGTCCATCACCGTGCGCAAGCTGCGCGATCTCAGCGGCTGGGTTCCACCTAAGCCCTAAGACCTTATCCCGAAATAAGAACAGCCGCCCCCGGGGCAAGGGGCGGCTGCACTCAAAGCGCTCGTCTGGGCGACGCGCGCTTTATCGATATTGTTGGAGCCGGGTGGTCCGCAGGCCAGCGAGGCCGTGCCGGTCAATCGACTTCTGCCAAGCGAGGAATTCCTCGTTGGTCAGGGTATAACGTTCACAGGCCTCATCCAGGGACAGCAGCCCGCCGCGGACGGCAGCCACCACTTCCGCCTTGCGGCGAATGACCCAACGCCCGGTATTGGGCGGGGGGAGGTCCGAAATGGTCAACGGCACACCCGTCGGACCGATTACATAAGCTTCGCCGCGGCTGTTGGTCCGGGTCTGCTGTTGTTGTTGCAACATGGCTTTGCGCCTTTCACACCATCACTGATCAGATGGAAGGTAAGGGACAGGCCATAACGCCCGATGAATCTTGATAGTAAAAAAACTAATAATCATTCATGCCCCATGTATTAATTTGGTACAGTTAAGACGTTAGGAAATATTAAGACGCATTAATCTCTAAATTTAGCGCTTAAGATTGATAAGTTCTTCAAGCATCTGATCGGCGGTTGTTATGATCTTCGAAGATGCGGAATAAGCTTTCTGCGTCGTGATCAGGCCGGTAAACTCAGAAGATAGGTCGACTGTTGATGCTTCTAGTGATGAAGACGCGACCTTACCGGCTCCGCCGACCCCGGCCTGCTTGATGGTGTAGTCGCCAGAGACCAAGGTCGATTTGTAAGAGTTTCCGCTCTGCGCCGCCAAACCGTCGGCGTTCTGGAAAGTTGCAATGCCGATCTGTGCAATTTTCCGAACCTGGGAATTGTCTAAAACTGCTGAGACAACGCCCTGGTCGTCCACCTGGACCCCGACAATATTGCCAATCGTCGCGCCATTGCCGCTCACAGCACTCACGGCAGAGGTTGCGGCAACCTGGGTCAAGGAGCCTAAATTCAGAGTTACGGTTGAGGCCTTAACGCCCTGCCCCAAGGCCCAGGCTGGCGCTGTGCCGCCGGATGCGGCCAGGGCGATTTGTGGTGTCGCATTAAGGGCACCAAACAGGGTCGTATTAGCCTGATCGAAGGCACCGCTTTGTGTGAAACTGACTGTGCCCCTGGCCAGCTGACCTGCTCGATTGGCGGCTATGCTTGCGACGTCAGTGGCCGGGACCGAATAGATTTCCGAATACCATTGGTTGGGGTTTGTGGTGTTCTTCAGGAAGGCCATCTGTAGCTTGTGGGTGGCCCCTTCGGAGTCGACCACGGGCAGGTCCAGGGTGAAGTCCGGCTTGGTGCCCGTCAGGGGATTGATCGCATAGTCGGACATGGAAAATGCGGTCGTGGCGACGTAGGTCGCATCCCCCACTGATCCCGTCACACCGCGCTTGTCCAGGTTGGCGTTGACCGTCACATCCGTGGTCTGGCTGATGACCCCGCTGATGTTCTTCACATTGATGGAGTCCATCATCGTCAGATCGGACGCGCTGGGGATAAAGGTGCCATCAGATTGAACCGGCCAGCCCTGCAGATAGAGCTTAGCGTCATTCACCAGGTAACCGGATGCATCCACGCTGAAGTTGCCGGCGCGGGTGAAGCTGCGGGGGTCTGTCGAGGTGAGACCCGTGCTCTTACCGGCGACCACGAAGAAGCCATCGCCTGAAATCGCCAGATCGGTCGGAGAGCTTGCCTGCTGCACCATGCCCTGCTGGCTGACATATTGCCGAACCGTGCCTTGCACGCCGCCTGCCGCATAGCGGTTCTTCAAACCTTGGGCGGTGACGATTTCCGAGAAATTCACCTGAGACCGCTTATAGGCGGTGGTGTTGATGTTGGTGATGTTGTCCGAAATCGCCGCCAGGGCCGACGAGTTCGTAAGGAGGCCGGAAACCCCCGCCTGCATGGCGCTGCTAATGCTCATGGATTCTGTATCCTTATTTTTTCAAAGCGAATTGAAGACGTAGACAAGGGTTAGGCTCCCGCCGGTGTGGTGACGGCTTCGGTCACCGTGGTCACCGAACTGAAGGGAATTTTGGCACCGCCGACACTGAGCAGAATGGCACCGTTGGATTGTTCCACGGCCGTCACACGGCCCTTGATCGACACGCTTGAGGTGACTGGCGTATGCGAGCTGTCGGCCGCGGTGACCCGCAGGGTGTAGGCACCGCCATCTGGCAGTTGGCGGCCAGCGAGATCCTTGCCATTCCAGGTGAGCGTATGATCCCCAGCCGCATTGTCGGTCGCCGCTTCGGCGTGAACAATCTTACCGTTAGAATCCAAGACCTCGAGTTTCACGTCGGTGGCCGCGCGATCGAGTTTGTAATTCCAGTTGGCCTTGCCGCCGGAAAGGCCCGATGTCGGGACCGAAGCTTGGATGTCCTTGCCAATGACCGAAACGGCCTGAGACACAGTTGAGCCTGAGTTCGAAACCAGTTGCTTGAGCAGGTCATTGGAAAAAATCTGCTGTTCCACCCCGGTCATCTGGACCAATTGCTGGGTGAACTGGTTGGAATCCAGGGGCGAAAGCGGATCCTGATTTTTCAATTGCGAGGTCAGCAATTTCAGAAAGGTGTCGAAGCTGGATGCCAACCGGGTCTTGCCCAGGGCTCCGGTATCTTGGGCTGTCGACGCTGCAGAGGCTGTAGCTGTGGTGGTGGTCATGGCTAGATCCTGATGTCCACGCTGCGAGAGGGTCGAGCGCCATAGGCGCTCATGAGATTTGTCATGACCAAGTCGGCCGCTTCAGCCGCGGCATTGGTTGCTGTCTCGAGGGCGCGAACGCGCTGGGCAGGCCCAGGTTCTGCACCGGAGTTACGCCCGCCACCCTGACCGCGGTCGCCCGCGACGTCGAAGGACAGCCCGCCGCTAAGATTGAAGCCGGCATTTTCTAGAGCCTTCTGAAGGTCAGCCGACCTAGCGCGCATGTCTGCAGCGGCCTGCGGGTTGTCAAAGGACATAGCAGCGCTGATCTGTCCGCCTGCGCCAACCTCTAGCCTGACATCCACACGGCCAAGGTCGAGGGGATGAAGCTCGACGTCGAAGCGGGTGGTCTTTCCATCAAACTTGCTGACAATCTGAGCGGCCAAGCCCGCTAAAGTCTGCGGACCCGATCTCACGATCGATCCAGCCGATTGCAGGGTTTGCGGCGCGATATGTACAGTAGCCTGAAGGAGGGGCTGGGGGACATCGGAGGACGAGGCTTGAGCAGAAGCCCCCTCCATAGATTGAGAGCGTGCTGCTGATGACTCGAACTCATGTCCAGGGGCACCACTGCCAGCGCCATTGCCGCCGGATTTCGTGCTGGATGTCGCGATCATCCCCGCAGGTGGGCTGGGCAGGGTCGACGCGGTTGCGACGTCGGACTTACTGACCCTAGAATCATTGGTTTGGCCCGCTGATTTAACTTTGCTGGCGCTGGGCAGAGACGACTTAGCCGCGACCAGCGGGGTGGCTTGGGTCTGTTCTGGCAATGAGCCTGCCATCTGACCCACCCGAGCGGAGGACGTTTGCGGTTGGTCGGGTTTTGAAGCTGGCAATGTTTCAGGCACGACCGAGGCTTGCGCGCTGACCTGCTTTGCCAAGGATGGAGTTGCGGTCACCAGCTCAGCTATCTGAGCCGTTTTCGAAGGCTCTGGCTCTGGAGACTTGAGCGTCACGACCCCCAAATCACTGCTGATTGTCGCGGCTTCGGTCTGAGGGTCAGTCGTTGTCGCTCGCAGGCCGGCTTGGACCTGTTCAGCCAGTGTGGTTGCAGACTGAGCCATCTGACCCACCTGAGTGGGAGGCGTTTGGGGTTGGTCGGCTTTTGAAGCTGTGGCGATTGTCGTCTGCACTGGTTGCGGTTGTGCGGTCACCAAGTCAGTCGAGATACCTGCTCTAGCTGTCTCTGTGCCCGAAAAACTGGGACTGACCTTTGCCAGAGTATCGCCCCCGCCGGATTTCGGGCTGGATGCCAGGACCTCCCCAGCAGGTGGGGTGAACAAGATCGACGCCGTTGCGGCCTCGGACTGGCTGACCCGAGCGTCAGTTGTCAGCACGGCTGATTTGCTCTTGCTGACGCTGGGCGGCGATGATTTGTCCGCGACTGGAAGAGCGACTTGGACCCCTTCAGGGGACGTCGCTTGCGGCGCGATCACCTGGGATCGGCTTGCTTTTGCCTGTTCTGATAATGGAGTCGCCGGCTTAGCCACCTGAGCCGGGGACGATTGCGGTATGTCAGCTTTTTGGGCTGGCAATGTATCTGGCGCGAGGGCGGCTTGTGCAATGGCCTGCTGTGCAAGGTACGGAGTTGCAGTCTCTAGTTCAGCCACCTGGGTCGTCTTAGGGGACTCCGGCTCCGAAGGATTGAGCGCCACCTTGGCCAGAGCATTGCTGCCCTTTGTAGCTTCAATCAGGGGTGCCTCGGACGTCACTTGCAGATTGGCTGTGACATCCACTTTTGCTGCAGGTGTCTCTGATTGGATCGCCATCGGAATGGCGACAAAGGCCAGGGCGGCCTGATCGGATCCATTAAGACTTGCTACTGGTGCCGGGGCGACGTCCTGCGTGGGTGCGAGATCCTTGGACTTGGTCTTTGGGTCGATGTCGTCTGCCTTGGCAACCCGAGCGGGCAGCTCACTGGTCGATGGATCAATCTGATCAGAAGGCTGCTGCGTCGTTACAGGCTTGGCGGGTGTCTTCTCGGCAATCGCCTTGGCAAGGTGAAGGCTGAACGCCTCGCCTGCAGGTTTGGTCACTGCCGTCGAGGCCCCTGGCGCGACGGACGTCTGAGGTCCGGTCGGCAGCGGCAGCGGTGCGGCGGTGGCGAGACCGGCGTTCATTCAATTCCTGTCCTTGCGGCCAGGCCCTGTTTTGACGGGAGCGGATTACACCCGAACTTCAATTGCCCCTCGCAACCTCCGCGCCAACTTGGAGATGTGTGGTCAAATATTTGAAAAAATACAGAAAATGACCTTTCAGCAGTGTTTTCTTGACCGCAAGAGCTATGGCGAAATTTGCCGGGGGGCAGAGCAGATAGGTCGGTCCTGCCGCCCTGAGGCGCTTTTCTGCATCCCGAGGACTCTTTTTGAAGGTGCAAACTCGCCGATCTCGTCAGGCTCCCAGCAGCATATACCCGTGTGACGAAACCAGCCGGACGCTGAAGGCCCCGCGACTGGCACCCGTCTTGCGACGTAGAGATTGCAGCCTTCACCGCGTTTTTGGTTCAGGCCTTGAATTATATGGGAATATTCCGGTCCCTCGCGCGGGTGTTCTTCAAAACACCCCGGCAGAAATCGCCGCTACTGCGCAAGGCTTGCCGGTTGGAGGTCTGAAACGTGTCGCTAAGTGCCACATTGAAAAGTGCCGCCTCTGGAATGATGGCCGCGCAAATCGGATTGCGGACGACTTCGGACAATGTCTCCAACGTCAACACGCCGGGCTATGTTCGCAAGGTCGTCGATCAAGAGCAAAGAGTCGGCGCTGGCACCGGAACTGGTGTCAATGTTTCCGGCATTCGCAGGATCACAGACAGCTATCTCGAAACGGCAGCGACGACGGCCACATCTAACAGTTCGCGCTGGGGGGTTGTCTCTAGCTATATGGACACCGCTCAGTCCCTGTTCGGCGACCCCTCCAGCACCAGCGGATATTTCTCACAGCTTGATAAGGTCTGGTCGTCATTTTCTGCCGCCGCCAATGATCCAACCTCGACGGTTTTGCGATCGCAGAGCATTGCGGGCGTTCAGGATTTCCTGAGCGAGACCACCCGGATCAATGATCAACTCGCAGAGATCGGTAAGACCGTCACCTCACAGACCTCGGCTGACGTGGCCAAGATCAACGATCTGCTCACCCAGATCGATCGGATGAACGCAGATATCAGCCGAGCAAAGGTGACTTCGGGTGACCCATCTGGATCTGAAAATTTGCAAAAGGGGCTGATAGATCAACTCTCGTCCCTGATGAATATCCAGGTACAGCCCCTGACCACGGGCGGTGTCATTGTGCGCAGTGGCGAAGGCTATGCCCTGACCGGCACTCAGACCGGGGCTGCACAACTGACTTTCAATCAAACGGCGGGCGCGCCCGGCTATATCACGGCCATGTCGGGGGATGGTCTTGGCAATCCACAGGCCATCTCGATCACCGGAGGCGAGATCCGCGGCCTTCTCGATCTGCACGACGATGTCCTGACCGGGATGTCCGACCAGCTGGGCGAGTTTTCGAACCAGGTCGCGGCCCAATTAAACGCCGCTCATAACAGTGCCTCTCGGGTTCCGCCGCCGGCGACCATGACCGGACGTGACACGGGGTTAGATCTTCCGACCGCTGTCTCAAACTTCACAGGCACCACGACACTTGCCGTAACGAATGCTGCCGGCGTCGTTCAAAAGACTATCGCGATCGACTTCAGCGGTGGCACCATGAGCGTCAACGGTGGCCCCTCGGCGGCTTTCACGCCCGCAAACTTTCTAACCAGCCTCAACACCGCCCTTGGCGCGTCGGGGTCTGCCACCTTTACCAATCGCGCCCTGACCTTGAATGCTGTTGGCGGCAATGGCCTAGCCTTCGACACAGGTACGGCAACCAAGGCCGGGCAGGGGTTTTCGCAGTTCTTTGGCCTGAACGATCTCGTGAAATCGGCGGGCATCACCAATTTCGATACGGGCATGACCACGGCGGACTCGCATGGGTTCACAGCCGGTCAGACCCTAAGCCTGCGGATCGCGTTAAATGATGGCCGACCGATCAAGGACGTGACCGTGACGGTACCGGCGGCGGCGACCATGCAGGACCTCCTGAACGCGCTCAATGCCAATGCGACGGGGGTCGGTCTGTTCGGCAGTTTCGGCCTCGATGCCAACGGCAAGATGGGCTTCACCGGCAATACCGCCCTGCCGGTTAGCGTCTCGGTCATTGACGACCAGACTGCCCGTGGCGCGGGTGGGCCCTCTATGAGTGAGCTCTTTGGTCTTGGGACAAGTGAGAAGGCCACCCGCGCTTCAAGCCTGACCGTCAACCCGACCATAGCCGCTGACCCGACCAAACTATCTCTGAACAAGCTCGACTTGACCGTCGCTGCGACACAACCCGCCATTCGCCCCGGGGACGGCCGCGGGGCGCAGGCTTTGGCCACAGCCGGTGCCGCATCGACCCACTTTGCAGCAGCTGGAACCCTTGGGGCCCTTGCAACCTCAGTCAACAACTATGCGTCACAGTTTGGCGGCGGGATCGGACGTTTAGCTCAAAACGCAGACTCCCAGAAGCAGGCCTCTAGCGCTGTGGTCGCGGAGGCAACATCGCGAATGCAGTCGGCAGAGAGCGTCAATCTTGACGAAGAACTCATCCGCCTCACCACTTACCAGCAGGCGTTTAACGCTTCGGCGCGTATGATTCAGGCGACCAAAGACCTGTTCGACGTCTTGATCAATATCATCTGAGGAGGGCCGCCATGAACCGTATTTCATCTGCCAGCAGCTACAGTGCCATTCTCGCGAATATCCAAAGCGCGCAGCAGCGTCAGGTCGAGGCCGGCAATCAAGTCTCATCTGGGAAAATCGGCACCAATCTGAAGGACTATGCCAGTAAGGCCGAAGTGCTGACCGCCATGCAGACAGTGGACGCACGGCTAAACACTTATACCGATCAAAATAAGGTCATTGCCAGCAAGCTGCAGATCCAGGACCTTGCTCTCAACAAGGTGGCGGATGCAGCAGATGCAACACGCCAAGCCATCGCCAATGCCCTAGCCAATGATAACGCCACGACCCTGATGCAGGATCTGCAAGCCCAATTCAGCAATGCCGTCGGGGGTCTCAATTCAGAGTACGACGGCAAATATCTGTTCGCGGGTGGTCAGGTGTCCACCTTGCCGGTGTCAGCCACCCAACTCAGCGACCTGACCCTGGCCCCTGGCATCATCGCAAACCAGTTTCATAACGACACCTATGTGATCCAGGCCAAGCTAGATGACTCCACCACCATCAATACCGGTATGCTAGCCGACCAGTTGGGCACCAATATGTTGACCGCCTTTCAGTCGCTGGAGGCCTTCCATCAAGGTGCCAACGGTCCTTTTAGCGGCCAGTTGACCGCCGCTCAGCGCACCTTTCTTGAAGGCCAGCTTGCCACTTGGAGGACCGTACACACTGACCTGACCACGGCGACAGCCCTGAACGGCAATAATCAGGCCCGCGTCGACTCGGTTCAGAAAAACATCGACTCTCAGCAGCTCAATATTAAGACCATTCTCAGCGACAACACCGATGTGAACCTCGCCGAGGCCTCGACACGGCTAAATCTGGCTCAGCAGTCTCTTCAGGCGTCAGCTCAGGCCTTCCGGACACTGCAGGATGCTTCCCTACTGAACTATCTGAAATAGGCGTGCCCTCGCAAATTTGCCGGTGAGACGCTACATAGCGCCTATGAACGCCGCTTTTACCGACATTGCTGTGGACGCCGCCCGCCGGGCGGTTGGCTTGCCCCTGGGCACAAGGGTGGTCGCGGCCATGTCAGGCGGGGTGGACTCTACCGTTGCCGCTGCCCTGCTGGCCCGAGCTGGCTATGATGTCGTCGGCGTCACCCTGCAACTCTACGACCATGGTGCAGCAATCCAGAAAAAGGGTGCCTGCTGCGCGGGTCAGGATATTCACGACGCCCGCAATGCTGCCGACGCCATCGGCATTCCCCATTATGTCCTGGACTATGAAAGCCGCTTTCGTGACCAGGTCATCGAAGACTTCGCTGATGCCTATTTGCGCGGTGAGACACCCGTGCCCTGCATTCGCTGCAACCAGACCGTAAAGTTCCGAGACCTGCTGGATGTTGCGAAGGATCTGGACGCCGCGGCCATGGCGACGGGTCACTATGTTCGGCGCGAGGTGGGCGCGACTGGACCACAACTGCACCGCGCCGCTGATCCGGCCCGTGATCAAAGCTATTTTCTATTCGCCACTACGGCCGACCAACTGGCCTATCTGCGCTTCCCCCTGGGCGGCATGCCCAAGCCGGAAGTGCGGCGGGCTGCTGCAGAATTGGGCTTAGCCATCGCCGATAAGCCCGACAGTCAGGACATCTGTTTTGTGCCAGAGGGCCGATACACCACGGTGATTGACCGCATCCGCCCCCAAGGCGCGATTCCGGGAGATATTGTTCACTTGGATGGCCGTGTCCTGGGGCGTCATGAGGGTGTGACCCGCTATACCATCGGGCAAAGGCGGGGACTAAACGTCGCCGTCGGTGACCCACTCTATGTGGTGAAAATCGATGCCGTGGCGAAGCAGGTCATTGTTGGGCCCCGAGAGGCCTTATTAACGTCAGGCATAATTCTAAAAGAAATCAACTGGCTTGGAAATCATCTTAATGTAAACCATGCGGCGTCTGAGGACTTGGCTGTCTTGGCCAGGGTTCGCTCGACAGCAGAGCCTGTGGCGGCGCGTCTTTCCCGTCAGGACTTGGATATCGCCGTGATATTCGAGTCGCCAGAACACGGTGTTTCGCCCGGCCAAGCCTGTGTTCTTTACGATCCAGAGCATCCGGACCGGCTTCTTGGCGGCGGTTTTATCGACCGGACGCTCAGCGTTTGAAGACTCAGCGTTTGAAGACTCAGCGTTTGAAGACTGGGATCGCCACTTCGTTTCGCCTCATGGACGGCATGGTCCAAGGGGGATCATAGAACCACGACAGGGGCTCACCGGATGCTTCCCAGGTTCTGCCCTTCAAGGCGGCCTTAAGCTCCGCCGTTTTCTGCTCTACCCCTTTTGCCCCCGTTGAGCCGCTATAGCGCAGGACGGCGTAGTTCTGTGCTGGGACGTCAACGATCCGTACGTCAGGGTCATTGGGTATAGGCAGGGTCGCATGGGTGTATTTGGCGGGCATAATGAATTGGATGCGCCAGGCTCCTGTGCCGTCAGTCGTCTGAACCACCGGCGCGGTCATTGCGATGGACTGGGATGTCTTGGCCTGGGCCTGGGCGACGGGGGCGGTCATGGCGATGGAGGCCTTGGTGGTGTTCCCGCCAAAGATATATCCCGCCACCTTCCGGAAGCCGGCGCTGCGCGCGGTTTCCACAGGTCCTGTGACGACAGCCTCCGCCGCTATTCGCGGCCCGTATTGGCGAATTTCGACGGCACCCAGGCGATCGACCACCTCATACTTTGGAGCTTCGGTGCCCGAGCGGACGCCGACGAGTTGGCCGAAGCCTGCGAGGACCGTGACGACGATTTCGCCGAAACTCGACATAGCATCTCCTTTTAGGCTTGGCTTGGTCTTCACTATACGCGCGGAGAAGGAAGAGGGATGCAAGACCAAAGCGTGCAGTTTATATCGGACTTATGAGCTTATCAGATCCCGTTGTCATCGCCGCCTATGCCCGCACCCCTATGGGAGGCTTCCAGGGCGTTCTTGCCCCCGTTAAGGCCACGGACCTTGGCGCTGCAGCCGTGCGTGCTGCGGTCGAACGGGCCGGTCTGAAGCCTGAAGATGCTGACCAAATCATCATGGGTTGCGTTCTGCCGGGCGGCCTTGGCCAGGCGCCGGCCCGTCAGGCTGCGCTTGGGGCGGGTCTCCCCATCTCTGTGGCGGCCACCACAATCAATAAGATGTGCGGCTCGGGCATGCAGGCGGCCATCATGGCCCATGATTCCCTCGCGGCCGGGTCGGTCGACGTCATCATCGCCGGCGGCATGGAGAGCATGTCCAATGCGCCCTACCTCATGGCCAAGCACCGGGGTGGGGCGCGGATCGGCCATGATGTGATTTCGGACTCCATGTACCTGGACGGATTGGAAGACGCTTATGAGCCGGGAAAGCTCATGGGTGCCTTTGCAGAGGAAACCGCCCGAACCTATCAGTTCACCCGGGCACAGATGGACGACTACGCCATTTCGTCGCTCAGTCGGGCTAGGGCGGCGGTGGAGTCTGGAGCCTTCATCAGGGAAATCGTCCCAGTTCAGGTCACAACCCGCAAGGGTGTGGAGGAGGTCTCTTCAGACGAGCAGCCCATGAAGGCTGACCCCGCCAAGATCCCCAGCCTAAAACCGGCCTTTGCCAAGGACGGGGGCATTACGGCGGCCAATGCATCTTCGATTTCGGACGGTGCCGCCGCCCTTGTCCTGACGCGGGCTTCGGTGGCCGAGCGCTTGGGCCTCAAGGTTGTCGCGCGGGTTGTGGCTCATGCGGCACATGCTCAAGAGCCTGGGCAGTTTGCCACGGCACCGGTTCCGGCCATCCGTAAGGTCCTGCAAAGGGCCGGCTGGTCTGTGGCCGATGTTGACCTATTCGAGGTCAATGAAGCCTTTGCAGTGGTTGCTATGGTGGCCGAGAAGGAACTGGGGCTCGATCGCGCCCGTCTGAACGTCAATGGCGGAGCTTGCGCCCTTGGTCACCCGATCGGCGCGTCTGGGGCCCGGATTCTTGCGACCCTGCTTGCAGCCCTTGAGGCGCGGGGTGGCAGGAAGGGCGTGGCTAGCCTCTGTATCGGCGGCGGCGAGGCGACGGCCATGGCGGTGGAACTTATCTGACGCCGTCGCCCAGCCGCAGCATGTTGATCTTGACGCCGTTGGGCAACTGCATGTCGCCGGGTGCCATACCCGCTGGGCAGGACCCCTGCCACTGGGCCTGAATGCTGATCTTGTGAGCGCCGTTCATGTGCGCGGCCGTGGCACCGGTGGTCGTGCTTTGAATCTCAACCGCGTAATTGCTGTTGAAATCGCCGGTGGCGACGCCTTCGGAAACTACGGTTCCGGCACTGTTCATGTCGCAGCGGGAATGGAAAGCCCATCCGCTGGCGAACGGTCTGACCTCTTGCTCAACGCAGATGTTATTTCCGGTTTGTGACCCCCAAATCGCCAGCTTCGCTTCAGCGTTTTCATCAAGACAAACTCGGCTGACCTGGGTTGCTCC
Source organism: uncultured Alphaproteobacteria bacterium (assembly GCA_903892305.1). Classification (GTDB taxonomy): domain Bacteria; phylum Pseudomonadota; class Alphaproteobacteria; order Caulobacterales; family Caulobacteraceae; genus Phenylobacterium. The sequence continues at coordinate 19,094 of CAITHQ010000283.1, forward strand.
TGCTCCGACCACTGTCTGCTTCCAAAGACCGAGCCGCCGCTTTGGAAGGGTTGGTGGAGCCGGTGCTGCCTCAGGTCCCTGTGCTTTGGCGGTGGTCGGCATTTGGATGTCGTTCTTCGACATCTGCTGCCTGCCACACCCTACTAGGACGAGGCTTGCCGCGCCGACCGTCATTATGAAACGCCAAGTCATATTTGACCTCCCAGGGATGTGAACAGCTGAGACTAGCTTAGAAGGCTATGCGGCGTAATATAGCGGCATGACCCAATCCCTTCGCGACAACGGTGCCCGCTTTGAGATGGACGAGCAGGGCTTGACCTCATGGGCGGATTATCGCCGCAAGGACGACTTGCTCTTCATCGATCACGTGGAAAGTCCCGTAGCCTTGCGTGGCACGGGCGCGTCAGGTCGTCTGATGGGGGCTATTGCGGCGTATGCGCGGGAAAAGGGTCTGAAACTTACGCCCATTTGCTCTTATGCGGCCGCATGGTTGAAAAGAAGCGACGAATTTCGAGATCTTGTCGTCTAGGTTTTCTCTGGAATATCAATCCAGTACCGCAGTGCCGTCACGAAGGACTTCAGACAAGAGGCTCGGCTGTGACAAGGCAGGGCATGGGGCAAGCCTTATGACCGACGCAGGCGAACCAGCAAGGGCTGACATAACAGGTCCAAACTGAATGCCTACTCAAAGTCTGTCTAATGGGGGGAAGCAGGACCGAGCAGGGGCAGGACACGGCTGATCAACATGACCCCGCCAAGAACTGCGGCAATCAAGGACGCCAATCTTGGGATTGGGAGACTTAGGGGTGGGCGCAGAATGTGACGCATTTCAGCGAAAATCAGCACCAGTCCGCCCAGGAAGGTCAATTGGCCAAGTTCAATGCCAAGGTTGAAGCCTGCCAGGCTGGCGAGGCGATGGGAGCCATTGGCTGTCAGCATTCCTAAGGCTGACGCAAATCCCAGCCCATGGAGCAAACCACAACCGAAAACGATGACAATGCGAGTTGGCGTTTTGAAACCAAGCCCGTCGCGCCAAAGATTGAGACACGCCATCAGGACGATGCTTGCAGCGATCGCAGGTTCAGTGATGCTTGGCGAAACATTGACAAGCTTTAGGGCGGCGAGGGTCAGGGTTATGCTGTGGGCAATCGTGAAGCTGGTCACCACGGAAACCCAATAGCGAACTCCCGCAGCGCCAACGAGAATTGTGAGAAGAAACAAGAGGTGGTCGGGGCCGGTCAGTATGTGTTCCACGCCAAGACGGAGAAAATCTCCAAATATGCCTAGACCATTCTTGAAGAACCGGTGCTCGCTGGCCCCAGGCCGTAGGATCGCCACTTCCGCCGTGTCCTCGCGCTTGTCACGCTTAGCGGTCATGGTCATCTGCCCTTCACCTGGGCCTGTTCCGAAAAGGTCCGTTTCTATCGAGGGTCTCTTGGGCGGGACATCGAACTGAACGCTGTGCAAGACAACGATATACCTGCTGTCTGAGGGGGGGCCTTCAGTTTGAGGCGACCAGGCCATAGTCATCAAGGTGACCCCAGACCGTCCCTCCGCGCTGATCCGAAAGCGCCTATTGAACTGAAGCGATATGTCTTGAGAATGGCGCGCGATTTCGGCCGCGGACACCCCACCGCTATGATCATCATCAAGCCCGGTCAGGGCTGAGGCCGGGACGGAAACGACGAAATAGGCTGTGTTCCCAACGACATTCATGGTCGCCGTCTGCGCCGGTAGAAGATGAGCTTCTGCCGGGCCGAAAACGAGAATTAGCCCAAGTGTGATCGCCAGGAATTTTAGGAGACATCGCGCCGGGCCTGTCAGGCTCAGCCCTGCCCGATGCTTTGAAATGACTATAGTCTTCCTCAAAACACGCCTTTGAAACAGCGCGTCAAGTAGGGATAGGTGTCGGTGGCATAGTAATGATAAATGCCATTGGGGAATTCCGGCGTGACGCCGAAACGGCCATTACAGTCATCAAGATCCCCAGACCCCGCCACATAGCTCCAATCCGTCGGGAATGTACCGAGGGGGACATTGGCTGCGGAGGGTCGCCCAGCGTCTGCCACGGTGTCCACGACATAGCTTCCCTTCATGACTTTCAGGGCGCTCTTTGAGTCCGAGGCGACGGAGTATCCGTATCGGGCATAGATCGGGAAGCCGTCCGGCGCCCAGCCGATCAGCAGCATTTTCGGCGAGGCGTTGGTGACACCAGCTGCGGTCAGAATTCCTTCCGGCATGCCGTGATAGTGGTAGACGCCCCCCGGCTGCACGTGGGCCTTGTTGCTGTCGACTCCGAAATCAAAGAAGGTTTGCAGGGCTTCGAGCTGGTAGGCGCCCTGTCCAATGGCCGTACAGTCTGAAGGTTTGGTCGCTGTCGCTGGGCAGCTTCCGCCTGTGCCTGGATCGAATTTGACGCCGTTGAGCGCATAGCCAAGCGACCTTGAGGTATTGTTGCTGGTTCCCAGAGTCGGCGTAAGTGTACCGGCGAAAGTGACATTGGTTTGTACGGTTGGCGTGTTGGGATTGCCTGGGTTGGGGAAGGTCCCGATCTGATGGTTTGGCACCCCGTTTGACGTCATTGATCGAACGGTTGAACTACAGGTCCAGCTTGACGTGCTGGTGGCTGTGACTCCGGTCGTCAGGGTAATATTGGGTGTCGATTGGCTGTACGGGCAGAGAACCGATGCCGTGGAGGCGGTCCCGCCAGTTGACGCCGCTGTCGGCGTTACGTTTACGGCACCGGAAGCCGCGCTGACGCCAACCGAGTTCGTGGCGGTGATTGTGCAGCTATAGGTCACGCCGTTGGTCAGGCCTGAGACTGTAATGGGGCTCGCCGTGCCCGTTCCGGTGACCGTGGTGGAGCCCACGCAGCGGGCTGTGTAGCCGGTAAGAGTCGCTCCCCCGTCGGATGCCGGCGGCGTAAAGGCAATTGTCGCGCTGGCATTGCCTGCCGTCGCTGCACCGATGGCGGGCGCGCTGGGAACCGTTGCTGTTGATCCCGCACCTGATGAACCGCCGCCGCCGCATGCCGAAAGAGACACAAGGGCGATGACACCTAAAATCGACACCAAGAGGTCGCGACTGCTCTTCATTTTACATCTCTGATCTGTGACGAGCTTCCGCCCTAAGCGGCCCCGCAAAGTAGCTAGGCCATTCTCTAGTCTGGCCCCTGGGCGGAGGGAAGACGGCATTCGTTGCATGTGGAGACTTGAATTGCCGCCCTTGCAGAAAGAAATGTGGGGCCATTTTCGGTTTCCGCCTAAAAGGCTCATATGTCCTTGAACGCCCCCATAGACCGCGCCTCCCTCTTGGCACTGCTTGATCAGGTGCTTGACCCCAAGTCCGGCCTGGGCCTTTCAGCCGCAGGCCTGGTTAAGGGTGTCATCCTCGCCCCTGGCCGTGCCGGCTTTATGCTGGAGGTCGCCCGCGAAGACGTGGCCCTCTACCAGTCGGTCCGCGACGAAGCAGAGGCATTGATTTCGAAACTGCCGGGGGTTGAAAAGGCCCAGGTTGTGCTGACCGCGCAATCGGGCGGCGTTTCGACCTTGCCCGAACCACCCACCGCCCCTGGCGTGACCAGGGTGCGCAAGGGTGCGCGTATGAACCCTGATCCCCAAGCCCAGCTTACGCCACCTGCCACTGCCGAGCGACCGCCTTTTGTGAAGCGCGTCATCGCTGTTGCTAGTGGCAAGGGTGGGGTGGGGAAGTCCACGATTTCGGTTAATCTGGCGGCGGCTTTTGCGGCCCAGGGACTGAGGGTCGGCATACTTGATGCAGACGTCTATGGCCCATCGGCGCCCCGAATGCTGGGTGTCGACGGCGATCCTGCTTTTGTGGACGGCAAGCTTCAGCCCCTGGCGGCTTGGAGCATGAAGGTCATGTCTATTGGCTTTCTTGTGGACGAGGCGGCACCTATGATCTGGCGCGGACCTATGGCCTCATCGGCTGTCCGACAGATGATCAATGACGTGGCCTGGGGAACAGAGACTGAGCCCTTAGACGTGCTGGTGGTCGACCTTCCGCCGGGCACGGGGGACATCCAATTGACCCTGGTCCAGAAGCTGAAGGTCGATGGGGTGATCATCGTTTCAACGCCTCAGGAAATCGCCTTGATCGACGCCCGCCGGGCGGCGGCCATGTTCCGTAAAACCTCAACGCCCATCCTCGGCGTGGTGGAGAATATGGCTTATTACGCAGACCCCGCCACCGGCACCCGCGTTCACATCTTCGGCGAGGGCGGGGCTAAGGCTGAAGCCGTTAAGCTGGGTGTGCCCCTGCTGGCTGAGATCCCCCTGGATATCGCCTTGCGCCAGGCCTGTGACGACGGCAAGCCCGTGGTCGCCGTCACACCTGACAGTTTGTCCGCCAAGGCCTTCATCGCCATGGCAAAGGCTTTGGCCTAGCCTTCTGCGGCCTCCCGCGCGTCTAGGGCAGCGCGGATTTCAGAATGCCGGGCTTCGTCGAGCTGATAGCCGAAGAAAAGAGCTGCTCCGACCAGCACGAAGATCACAGGTGCAAACAGGTAGCAAAGTTGAAGGCCCTGCAAAGCAAAGTCGTCGTTTACCGGCTTCTTTGGATCAAACTTGAAAATGTACTGCAGGATCGGAAAGACAATCAGGATGTTGATCGAGGCCCCCAGCTTCTGGGTGGTGGTGACCATCGCGTAGAGCACGCCTGCCCGTTCCCGACCCTGTTCCAGCTGCATTTCGTCGGCATAGTCGGCCACCATAGACCGGATCAGCATGATGAAGGCGCTGACGCAGAAGCCGACAAACAGCATGCCGATGGCTGTAGGCCAGAACATTTCCCGAGGGGTTGCCATGAGCGAGGTCTGTGAAATCGCGTAGGCGACGGAGGCCACCTGGATGGCTCTGTGCTTGCTGATACGCTTGGCGATCATCGGCCAGGCAAAGCCACCTGCCAGGGCTGCGCCAATGTAGAAGATCAGGAGGAAGCCGATTTCAGCTCGGTCGAAACCCTTAATTTGGCCAAAGAAGAAGGCATAGAGCGGCCCTGTAACGCCCGGACCGAGGGTATAGGCGAGATCGGCCAAGATCAGCTTCGCCATGGTCGGCCGGCGCATCATGTTCACATAGTCCATGAAGCCGAACTTCTGGTGTGAGGCGAGGGGCTTGGGCCGTTCTGGTGTGAACAGTAGCATCAGGGTCGCGCCGATCGGCAGGCCCCAGACAATGATCAGACTGATGGCGTGAAAGCTCTTGGGATCGCCCAAGGTCAGCTTGTGGCCGGTCAGTATGGGTAGGAGCAGCAGGCTTACCGATCCGATCGGGGCCATGGCGGTCATCCAGCCATAGATGCGCGACCTGTCATGGTAATTCGCCGCAAGGGCCGCTCCCCATGAGGCATGGCCCAGTGTGAGGATGGAAAGGCCGATCCAAAGGACCATGTACCAGATGCCCAGATAGACTACGCCCGAGCCTAGCGGTGGATTTAGCAGCATATAGGCACCGACCATGGTGATCGGTACGCCAAGGACATACCAGGGGCGGAACCGCCCCCAGCGGGTGTGCGTGCGATCCATGATCCAGCCTAGGATTGGATCAAAAGTCAGATCCACAAGGCGGACGACTGTGGTGGTCAGGCTGAAGGCTACAAGGCTGAGGCCGATGAACCCTGTGTAGAAGGGCGGCAGATAGGTTCCTGAAGCAAGGCTCAGGGCCGAGACGGGAATTCCTGCACAGGCGAAAGCGAACAGGGCGAGTGAAGACAGGCGTTTAGACGCCGCAGGCGCGGGGGAGCTCAAGTGTCGTTTCCTCAAAATGTCTAGGTGGCCCTCTGGTGGAGCCGTTATTCAGTCAACAGACCGTGGCTAGCTGCAGGGTGCAACTCATTTTTTTGGTCTACGGCAGCCGACCTTGACCTTATGGCAACCCTTGACGCCCGAAACGGCCCGTCCCACAACGCCGCCGCACTTCCAGCTCAACCTTATCAGGAGATTTTCCATGGCTGACATTCGCTTCGACGGCAAAGTCGCAATTGTCACCGGCGCCGGCGGTGGCCTTGGACGTCAGCATGCGCTGGAGCTCGCCCGGCGCGGTGCCAAGGTCGTGGTCAATGACCTGGGCGGGTCCATGGACGGTTCGGGCGGCAATTCTGCTGCGGCCGAAGCCGTGGTTGCTGAGATCAAGGCCCTCGGCGGTGAAGCCATCGCCAATGGCTCATCGGTTGCCGATGACGCAGGTGTCGCCCTGATGGTCCAGCAGACCATGGAGACCTGGGGTCGGATCGACATCCTGGTGGCCAATGCTGGTATTCTTCGGGACAAGTCGTTTTCCAAGATGGAAATCGCCGACTTCGAATTGGTGATGAACGTCCACTTGATGGGCACCGTGAAGCCCGCCAAGGCCGTCTGGGAAATCATGAAGGCCCAGAACTATGGCCGCATCATTGTCACCACCTCGTCCTCGGGCCTCTATGGCAATTTCGGCCAGTCCAACTATGGCGCAGCCAAGATGGCCCTGATCGGCTTCATGAACACCATCAAGCTCGAAGGTCAGAAGAACAACATCCACATCAATGCTATCAGCCCAGTCGCTGCGACCCGCATGACCGAAAACCTCATGCCCCCTGAAGTTCTCGCCAAGCTGAACCCGGAATATGTGACGCCGGGCGTGGTCTTCCTGGCTAGTGAAGAGGCTCCTACAGGTGCAATCCTCACAGCGGGCGGCGGTAGTTTCGCGCTGAGCCGCATCTATGAGACGGAAGGTGTCTATCTCGGCGAGGGTGGACTTTCAGTGGAAGAAGTCCGCGACAACTGGGCCAAGATCACCGATCCCTCGGGTCAAGCCGCTTACTTCAACGGCGGCGAGCAGGGCGGGAAGTTCTTCCGCAAAATGGCCGGGGGTTAGGTTCAGCCCCAAGCTCGGAAAGGCGGGCACCGTGAAAAATGCTCGCCTTTCGTGTTCGTAACAATTCTCCGCTTGCGCCTGCCCGGGGGATTGAGCCTAACCTAGACAATTGCTGCGTTCCGTAAGAGACGCCTGACGCTTGGGGAGATGAACTTTGTCAGTAGGCACGACGGCGGATCGCCCAAAACAGCTTTCACTTGCCGCCATTCTAGCTTTTGCGGGCACAAGCCTGCCGGTGTCGGCGCTGGCTATCGCCATTGCGGTTCAGTTGCCCCCCTATTTTGCCGGGCACCTGGGAATCAGTCTGGCGGTTGTTGGGTCCGCCTTTGCGATTGTCCGGCTGATCGACATACCCCTTGATCCCTTTATCGGCCTTGCCATGGACCGGACCAAGACGCCAATTGGGCGGTATCGCGCCTGGATGCTGGCGGGTGCGCCCATCCTGATGTTTGGTCTCTTCATGCTGTTCCACGCCCCAGTGGGCGCGACCATCATCTACCTGATCACCTGGCTGCTGATCATGTATCTAGGTCTCTCTATCCTGACCCTGTCCCATTCGGCCTGGGCCGCGAACCTCGCCACCAGCTATCAGGAGAGATCGCGGATTTTCGGCGTCCTGGCCGCTGTCGGCGTTTGCGGGGCCTTGATGGCCCTGATCATCCCCATTGTCTGGTCGCGAATGGGCAAGTCTAACGCTGAGGGCGTCATGGCCATGGGCTGGGCGATTATCTGCCTCATTCCCTTTGCCGTAGGGGCCGTGATCCTTAGCACGCGGGAAAAGATTACCCGAGACCATGCCGATGGCCATTTCA
>CAITHQ010000284.1 GCA_903892305.1 uncultured Alphaproteobacteria bacterium
CCGAAAGGGAGACCGCCGGTCGGACGTGTAGCTCAGCGGGAGAGCACCTCGTTGACATCGAGGGGGTCACAGGTTCAATCCCTGTCACGTCCACCATTTTCGCCTTTTGTGCCCATCTTACTGGTTAGTCGCGAACGCTGCGCAATGGGTGGGTAGCGACCCAGCCCTCGCCGTTTCTCGGTGTTGCAAGGGCGCCGCAGGGTAAGGCTAATGTGGTCGGATTGGGGCGGGGCCTTGCGCAGGTCTGCGATCTCAGGTTCATATGTACCTGATCAAGAGGCCGACCTCCCAGTTCAGTGGATTTAGGCGGACCCTTGAGGGGAGGATATTATGTCTAAAAGTAATTTTCTTTGTGGCGGATCCATTGTGGCCGTCGCACTCGCCATGGGTCTGAGCAGCCAAGCCAATGCTGCCGATGCCAAGGCCGACGCGAAGGTGGACGCCACAGTGTCCGAAGTCGTCGTCACCGGCTCATTCATCGCCGGAACGTCCGAGAAAGCAGCACAGCCGGTTGACGTCTTCGGCCAGCAGGAGTTGGCCAAGCAGGGTGCGCCCAGTGTCGTTCAGCTTGTGAAGACTCTTACCGCGGCGCAGTCGTCGCTCGGTGAAAGCAACCGTTACAACGGCGGTGCTGGTACAGCGTCCATCAATCTTCGTGGTCTGGGATCCTCGCGGACCCTGGTGCTCATGAATGGCCGACGTCTGGCCGACACAACGGCTGCAGCCTATCAGGGCGGCGGCGCTGACCTGAACTTCATGCCCACTGCGGCCATCGCTCGAATCGAAATCCTCAAAGACGGTGCGGCCGCGACCTACGGCTCTGATGCCGTGGCCGGCGTGGTGAACTTCATCACCCGCAAGGACCTGAACGGTTTCGAGTTCAACGCAAACTACGGCTATATCAAGGACTCCAGCGGAGACTGGGATGCCAGCATAGCCTACGGCCACCAATTCGATAACGGCAACTTCCTGATCACCGCCGGTCTCCGGGACCGCGGCCGTCTGGGCGTTGATGACCGTGACTTCGCCCGCGTGCCCTTCCAGTCCGTGTTCTACGGCGGTTGGTCCGGTGCAGCGAGCCCGGGCACCTACGGCACGCCGACGGGGGCAACCCTCTTCCGCGACAACGGTTGTAATGAACTCGGCTCCCAGCTCCTGACCGGCGGCCTCAAGCCGACCACGACGGCTGCCGGCAATGCGGCCCTGTGCCGCTACCAGTTCACCCACTTCAACGACCTAGTGAATGAAGAGCACCACTATCAGCTCTATTCCGAACTGAACTTCGACCTGTCCGACAATGTCGGCTTCCACGGCGAAGTGGCATGGAACCGCAACTCTGTTCCCGATCAGCGGATTTCCCCCGCCAACCTCACCACCCAGTTCCCTACCCCGACCATCAATGGCGGGACCTCAGGCGCTTCGGTGGCTGCAGGCTTCAATGGCCAGTCGCGCTATTTCATCCCGTCAAACAACCCAGGCTTGATCGCCCTGCGCACCAATTGCGCAGCGCCCCTGACCGCCGCTCAGTGTGCCGCCATGGCAGCTGGTGTCACCACCAGCCAGGCGTCCTGGCGTCTGATCGGTGTTGAAGGTCACCCGCTCAACGCCGACGGCGCTGATCACCAGCAAATTGAGCAGACCCAGTACCGCGTTTCCGCTGGCCTCCATGGCAAGTTCGACGGCGGCATGCTGGACGGCATCAAATGGGATACCGCCCTGACCTTCATGGAAAACCAGGGCATTGTGACCACCAACGACCTGTTGGTGAACCGCATTCAGCGTGGCTTCAATGGCCTCGGTGGTCCGGACTGTAACTACAAGACCGGGACGCCCGGTGTTGGAAACTGTAAGTGGCTAAATCCCTTCTCCAACGGCATTGCCGCTAGCGCGATCACAGGGGCGACTAACCCCTACTATGTCGCCTCCGTGGCTAATGATCCGCAGATGAAGAATTGGCTTTACGGCACCTATACCAACGTCCGGACCAACCAGATCCTGGTGGCGGACGCGGTCCTCAGCGGTGAAACCAAGATCGCCCTGCCAGGCGGCAATATTGGCTGGGCTGCCGGTGCTCAGTGGCGCTTTGATCGGAACATTGATGACTGGTCCAATCTCGGCGACGTACAGGCCACACCCTGCGTTGACTCCATTGATGGGCAACAGGGTGTCTGTACCGACCCCACAGGTCCCTTCGTGTTCTTCGGTGCTCAGGGCGACTTTGACGTCGACCGTCGTGTCGGTGCCGTGTTCGGCGAACTGAAGCTGCCTGTCCTCGATACTCTTGAGGTCAGCGCCGCCCTTCGTCACGAAGACTTTGGCGGTCGGGTTGGAACCACCACCAATCCCCGCTTGTCAGCGCGCTGGCAGGCCATGGACTGGTTGGCCTTCCGCGCTTCGGGCGGCAGCACCTTCCGGGCTCCAGGACAGGCGGCTCTTACACCAGGAAGCACCAAGGGCGTTCGTCAGCTTGGCGGCCAGTACCGCGCAGCTGTCACCCAGAACAACCCAGGTCTGGAACCTGAAACTGCCAAGACCAGCAATTTCGGCATACTGATCAATAAGGGCGGTTTCAGCGCCTCTGTCGATTACTGGACCTTCGATTTCCGTAAGGAGCTGATCACCGAAGACGCTGGCCAGCTCTACGCGGCGATCAACGCGGCGAACTGCGCCAAGCCGGCCTTTGCGGCCCGGTTTGTCTTCACCGGTACCGGTGCCTGCACTCAGGGCAACGTCTTGGTGGAGACCATCAAGATCGTGAATGGTCAGGATACCAAGACCTCAGGTTATGACCTGCGGGCTCAGTATGACTGGGACAACTTTGCGGGCTTCGACTTCTACGACACCCGTCTGTCCATCGGCGGTGAAGCGACCTTGCTGAAGGAATACAAGCGCACAGCCACGACCCTGTTGGAAGATCCTTCCGTGATCATCGCACCTGCGATCGACCGCGCTGGCTTGCATGACCTGACAGGAGAATTCTATTCCTTCCCCAAGGTCCGTGCGAACGCCTTCGTGAACCTCAACGGTGCCAATTGGAATCTGCGTTACCAGTTGCTGTATCGTGAAGGTACCAAGTTGGCGGGTGCAGTTTGCGTGGGCGATGCCGGTGCGGGTGCGACGGCTGACTGCCGTTACAACTATTCGACGGGCGTTTATGAGAGCATCGGCAAGCTGGATAACTTCTGGCAGTCTGACGTGACCCTCAGCCTCGACCTGCCGATGGACTCCAAGGGAACCCTCAGCATTCAAAACCTGTTTGATGCTGATCCGCCCTTCGCCCAAAGCTTCTACAACTACGATGTGACCAACGGAAACCCCCTCGGCCGCGTCGTGAAGTTCGGCATTAAGAAGCAGTTCTAAGTTTCATAGAGTTGGATTTTTAGATTGGGGGCGCTCTTCGGAGCGCCCCTTTTTCTTGCGCGATATGCAGGCTCGAAGCACGCATTAACTTTTTGAATTATAGTAATTTTACCCAGTTGAGAGCTCCGCCTAAAGGCAAGGAGCTTTAGGGTCGGCTGCGTTTCGGCAAGGCAGCAAGCTCTTCTACCGAAAGCTTAGTCAATTTTTTGACCTGGCACTTTTGCGGCCCGATCGGAGTCTTGGTGATCACTGTGGCGTCTAAGGCTGAGCAGATCCAAGAAGACCCGCGGCTTTCCAGGGCGATCTCCCAGGCCCAATCCACATCCGGGCAAGGGGAAAATAGGTCCAAACGATAGACGTCTTTCCGGTTAGCCCGCACATAGACCGTCCGGTCATCAGGCGCGCTGAAATTCTCGACGTCATTGGCCCTGAAACAGGTCCTAGTCGATGTCTTAGGGGCCGGATTGGCAGCGGCTGCCATTCCAGGCACGGCCAGAGAGGTCGCGGCGACCAGCGCCAGCAGGGTGCGGGAAAGGATCATGAGGAAGCCTTCGCTAGGGTTACCTAGCTCTCCATCTCGCCAAGGCTTACGTCAAGACTATGACCTCGCCGTTGAGCACGGCGTCTGAAACGATCTGGATCTATTAAGTCTGCAGATTCGCCCGAAAGCGGGGATGGAGTGCCGATGATCACGGCTGCCACATGCTCGCCCATCACTGGGGCAAAGGAAAACCCGTGGGATCCAAAACCGCACATAAGATAAAGGCCCGGGCGGCCTGAGGGCCCTGCCATGGGCAAGCTGTCTGCTGTGGTTGCGCGCACTGCCGTCCGATTTTCTAGGGTCAACTTGGCCGCCCGCCGGGCGAGGTCGGGGCGCGCTAGGCCTAGGGTTTCAAGATTGCGCGCCTGGTCTCCTGGCCGAACATCATCATTGCCGTCGCCCCGGTCATGGGTTGCGCCGAACAGAAGGCCCGTCGAGGTCGGAATGACATAGCCGCCCCAGGCCGCGGCCTGAACCGTTTCATCTGTATCTACCCAGGTGGCCTGGCCGCGAACCGGCCTCAGATCAAGGTGAGGAGCCAAGCCAAGACTCTGCTGTCCGCCAGCTAGAACTACAATATCGAAGTCGCCAAGGGTCTGAGCGTTTGCGCCCGACAACCGCCAACC
>CAITHQ010000285.1 GCA_903892305.1 uncultured Alphaproteobacteria bacterium
GCCAGGCGGATACTAGAGAAGCGCGAACTCGATGCCCTGTCGATTGTCTGCAAGGCCTCAGGTTTCGACCGGTCCCTGTTCCTGACCTTCGCAATCTTGATCCTGGACAAGGAAGAAAACGCCATGGGCAAGTCGCGTGCCTATGGCGCGCTCTATGATGCCCTGCCCAAGGAAACGGCTGAGCGGACCCTGCGTTTCTGGCGTATGCGCCGTCAAAGCGGCGATGGTCTCGCCGCTTAAGGACGCGGCGGAACAGCTCTGGCGCGTCCAGGCTCCGATAGGCGGTTGAGAGCGTCGGAGGCGACGACACTCAATGACCGCAAGCCCTGTTCTGAAAACACATCCAAGGCCGCAGAAAGCGCCGTGACGGCCCCAGCCCGTTCGCCCTTGTCCACGCCTGTAATGTCCATACGGGCTTCATAGAGCCGCGCCAGATTGACCTGGAGAAGCGCCCAGGCGGTAGGATTGCGACCTGCGGCGAAGCCTGCCAGCTCCATCCGGAAGGCCGTTTCGGCGGCATCTAGAACCGTGAGATCCCCTGACAGCTCCGCCGACCGCGACAGGCAAATGGCGCGATTAGATGTCACAAAAGCACTCAGCGCCAAGGCCGGAACAGTCTTTAGAACCAAGCTGGCCCGGTCATAGCAGGTCACGGCCTGCTCAAAGGAGTGTTCATTGGAGGTCGCTTCACCCAAGGCCTGTAGTGCCTGAGCCAAGGCGGTCTGGATCCGTGCCCAGTCCAATGGGCTTTGGTCGCGGGAAAAGTCTTTCAGCAGGCCTGATAGGAGATTGACGCCGTCCAACAGGCTTTCCGCCGACCCCGTCATCTCGCCCAAGAGGGCCAAGGCTTGGCCCTTTAGCGAGGTTATCCTGCCGAAGGTAACCGGCTCATAGTCCGCCTGTAGCACGTCCAGAGCCGTATTGGTTTCCGTCAGAGCGTCCTGAAGCAGGCCGCGGTCAGCCAGACGTGCCCCCCAGCCAAGCAGCAGGTCAATTCTGATCATCCGTGCCTCAATCGCCAGCAAGCGGGCCGGCCGAGCGCGCCGTGCCATGCCGCTCAGGTCCGTGATCGGCTGGACAAATCTTGCGGCTGCAATGCGTGCAGCCTGAGCATCCTTAGGGGCGGGCCGGGTCATGGCGTCGACTGCCAAGACCCCAATGTCTGATAGGACGCGCCCAATGCCGCCGCGAGCGGCCTGGCCGGCCTCGCGGAAGGCGATCTCGGCTGCAGCGAAAAGCCCGTCGTCACCGTAGAGTTCAGCACCTAGTATGGCGCAATAGGCCTGCTCACAGCGGGCGCGCGCCCAGCCGTCAGGACGGCGGCGGCGGTCAAAAAGCTCTGCAGCACTTTCTGCGGTGGCGGCTGCCTTGCGCAGGGCGACCGCGTCGCCGCTACGTCGGGCAACCTCGCGCCAAGCGATTGCTGCCTCCAACTTACGCTGTGCGCGGTCCTTGGCATGAATGCGTCCAGCGGCGACGTCGCAGGCCCGCGCTTCATTGTGCAGCAGGCGCAGGTCGAGAAGCTCCAGCAGGGTTTGATCACCCCCCGTCAGACCATCACGGGGCGCACTAAAGGTGTCACCACCAAAGAAGCGCATTAGCTCGCGACCAAACTCAAACATCATCATCCACTCCGATGACCCGGCCAGCGTCTCATCTCGGGACGCCGACGAAGGGTTCAGACTGGACTTAGCAAAGCCCCTGCCGAAGAACTTAACAAGTGGTTAACTGCTTGATTATGGTTAACGAATTACGAATTTTCGCGTTTAGTTGAAAATCGCGTCCTGAGCGGCAAGGCCAAGAATACGCCATGCGCCAGGTTCCAGATCGGCTGGCAGAACCAATCCTCCGATCTGATCTCGATGCAGGGCGATCACATGATTACCCGCTGCTGCGAACATTCGGCGCACCTGGTGATAGCGACCTTCGGTGATGATCAGGTCAGCAGATCGCTCGCCGGTCGGAAGCAGCTGGGCAGGCTCTAGGGGATCACTTTCGCCTTCCAGCATGAGGGTGCCAGAGGAAAACAGAGCAGTCTCATCGCCGGTCAGAGGCCGATCCAATTGGGCCTTGTAGCGTTTGATCACATGATTGCGTGGCGAGATGACCCGATGCAGAAACGCCCCGTCATCGGTGATCAGCAAGAGTCCAGACGTATCCTTGTCCAATCGACCCACGGTCGAAAGGCCCGGCATGCGCGCACGCCAGCGGTGGGGAAGCAGTTCATAGACACTGCGTCCAGCTTCCTTGTGAGAACAAACCACGCCAAGTGGCTTATTCATGATCAAGGTCAGGGGTGACGGGGGATCGACCGGCGCGCCATGAATGGTCATCTGGGAGGGCAGATCTGCCGTCACCGGGACCTTTGATCCGGGATCGGTCAAGGCCTTGCCGTCCAATACGATCTTGCCGGCGCGGACCAGGGCCGTCACTTCCCGGCGCGAGCCATAGCCAAGATTAGCCAATAGCCGGTCCAGCCGGGCCATGGGCGGTCGGCTCATACCTGGGCCTCATAGATCTTATAGCCGCCATCTTCCGCGCGCAGGTCGACCCGTCGGAAATGATCTTTCAGCACCGCCTCATAGGGCAGATGGCGGTTTGCTGTGAGCCAACAGACCCCACCCTTGCGCAGCAAACCTGCAGCGGTGCGAATAAAAGCCTGCCCCAGGGCCCGGTCTTCCTGTCCACCGTCGTGAAACGGCGGGTTCATGACGACGAAGTCCAGGCCGGTGATCTGATCCTCCAACTGCCGGACATCGGCCCAGACCACCCGGACCCGCGGATCATCGAGATTGTGCTCAGCGGCAAGGACCGCCCTACGATCTAGTTCGACCAGGACAAGGTCCGATACACCCTCACCTGTCAGTACCTTGAGGGCTAGGATCCCAATACCTGCCCCAAGATCTGCGCCGCGGCCCTTTAATTCGGGCAGGGTCCGCAACAAGAGCTCGGTTCCCCGATCCAGACGGTCCCAGCTGAAGACACCCGGCTGCGTCCATAGACCTGTATCATCCAGCCGCCTTGGCGCACCCGCAGCCAAGGCCAGATCTAGTCTCTGCAGGACGTGCGGCCGCTCAATCTGACAGAAGCGGTGGTGACGTCGCGCCTCTTCAAACACCTCACAGCCAAAGCTCTCGAGGGCCTTGCGCAACCGCGATCCGCCCTTGTCCTTTGGGGCAAAGACGGTGAGCTCCCCCCCGACCCGGACGGCGCGCAGGGCCTGGGCGATCACATAATCCCGCTCCAAGGTGCCAGGCGGGGCCAAGATCAAGGCGGTGTCGGCGGTTCCGGGCTCAAGCTTGGCGAGATCGCTCGATCCAAGGACTAGGGGCGACACCTGCAGGGCCCCGACCGGAACCTCAATCAATCCAGGCGCCGGGCGACCATAAATAAGGGTTTGGCCCACCCGTTCTAACCCCGTTCCCGGGTGCGCTGGAAGCCGAGGTCCGGATAGCGTTCGGCCACATAGCCCAGTTCCCAGGCTGACTTGGAGAGAAAGACAGGTTGATCGTCGATGTCTGTGGCCATGGCGGTCTTATGCTTGTCGATGAAGTCTTTGGTGTCCGCCTCCTTGCCAGTCAGCCAGCGGGCTTCAGCAAACGGACTGGGCTCAAACAACACTTCCAGCTGATATTCATTGGCTAGGCGATCTGCCATGACTTCGAGCTGCAGCTGGCCCACCGCCCCGACGATAAAGTCTGCGCCGAACTGGGGACGGAACAGCTGGGTCACGCCCTCCTCCGCCAGACCTTCCAGCGCCTTCTTAAGGTGCTTGGCCTTAAGCGGATCTTTAACCCGTACACGCTGCAGGATTTCCGGAGCGAAGTTGGGCAGGCCAGCGAACCGCAGAAGCCCGGTTTCGGAGAGACTGTCACCCACCCGCAAGACGCCATGATTGGGAATACCAATGACGTCGCCAGCAAAGGCCTCCTCAGCCAGTTCACGATCTGAAGCGAAGAACATGATCGGCGCATTGACCGACAACTGGCGACCGGTGTTCTGAACCTTCAGCTTCATCCCCCGTTGGAACCGTCCCGAGCACAGGCGCAGGAAGGCGATCCTGTCCCGGTGGTTGGGGTCCATATTGGCCTGAACCTTAAAGACAAAGCCGGTGACCTCAGGATCCCCCGGAACCACATGGGTCTCTGCCGCCGACCGTGTCGCCGCCACGGCCTTAGGCGCTGGGGCATAGGTGCCCAGCCCGGCAAGTAGCTGGTCTATGCCGAAATGGCGCAAGGCAGACCCAAAGAAGACGGGGGTCATATGGCCTTCTAGAAAGGCCTGGGGGTCGAAGGGCTTTGAGGCCTCCTGGACCAGCATGGACCCTTCTTCAAGTTCAGCTCGCTCATCTGGGTCCAGATAGCTTGCAACCGCATTACCGCTGAACGCTATAGGCTTGGGATGTCCCTCGTCCTTATTGTCTGCTGTGCGCTTGGCAAAGGGCAGGAATTGCTGGGTTCGAAGATCCAACATGCCCTTGAACCGCCCGCCTGATCCAGCTGGCCAGAACAGGGGTGCTGGATCCAGTGCCAGCTTGGACGAGATTTCATCCAGCAATTCTATGGGATCCTGCGCTTCCCTATCCATCTTGTTGATGAAGGTGACGATGGGAATATCGCGCAGGCGGCAAACTTCGAACAGCTTGAGGGTCTGAGGTTCGATCCCTTTGGCGGCGTCCAGGACCATGACTGCAGCGTCAGCAGCGGTCAGGGTTCTATAGGTGTCTTCCGAGAAGTCCTCGTGGCCTGGGGTGTCCAGAAGGTTGAACATCAGGCCTTCGTGGTCAAAGGTCATGACGCTGGCCGAGACGGAGATCCCGCGCTCGCGCTCGATCTTCATCCAGTCTGAACGGGTACGACGGTTCTCGCCCCGGGCCCGCACCTGACCGGCGGCACGGATAGCTCCCCCCGCCAAAAGCAGGTTCTCGGTCAGGGTGGTCTTACCAGCGTCCGGGTGCGAAATGATCGCGAATGTGCGACGGCGGGACGCTTCGACGGGTGGGGATTGGCTCATGGACACGCAGGTAACCCGAGCCGGGCTGACAGGCAAACCGGCTTGCGCCTCAAAAGCATCCTAGGCTTTGGATAAGCGCGCTTTTTTCCGACTTGGCCCTAGGCGGCCAACCGACCCCAGACAAATCGATCAACCCAGATCGAGTCCAGCCCTTCGCCTTTTTGCCGGGCGACCAGATTGGCCATGACCTCAAAGGCCACGTTGCAGTAGCGGAATCCGACCTCTTCGGGCCGACAGCCCTTGAAGGATGGAACAAACTGAATGGCATTGATCCCAGCCGCCTTAATAAAAATTAGGTAGGCGAGGCGCTGAGCCCGCTGGGGATGTGTGATCTGCAGACTTGGGTTTTGGGAAAACATTTCCCGGCCCAAATGCATGACGTCGTCAAAGCTGAGGCCGCGGAAGCGGTGACCTTGCAGTTCTGGAACGTGCTCAGACGGTTCAATCTCGAGCACAGTATTATTCATCAGAAAGAACATGTTGGGATCAGACGATTGCCGGTGGAGGTAGGTTCCCACCATAGACCTGCAGACTTTCCATCCTCTTTGTGAACGTGGGAAAGATCGCCTTAACCATCAGTCACGCTCCACGGGTTCGGTCAGGAAATGTCGGCCGTCCCGGTCATCTATTTCGACGACCCAGATGTCAGGGTCGACACGCGCAGCCCTAGCGATATAGGCGTCTAGCTCGGGTTCCAGCTCTGACAAGGCTGGGCGCATCCAGACCTTTTCGCCATCACCTCGGGTTGCCTCTGCATAGAGTCTCGCCGTGCCCTGGCTTCGGTTCAGCACCTTAATCAGGACGCTCCCGGCTCTGGCATCGCCCTTCCTGACCACTACGGGAAAGGCACCGCCTAACTCGGCGCGTCGGATAAGGGCGGCCACCCAAATGTCGGACGAAAACATCATCTGGTTTACGGGTCTCGATAACGGAACAGAAAGGCCCTGGACATAAAGTGGAAGTCCAGAAACCCGAGCATACAAGAAAAACACCTGCCCATGACGAGTCCGCACAGAACAGTGCGTCGCCAAGCTGATCAATGGCTGGGACTGACCCTTTGCCTTAGCCTTATGGCGGGTCCGGGGCGAGCTGCTGCCTCAAGCCTCGACCTCTATAACGAACGCGCCATCATGTCCGCAGTTGATGCGCGATGTGGCCTGTTTGACCCGGCCATCGGGTCGGCGCTCAATGTTGCCAAGTATCAAGCCCGCGGTGCCGCCCTACGCGCTGGAACCGACGCAGCCACACTCCAACAGGTTTCTCAGAGGGCACAAACCAAGGCTTATTCCATATCCTGCGCGTCGCCAGACATTGCAAAGGCTGCCGAGCGGGTCCGCACAGCCTTTGAAGGCTATGCCAGAATGCTGAAAATGGACTATCCCGGAGATATTGTCGGCTGGAAGGCCGACCGTGGATCCAGCACCGTCGCCCTACGATGGAGATTGACCCAGGACGTCACTCAGAATGGTGACCGACTTCTGTTTGGCCTTGCTGGCAGGTCAGGCGCGAACGCCCTCCTGGCGCTTACGCACTTCAAAAACGGCCAGGTTCCATATTCCGCAAGACTGGTTATCCGCGATGGTCAGTTGACCGTTGGCCCCTTCCTTGACGCACGAGGTGCCCCACCTCGCACCATCCCCTTAGACCGCCGCTTTGCCGCCAATGGCGCCCAGACCAGCTTTACGGCCGAAGCCCGAAGTTCGGCAGGGTCAGATCTGCTGCCCAAAGGTCTGACATCGGGTTGGGCCTTCCGTTTTCCAGCCGAAGCCGCCAGCCAAATTGCAATGCTCGACCCCCGCGAGGCCATCGCCATCGACTTCATCTTCCCCGATGACTCGATCCATCGTCTTTATGTGGAGGTTGGCGATTTCGCTGCGGGGCGAGCCTTCCTTCAGTCTGCGAACCGACCGGCAGATTAGAGCCGGCGCGGTAGATGGAGCGTCGCGATGACCATCACCCTAACAGCCTTCAAAACCTCACCTGACCGCGGCAGAGGTTTGGCGCGGCCAGCCTAGCAGCGGGCCTTTGCCGCGCCGTTGCCAGTCTTCACGGCGGGTGCCGGGGGAAGTTGGCTAAGAGGTAGCCACTGATTTTAGCGTCTGGCCGAGCACCACTGGCATGCGTACGGTGACGGTCGTACCCTCCCCAAGCTGGCTTTCCATGACCATGTCACCGCCATGCAATTGGGC
>CAITHQ010000286.1 GCA_903892305.1 uncultured Alphaproteobacteria bacterium
CGCCAAGGATGAAGGCCGTCGCTGCGACCTTGAGGCTGGCATGGCCAAGCTGACCGCCGCCCGCATTGCCTGGGCCTGCGCCGATAATGGGGTGCAGATCCATGGGGGAACCGGCTTCGCCGTGGAACAGCCAGCCAGCCGCCTATTAGCCGACGCCCGCATCCTCAACATCTTTGAAGGCGCCGGCGAGATCCAGGCCCAGGTGATTGCCCGGCGATTGCTGGAAGGCGCCAACTAGGGACCTCTCAAACCTTGTGGGCCAGTAGGGCCATCTGCAACTCCTGGCGCATAACGACCCTCAGTCGTTCGGGGCCCAGAATCTCTACCTTGTCGCCCCAGGTGAACAGGTGCCAGGCAAGTTCCCGCATGCCCCCCGCCCGGAAGGCCGCCAGCACAGAGCCGTCAGCCTGGGGTGTCAGGACCTGAGTCGGGTGGAAGCGCCAGCCCATGGCCTCTTCGGCACCATGGGGCAGGATGCGCAGGCTTATGTCCTCTACCTCGTCCTGATAAATGCCGAAGCTGCGCTCCTGAAAGGCTTGAAGGGTAAAGCCCGCCGGCCTGCCGCCAGGAATGTCAGTGACCTCAATGTCGCGCAGCCGGTCCAGACGCCAGGTCCGGGGTTCAACCGACTCCCCCTCAGAGCCCACCAGATAGTTGGCCCGACCAAACATCAGACCAAAGGGCGTCACCACCCGCTCCCGGCCAGGGGTCGAGCCCCCGTCATATTTGAAGCGCAGGCGGTGCAAAGACATGATCGCCTCGCGCACGGCGCTAAGCACGGTCTCGTCCTCGAAGGGTCGCGGGCCCGCGTGAATGGCCAGGGTCTGAGATTCTAGTAGGGCCTCAAGATCGGGGGCTAGCTTACGCCGCACCCCGGCCCGCATGGCTGACA
This sequence comes from uncultured Alphaproteobacteria bacterium, assembly GCA_903892305.1. Classification (GTDB taxonomy): domain Bacteria; phylum Pseudomonadota; class Alphaproteobacteria; order Caulobacterales; family Caulobacteraceae; genus Phenylobacterium. Next base: position 893 of record CAITHQ010000286.1, read on the forward strand.
GCACCTTCTGCTCCAGATTGCCAAGCGCCTTGGCCCGGGCCTGGGCACCGATGCTGCGGAAGTATTCGGCTGCTGCGCGCAGGGCAGCGAACTCGTCGGCGGTCGGGGCCTGGAAGACGCCGTCCAAGCCGGCGGGAATACGCCAGCGACGGGTCGGCGGATCCTCAACCTCCTCCATCTGCGGAAAGGCATCGCGGACGGCATCGCGCATGCGCTCGGCCGTACGTCGCCCCACCCCCATGGCCGCGGCCATTTCGTCCAGGGTCAGCCCCTCGGCGGAACCGGCGAGCCGACGGGCGAGCTCTAGCAGGCGGGTGGCTTTCTCATGGCGCATGGACCGGCCTCAAAACGAAAAAGAGAACATAGCAAAAACTTACGTCCGTTTTTGTCGCAATTCTAGCCCAGAGTGATCTTGCCGAAACGAAAGGACCAACCCATGTCGAATGTTCATGCGATCCGCAAAGCTCATCCGGAGCCCCTGTTCCTGTTCGACGTGCGTCGGCCACTTCAGGCAGCAAGCCCGGAGATGATTTCCCGCCTGATCACCCACGCCGATCATGCGACCCGCCTGCCCGGCGGGCGGCTGCGGCTGAGGATAAGTTTGGACATGGTCGAAACCCTGCAAGCCCAGGGCAAGCTGGGGTTGGACGACTATCGCCTCTCCGACCTGACGGTCGATTGGGATGAGACCGAAGGTCAGGTGATCCAGGTCCGTGACGACGCCCGACTGCGCGACGCCTCGGCACAGTGGGCCGAGTGGGACGCCCTGTGGGACGAAGACGCCTACCAGCCAGAAACCAGCGCCCGCCAGGCCTTCGCTGCCTGAGGAGATATTCAGACTCGAGAGACCCGTCTTTACAGCCGTCTAGAAGCGCAGCTCGGCCGCCAGATTGAGGCCGACCCCATCGTTTGACAGCAGGGACTTTGTTGGGAGCAGATAACCTGTCTTTCGCCAAGTCCCTTCGGCCGACAGCCGCCACCAGGGCGTCACCGTCCAGATGATATTGCCATAGGCCGTCTCGTTTCTTCCTATGCTGCCCACGGAGATCGTCTCAGAATCAGGGCGGTCGAGGCCATAACCGAAATTGCTCTGAAGGCCCTGCCGCCAGACCCAGCTGGCCTCGCCCCAGCCACCGGCACCCCTGACAATCTTGAGGGTCTGTGCGTTCACAGTCTGATTTGCTAGCCCGAGATAATTGCCCAGCCCGCGGCCCTGATAGACTTCACCCTGCACGCCGAACCGATCGCCCAGCCTCAAGCCGCCATCTAGGGCGAGACCTTCAATCTGGTATGTCTTCACGGAGAAGGGTGGCTGCACATTATAGAATTTCCGGAATTCCCCATAGACACCGGAGATACCGATTTCAAAAGCTGGACGCCGCAGGAGCACCTCCGGACCTGGGCGCGCTGTCGCAAAGGCCAGCTTTGCCTCGACGTTAGGAACTCCATTGTCTTCTGTCCGATCGGCAAAATCGGCACTGATATTGGTCGAGATCGGATCACTGATCGCCAGAGCTGCCGTGAACTTTCCCCCGTCAGCCATGGGCGCGGTGTGCTCCACCCGCACCTGACTGCGCACACTGTTGCCCGGGTTACCAGAGGCCCCGAGAATGGTCATCGCATCCACCATGTCCGGCGCACGGTCACTGAACAATTCGCCCCGCCGGCCGACCGAGACATTCCACCGTTCATTGGCCGCGTAAATGAAAGCCAGGCCAGGGGTGAAGCCGTACTGATTGGAAAACACAGCGCCATTATAAAACTGGAACAGCACCAGAGCGCCTGTGCTGAACCCCCCGAGAGTGGGGCCCTCCAGGGACAAATTGATCTGGCTGTACTGGGCCGTGATGTCGAAGACCTTCTCGGCACCCGTCGCATCAGGCGGAGCCAGGAAGAAGGGTGCCGCGCTTCCGCCGATGCCACGGGCGCTGCTAAATAGGGCATTTGTGCGCAGGGCACCGCCGAGGGTCGCCTTGAACCCAGGCGTATCGACCACCACCACGCCTTGACCAGCAGCATAGCGGTCCGCCGTCAGCTCAGGAGGGGCGGCATCTGCCTTGGCGACGGCCTTGATGTCAGTAGACGGTATAACCGCAATGTCTTGTGGCGGGGCATTGGTGGCGATGGCTGGGCTTGCAGGTGTGGCACCTGGACCCAGACGGCTGGCAAGGCTGTTGAGCAAGTCGGCCTGTTTGGCCAGCTGTCGGCCCTGAGCATCAAGCTGTTGCTGTTGGGCAATAATCTGGCGCTGCAGGTCTGCAATGACCCTCGCAGGATCCTCTGCGGCCTGGGCCGACCCAGCGAAGACAAGGAAACCCAGGCCAACACCCAGAACCGCAAGACTCGAAACACCCTGGTTGATCGTCCGGCCAGCGACAGGCCAGACAGCTGGCGGGTTTACGGGCATGTCCTTGGTGTTGGAATTTGCCATGTCTGCTGTTCACCTTGCCGGTTGATGTGGGTGCAATGTTTCGGAGGCTAGGGGACCGGGGTAGCTGGGAGGCGGAAGATCGTCGTCCCCTCCTTGATGGTCTCAAGCACCTTGATGGATTTGATCGAGGTTGGCGCAACCTTGAGCGGGTTAGCATCCAGGATCACCAGATCAGCCAGCTTACCGACTTCGAGGGTGCCTTTGGTCTTCTCTTCGTGGACCTGATAGGCGCTATAGGCGGTGACGGCGCGCAGACCCTGGTAGGGGGTCACCCGCTGATCTGGGCCAATGACGCGACCACTCCCCGAGGCAATCCGGTTCACACCGGCATCCACAATGGCCAGGATGGAGGGAGACGGCGACACCGGTGCATCGTGACTAAAGGTGAAGGGCAGACCTTCCTTCACAAAGGTCGCGGCAGCAATGCTGGTAGCCGCACGCTCAGGCCCCCATAGATATAGGACGGCATCTCCTGCCGGGGGTAGGGATGCTGTCAGGAAGCTTGGTACGGCACCGTATTTGCGCATTTTCTCGATCTGGTCGGGACGCAGATAGGTGGCATGGATGAAGACCGGTCGATGGTCGCGCATGCCATATTTCTTCACCGCCTTTTCGATGGCGCGCAGGGCCTGATCGGCCGCAGCGTCGCCGTTCATATGCATGTTCATCTGAATGTCCGTGGTCCAGAAGCGATCAAATGCCGCATTCAGAACCTCGTCGGGGATCTGCTCGTAGCCGAGATACACACCCGTCTTGCCGGGGGGATTGTTGGTGAAGGGCTGGGAAAACCAAGCGGTATCAACGCTGCCGTCCAGCCAGAACTTGATACCGCCCATGCGGACACGGTTGATATATCGGGTGTCACCGTCAACGCGGGTCGCCAGCTTCACCTTACCCGACGCCGCATCGACCCGCACCTCATTGGCCTGGGCCAACATGGGATCGATGATGGAATCCTTAGCGCAGACATAAAGATCTATAGGCAAGAGGTTCTTGTTAATCGCATTGCGCAGGATGGCCATGTCGTCGCTGCCGAGGCCAATCCCGCAGTCCTGAGCCGAGGTCTGTCCCATGCTGGCCCAGACCTTTGCGCCACCGAGGATGACATTGTCCGCCATCTGCCCCTCGAAGGCCGGGCGCTTTTCGCGGACCATATTGAGCGCGGTTTCTTCCATCGGACCCAGCAGGGCCTTGCCGTCACTCTTGCGCGCAAAGGTGCCACCGACCGGATCGGCGGTTGCCGCACCCACCCCCGTAAGGGCGAACAGCACAGAGTTTCCGGAACCCAGATGACCTGAACTGTCAACAATCATGACGGGTGTGGTTGCAGAAACCGTGTCCAGTTCCTCGACGGTCGGGGTACGGTTTTCCTTCATCTTCTTGGCCGAATATCCAAATCCGACAATCCAGGCCCCCTCGGGCAGGGTTTTCGCCTGGACCTTCATGCGCAACAGGAGATCGGGAATATCGGGTGTGCCGACAAGATCGGCATCGATCATATTCTTCCCGAAGGCCACCATGTGACCGTGAGAGTCGATGAAGCCTGGCAGGAGTGTCTTTCCACCGAGATTGACCGTCCGCTTCGCGCGGGGAGCCTTGGCCCGGCGGCCAACATAGGTGATCTTTCCGCCCCTCACGGCGAGGGCTTCCGCATAGGCCGGTTCCTTACCCGCCATGGTGAGGATATCGCCATTCACATAGAGGGTTTCTGCGATGGGTTTCGCAGCCATTGCCTTTGCCACAGGCAATACCGGCCCGGTCGATGCAAAGGCACTGAGAAGCGCCACTAAGGACAATTTCGCCAGACCAGACTTCAACATTTGCTTGGATCCCGAGGAAGAGGACAACTCGACAGCAAGGGTTAGCAGTGGTGGAAATCGGTTGCTTTACGGATTCCTTACGCTATCGAAAACATGGTGATACTGGGAGGAAAAAGGGTGTCCCAGGCATGGACCTGATTGGCCCGACATATGAGCTGACGCCCAAGGAGTCGGCAGTCCTTGCTTCGCTCGCTGCCGTTTCTGGCGGCTTCGTATCCTACGGCACCCTACTGGACGATGTCTGGCTAGACAAAGACGTCGGCATATCAAGCCTCAATCGCTGCGTCTGCACCTTGCGCCGCAAGCTGGCCAGCGGGGTAAAAATCCGCACCCATAGCCGACGCGGCTATAGCCTTTCCATTGCGGGCGAGAAACAGCAGGGCACTGCAGGTGTTCTTGTAGCAAACCTGGTAGATCAGGCGAGGGAGACCCTGGGCCTGAGACTGAATGCAAATATTCAGACAGCAATCCGAGTGCTTCAGGAAGCCCTACGACTAGATCCAGGCTATGTGCCCGCGCAACTGCACCTCGCAGAGGTCTATGGACTGGCCGCATCACGGGGATATATGCCGCCGCGACTGGCGAGCGAATTGGCGCGGGATGCCCTGGCACCCCTTCTTCAGCCTGATCAAGATAATGCGCATGCCTTGTCCCTGGACGGACGACTTCGCATCCTTATTGAAGGCGATGTCGCTGGCCGTGCAAATATCGAGCGCGCAGCGGAACTGGCACCCAATGACTGGCTGGTGATGACCAATGTTGGGATTGCGAAGACCGGTCTGGGTGATCTGGCCGGCGCGATCGCTGATTGTGAGCGTGCTTTGACCCTAAACCCGGCTGCGCCGGGGGCCATTGTCGCCCTGGGATGGTGTCTCTTCTGCTCCGGAGACTTTAAGCGGGCAGGAAAACTGCTTGAAGACGCCATGGGGTTTCTCCCCAACCAGGATTATTTCCCGCTTGTCCTGAGCTATGTTCAGTCATCCCTGATGTCGCACACAGCCTCAATTGCAGCAGCGCGAAGGGCCTTGGCCCTGTCCGGGGGCGATGCGAATGCAAGGGCCGCCCTCGTCTGCGCGCTCGCCTTAGCGGGGAAGGAAACAGAAGCGCGGCGGGAGCTTGACCGGCTTCGGACTAACAAACAGCTTTTGCACTCGCCGACCCTGCTGGGCCGCGGGCTTCTGGTGCTGGAAGGGCCTGAAGCCCTACAGGCATCACGTCGGGAGGCTGAGAACCAAGGCTGCCCCTACAGGTTCATGGCCATCCATGATCCACAATTGGCCGTGCCTTAAACGGGAATTGACTACGCTTCGCCCCGAAACCGGGACGCGGTAATCCTTTATCGATCCATATGAAACTATAAATCACTAGCTGCGTTTTAGCTCTGGAGACCAATCTAGGCGGATATTTCGAATCAAAAATCCAGACTAGGCTATGGGATTGGAGGGCATGATGGTCGAACCTAGGAACAATTCCGTTCAGACACCCACCTACAAGGTGCTTGTGGCAGACAGCCAGCCCGTAAACCGTGACGTCGTGCGACAGATCCTCGAGCCCATGGGGGCCTCGGTGACCGAGACCGCAGACGGGCGGGAAGCCCTGGACGCCACCGCCACGGTCGCTTTTGACCTTATCCTGCTGGATATGAAAATGCCGGGTATGGATGGGGCCACCGTGGTTAGCCGCATCCGCGCCAGCGATAGTCCCAACTGTCGGTCGCCGATCCTGGTCTTCTTGGCAGGCCAGCAGACCTATGCCGAGCGACTTTTGACCTATGAATTTGACGGCACCCTGACCAAGCCCTTGGTCCATGATCAACTGATTGAAGCTTTCATCGCCTATTGCCCGCAAGGATCGGCGCGTTCGGAAGCCGAGCGCATTGGCCCAACCCGGGGGCGGGATGGTATTATCGACCGCAGCGCGATTGGCTAGTTTGGTCATACGGCGGCTGTTGTCGGGCGAAGACGCACCCCCTCAATTCACCTGAGAACCGCAGATGCCAGACCATAGCCGCCTTCGCGCGGGTTCAATTGCATCAGGCGATCAAGTTGCAATCCGTCTGATCAAATCTGCAGATCTTCCACAGATTGCTGGATTTCCCTTCACGGCCTCAATCACTGACCCATTGTCAGATCTCGATGCCCTGACCCGTTCATTCGAAAACACTGGGCTGTGGGCAGAGACATCCGGGGCGGTCGCGATTGTTGACGCACAGTCTGGCCGCCTTTTGGGCACCCTACAGTTCTATAGGTCGGCTCCCTGCATCCATGGCCTTGAACTGGGCTACATCATTCACGATGCTGCAGACCGAGGCAAAGGCATGGCATCGGAAGCTGTCAGACTGTTCTCAGATTACCTGTTTGACTCGCTTCCAGATTTCTACCGGCTCCAGCTGATTATTGAGGCGTGGAATGTCCCATCGTGGAAGCTTGCTGAACGCTGCGGCTTCGTCCGAGAAGGCTTGTTGCGCAGCGCCGGATTCGGGACGGGCGATCCGGCCGATTGCTTTATCTATTGCCGGACGCGGAAGGACTGGCACGAGGCCCGCCATAGCCCAATAAGCATGGGCGGCGCACCCAAGACCCCCAATCCCTAGAAAATCACCACGCTGCGGATGCTTTCTCCCGCATGCATCAGATCGAAGGCGCGATTGATGTCTTCCAGGGGCATGGTGTGGGTGATCATCGGGTCGATCTCGATCTTGCCGTCCATATACCAGTCGACAATTTTCGGTACATCGGTCCGGCCCCGAGCGCCTCCGAAGGCCGTGCCCTTCCACACCCGCCCAGTGACCAGTTGGAAGGGGCGGGTAGCGATTTCTTTACCGGCTTCGGCCACGCCGATAATGATGCTCTCACCCCAGCCGCGATGGCAGGCCTCAAGCGCCTGGCGCATGACCGTGGTATTGCCGGTACAGTCAAAGGTGTAGTCCGCGCCACCGTCCGTAAGGGCCACTAGGTGGGCAACGAGATCACCTGAAATATCCTTGGGATTGACGAAGTGGGTCATGCCGAACCTGCGGCCCCAGGCCTCGCGGTCAGGGTTGATGTCGACGCCGATGATCATGCCAGCCCCGACTAGACGCGCGCCCTGGATGACGTTGAGACCAATCCCGCCAAGACCGAAGACGATCACATTGGCACCCGGCTCAACCCCCGCCGTATTGACCACGGCACCGACCCCCGTCGTGACACCGCAGCCGATATAGCAGGCCTTGTCGAAGGGGGCGTCAGAGCGGATCTTGGCTAGGGCGATTTCAGGCAGGACCGTATGATTGGCGAAGGTCGAGCAGCCCATATAGTGGGCGATCTGTTGCCCTTTATAAGAGAAGCGGCTGGTGCCATCTGGCATGAGCCCCTTGCCCTGGGTGGCGCGGATCGAAGTGCATAGGTTGGTCTTGCGCGACAGGCAGCTTTTGCATTGCCGGCATTCTGGCGTGTAGAGCGGAATGACATGGTCGCCGGGCTTGACCGAAGTCACCCCAGGCCCAACCTCGAGCACAATGCCAGCACCCTCATGACCCAGGATGGACGGGAAGATTCCCTCTGAGTCCAAACCATCGAGGGTATAGGCGTCGGTATGGCAGATGCCGGTGGCCTTAATCTCCACAAGCACCTCACCAGCGCGGGGACCTTCGAGGTCGACCTCGACAATTTCAAGGGGCTTTTTGGCTTCGAAAGCGACGGCGGCGCGGGTCTTCATGACGGGGTCTCCACTTGAGGGTCGCGACCATGTCGGGGGTCGCGACGCGAGGCAAGAGGCTATGGTTCTAAACTGAATTGCCCTTTCTCTCCTCCCGGCAGAATTCGCCGACACAGCGTGAAGGGATTTTCGCACAAAGATGACGCAAAAATGTCAGCATCTGAAAGTTTTGAGCAATCAAGGCGCAATTATGGCGACAGTGTTTCAGTTGGGTTGGCAGACCGGAAATATTAGTCCTAGCCCCGTCCTTGCATGGCGAACCTACGGCGCTTCGTCCTCTTGGACTCTTGGGCCGGTGGGACTCTCCCGCACACGACAGGAGAAAACCGTGCAACTCTCTGGAATATCAAATAGTTATGGAGCGTCAGGGGTCCAACGAGCCCTGATGGGCCTTATCAATCAAGCGACAAATGGAGCTAAAAGCGCCGGGCAGGTCTTGCCGGGCGCAGACCAGGATTCCGATGGCGACGGCCCGGCACCGCCGCCACCGCCTAAGCCGAGCGGACAGGCCTCAAGCCAGTTTGCCGCAAACACCCTAGCCAGCCTGCTCAGCGTCCAACAACAACCCAGCGCCTCGGACTTTGCTACAAAGCTGATCGGACAGGTGGATACCAATGGCGACGGCAACCTCAGCCTTGATGAGATCAAATCGACACTGGAAAAGGCGGGTTTGACCAAGACCTCATCAACCTCAGACGCGGGTGCGAGTGATCCCTTGGCTCAAGCCTTTGGAAAGCTCGATAGCAATGGAGACGGTAAGCTGGACACCAATGAATTGGCCAGCGCCCTGGAGACCCTGCTTAAGTCTCATCACGGGCACCGTCATGGCCCCCCACCGCCGCCGCAAGATGCGACGGTTGCGTCGACCACTCCCACCTCCGCCGCCACGACAACGGCAACACCCACAGCCAGCGTATCGGCAGCGTCGGCTGGGAGTTAGAGGGGCAATCGAACCTTGGCCGTCAGCCCGAGAGGGCTGGCGGTCAGGACCACGTCTCCGCCATGGGCGCGAGCAATTGACCTTGCTACCGCAAGCCCCAGACCTACCCCAGCCCCATCCAGAGTCCGGGCACTTTCGGCACGATAGAAGGGCGTAAACACCCGCTCAATCTCAGAGGGGCCAAGCCCCGGACCCCGATCAGTGATCTCAACCCAGGCCTCTCCGTCTTGAATTGACAGGGTGAGTTGGGCTTCACCGCCATATTTCACAGCGTTATCCACGAGGTTCCCAAACAGTCGGGCCAGACCCAAGCTGTCAGCCAAGACAGTGACACCTAGGCCATCTTCGAGACTGACCTTGCGGCCCATCTGGACCGCGTCGTCCACAATGCACTCAAGGACAGAGCGCAAATCTACCTGCTCACGGGTCCTGCCGGCGCTGGCATCGCGGATAAACGCGAGAACGGAGGTGATCATCTGCTCCATCTGCTCGACGTCGGCGAGCACTGCGGTCTTCACAGTCGTTGGTGCGGACTCCAGCTTGAAACGAATCCGCGCGAGCGGCGTGCGCATATCATGGCTGATAGCCCCCACCATGCCGGTACGATCCTCGATAAACCGCTTAAGGCGCGTCTGCATATCGTTGAATGCGCGGGCCGCAACCCCGATCTCGGCTGGTCCTGTCAGGGGCAAAATAGCGCCTGTTGGATCCCGCCCCAGAGCTTCAGCGGCCTGGGCGAAGGCACGGATCGGTGCCGTGATGCGCCGGGCAAAGAAATAGCCAAGAGGGACCGTCAAAAGTGCACATCCCGCTAGCCACATTAGGAGACGCTTATGCCAAGCGTTGGGAAATGGGTCCGGGCCCGGCTGAACAATCGTCCAGCGTCCATCAGGTCTCTGTAAGGCCGCGACGAAATTATTCATGAGAATGCCACCGCCGACACTCATCATGGTGCGGCGCGCCACGCGGCGAAGATGCGCGGGCGGCGGGCCCGGTCCAAGGCGTAGACCCGCTGGCCGCCAGCGATCAGAGGGCGGCTTTATGATCAGCACGACATTTTCGGGGTCGACGTGCAAGAGCTCAGCCAGATGAGGGACCATGTCATCTTCCATCCAGGGCGGTGGAGGGTGATCAGAAACTGGCGGGTCATCCACGACAGATCGCAAGAGGACGTTTCCGGCACGGGGTGTGAGGGTTCCGCCACCAAGGGCTTGAGCGACGTCTGCGAGGCGATAAATCGCTCTTGGCGGCGGCGGGGTTAGGACCAGCATCACAAAGGTCAGCACCTGGGCGATGATCAGGGTGACGATGAGCAGACCCATAAGCTGCAGAGCGATCGGTGCCCCTTGGCCGCTGGTCTTGGACTGCGCACTCATGGTCGGGTTACCTTGGCATCGAACAGATAGCCTGCCCCGCGATAGGTGCGGATGATGTCCTGATTAGCTCCGTCGTTGAGTTTGCGCCGCAAGCGGCTGATCTGAACATCGACAGAGCGGTCGAAGACATCAGCATCTGCGCCCCTGGCGCTTTCGATCAGCTCATCCCGTGACAGTATGCGCTGAGGATTGGCTAGAAACACGCAGAGCAGGGCGTATTCACCGCCGGTCAAAATGACATTCACCCCTGCTGGAGTCTTTAAGCTGCGACGAAGACTGTCGAGGGCAAAGCCATTAAAATAGGTAGTTCGCCCCTTCGGCGTGCCCGCGCTGCGGGAGTCCTCCCGACGGCGGAGGACCGCACGCACCCTGGCCAGCAATTCTCGGGGACTACAGGGCTTGGGCAGGTAATCGTCGGCCCCCAGCTCAAGACCTAAGATCCGGTCGATCTCTTCGCCCATGGCCGACAGGATGATCACTGCCGGGCCACCGGTTTCTGACAGCCGCCTGCAAATGCTCAACCCGTCTTCGCCCGGCAACATCACGTCAAGGACGATGAGGTCGACATGGGCTTTTCCCAGCACCGCCTCCATGCCAAGGGCGTCCGCCGCAAGGTCGACTGTGTAACCATGATGACTCAGATAGTCGGCAATCCCCGCGCGCAGATCACCGTCGTCATCGACAATCAAGATGTGCGGTTGAGGTTGGTCCATATCAATCTGGTTGGGTGCATGCGTCGATAGGTGGGAACCAACTATCGGATGGCCGCACACTCTATGTTTATGAATTAGAGCATTTTTTTGCTCGAGACGATTCCACGAAATTGGAAAAGGCTCTCGGACCGGAAGCAAGGTCAGGCGACCTCCTTTGCAGATCGCCTGACTTGCCCAGTCCGAGGCGTTGATGGCCTAGGGGTGTGGCGACGGTCCCATCATCTTGCGCGGATCACCTTCACCCTCGCGCCCGTGGTGACCGGGCATCCCGCGGAGACGGACCAGGGCGTCGAACACCTGTTGCTGGTCAGGGCTAAGAGCCGCGTAGAAGCCACGGACGGCAGCTTCCTTTTTCGCGTGTTGGGTAGACTTTTCTGCCCTGTGCTTGTCCATCATGTCGAGATGCTGCAGGGCGCTGGCAGCGACAGAGGGCCTATCAGGCCTTTCCGAGGGCGGGGGCGGCGGCGCAAGAGCAGTCTCAAAGACCTGCCAAGCCGGCTCCTGGTCAGCGCGCAGGCGAAGAATGGTGTGCATGTCCTTGGCCATTTGCGCCCTGTGCTCGGCCATGGCCTTCTCCATGTCTGGCGAAGGCGGTCCCATATGTCGGCCCATCATCGCCATGGCACCCGGGGGTGGCGGAGGCATCTGGGCCAGGGCTGGCGCGGCACAGAGGGTCAGAGCGGTGGCGACGAGCGCGAGGCGTAGGGATGTTGAAAAACGCGGGATCATAACAATCCTCCTGGGTTATTGTTGAGGCATAGTGACACCTCCCAGGGCCCAGAGAATTTCGCAGCTTGCGGCAATTCTGAAACAGTTGGGACACGCTAGTAGCTATAGCCGCGGCAAATCACAAAAACCGCGCCCAAGCAGGAAAGTATTTGGAGCCGCTAAACAGACGGAGCTCTGGCTCTCACCGACCCGGTGAGAGCCCATTTAATCCCCCAGGCTGTTCAGCCTCAATGAGGCAGGGCTTTAAGCGGATGCCGTATTGACGGCGGGCGGCTTACGCCGGAACCTCGCGCTCACCTTGTGCAGGCCAACAAGGATCGCCTTGGCCCCTTCACTGTCACGTGCAGATTCCGAATTCAAAAGCAAACGAAAGGCGCTCAGATGGAGCGTAATCGCCTGTTTGTCCCAGATGGCATGCGTCTTGAAGTGATCAATCATGTCGGAAAGACTAATAAGCATTTCGTCCAGAGACGTCATACCGCAGGCGGAAGGCACACCAATCGCATTGCTGATCAGACCATAGAGCGCATCTGTGCCAACTTGGTCATCGGCACCTTTGACTGCTACAGACAAAACCTCCGCCTTTTCGAGGATTTCTGAGAGCTCTGACAGGAAGTCGCCCCGCAGGCTCTCTATGCCGACACTGGCGTCCTTGACCGCTTGCTCAACCGCCTTGCCGCCAGCGGAGCGAATGAGTTTTCCGAGACGATTTTCAGGAACATGAAATCTGACAACGCCGGTCATTGGGCAACCTTTTGCGCCTGAACACTAGTCTCGATCACGTCCTGCTCCATAATTGGCGTTTCCGACTCTTCTGCTTCTATCGAAAGATCATCACGGCGACGCCCTTCCATTCCCGTCGGAACCCCAACATTTTTGAACCGGCGATCGGGACCGACATAGGCGTCGCTCTCGAGGAATTTGCGGCCCTCCTTCGCGATCCAGATGATCCGCTCTAGGACAATGAGGGGCGTGAGGGGCTTTGCGATGATAAAGTGGGCACCGCAGTCGCGGGCCTCTAACACAGAATTCTGGGCAGTATGGCCAGACGTCAGCAGGACCGGGGCATAGCAATTTGGTTCAATGCCACTGCGGCGAAGCCAGCTCACAAACTTAGTGCCCGTCGTAGAGGGACCGGTTGCATCTACAATGATCAGGTCAAAGTGGGTCTTAGCTATCTCGTCTTCTGCCTTGGCGATGTCAGTGCACCGGGTAAAATGTTTGGCGCCGAAACCGGCCAGAACCTGAAGCAGGATGTTCAGGCTCAAAGGGTTTTCGTCCAGCAGCATGACTGAAGCATGCTCGAAATTGAACTTCGCCTTCAAATCTGGGGATCTAACCATCTTTGCGCTATGCGTCCCAGGTTCTCATTGCCCGTGAGAATAATCTTTGGTGCGCCGAGTTCTCGACGCTGATGGCGCACTATCAGACAGTGATATTAATAAGACCCTTCTTATGGATGAATTTGCAGACGGTAGGGTTACTCTGCACTTAAGGTGTTGACCTGAGGTATATTGGATTTCCCAAGAGAATTAGAGCGCCTTGAGCGTTGCGGATATCGACTCGAACCCAGCTTGGCCTTTCTGAAATAGATAGGGTGACCTCAACCCCTTCAGAGCTGGCTGGCCAGGTTTTTTGACCAAGACCAGCGATCGCGCTTCCCCGTACTGACACGACCGCGCCTTCGGGTAGACCCGTGGCAACGGCCTTGACCGTGATCTTCTCGCCCGGACGCCCAAACACGCTTCCGCCCATCTCGACGGTTTGAGCGCCCAATCGGGCCTGAACCTCCAGCCTTGGGCTAGGCAGACCAAGGACGTCTACGAAGACCTGCCCCTGGCGAATACCCTTTAGAATCTCAGGCTGAGACAAGACGGTGGCATGTACATACGTGGTCGGACGACCAAGGGTGCCCGGCTTATCGGCGGCCAGGTCGGGATCGTGGTTGTCAGAGCCGCCCACTGCGGTGATCCGATAACCTTGGTCGAGAAGTCCCTCCCAGAAGGGAATACCCGACAAAGGTCCTTCCGCCCCAAGGGTCGCCAGGGACCCACCGTTTACGACTTCAATCGCATCAACCTTCGACCAGTCCGTTTTGGCCGTCCAACCGCAGCCCATACAAGCCTCCCCAGAAGGTAGATTGGGGTGATTGATGGATACCAAACCCTGGGCAGCATGAACCTGGTTCTCGATAGCCTCAAACGTCTTGGCGCGCGGCGTTCCCAGCTGGAAGTCGAGAGCCTGGGTAG
>CAITHQ010000287.1 GCA_903892305.1 uncultured Alphaproteobacteria bacterium
AGAGGCTGGGATGGTAACTGTAACGAGCGTCAAATTTCCTGGGCACGGTCTCAAAAAAGAGGTGCGTGCTGTTGCAGATCGCCTCGTCTTGCAATCAGAACTGGGATGAATCTGATGTGTTGATTGTAAGCGCCTCATGAAGTCGGTTCTTACATTCGCTATCTGAAATTCTCAGACTGTAGTCTCCATCAATAGAGGAGACTTTGAATGACCGAGCGATCTGTATTTTGGGCCAACCATCTGAAGGCCATTGATGCCGAGGGTATTTCGGCAAGGGCTTATGCTGCTCGTGAAGGGCTGGCGATTCAGTCGCTTTATCAGTGGCGTCAAAAGCTGGAGCAAGCGCAGCGATCCTATTGCGCTGATCCTAGAGTGAACCTGCCGTCAGGTTTTATTGCCGTCAAGGTGACTGAGACATTGGTTTCCGAGCCGACATCCTGGATTTTAAGGGTGGGCGGTGTTGAACTGGAGCTACCGGCCCAGCCTGATGCTCATTGGTTGGCGGGGTTGGTCGTGGCTTTGGATCGGCGGAGCTACTGATGCATGCCGGGTATCAGGTCGGTCAAATTTTCCTGTACCGGGACCACGTGGACTTCAGGAAGTCCATTGATGGCCTTTCGGCGATCGTGGAGATGGAGCTCCAGATGAATATTTTTTCGGGTTCGCTGTTTCTCTTCATCAATCGAGGCCGGGATAAGATGAAGATTCTGTACTGGTCCCGAAATGGCTTTTGTCTTTGGTACAAACGGCTTGAGCGAGAGAAGTTCGCCTGGATGAAGGGGGCCGTTAACGCTTCCTGCGAGATCAGTTCCGACGATCTCAGATGGCTTCTCGAAGGCGTCGATATATGGGCTTCAAGGCCTCATAAGTCTCTGAAATACATGGCTAATACGTGAGGTGAAGACTATAATATAGTCCATGCATTCCAGCACTCCACCCCCTCAGAATGACCCTTCAAGTGGCGCGATTGACGCGCTGCTGAAGGGCCTTTCAGCGGCGGATGCTGCAGCAGCTCAAGCAGAAATTGATCGCCTCATTCAATCGGCAGTTTCTGATGCCGAAGTTCGCCATGAACGCGAGGCGCTGGCTGCACAAGAGGCCCATCAACGTGAGGCGCTGGCGATCAAGGAGGTTCATCAACGTGAGGCTCTTGCGCTACAGGAAGCGTTTCAGAGTGAAGCCTTGGCTGCGCAAGAAGCATATCAACGTGAGATTTTGGCAAAGCAAGAAGCTCATCAGCTTGAGGCTCTGGCCGCAGAGGCGGCGCACCAGAAGGAAATGCGGGAAGCCCATGCGGCCTTCCAAGAGCATATCCAGTCGATCTACGAACAAATCCGCCTCTCTCGCCAACGCCTTTTCGGACGAAGCAGCGAAGCCCACCCTGGGCAGCTCAGCCTTCAGTTTGACGAAGTCGAGCAGACGGCCGAAGGCTCTACGGACGAACACGATCAGGCGCTGATTTCGACAGCGGATGCGCAGGCCTCTGAAGGTAGTCAAAAGGCCAGCCGATCTACGCCTCGCGCACGTGGTAAACGCAATCCGATTCCTCCTCACATCACCCGCGTTGAGATCGTCATCGACGTACCAGAGAGCCAGCGGGTCTGCTCATGCTGCGGGAAGACGATGGTTGAGATCGGGGAAGATATCAGCGAACAACTCACGATCATCCCAATGAAGATCCAGGCGCTGCAATATCACCGCAAGCGTTACGGCTGCCCAACACGCGAACATGCGCCGGTCATCGCAGATCGCCCACCGCAGGTCTTGCCCAAAAGCAACGCCAGTAACGACCTTCTGGCCATGCTGATCACGGCCAAATACGTGGATGGACTCCCGTTGGCCCGAATGGAGTACATCCTGGGTCGAGCCGGAGCCGTCGTGCCCCGCGTTACCCTGGCGCGCTGGATGATCCAGACGGCCGAGAAGCTCAAGCCTCTCGAGGACGCTATGAACCAGGTGCTGATCCAGCACCCTGTGCTTCAAATCGATGAGACACCCGTTCAGGTATTGAAGGAAAAGGACCGAAGTCCCAGCACCAAAAGCTACATGTGGGTTAGAAAAGGCGGTCCACCAGAGCGCCCCGTGATTCTCTATCACTATGCCCCAAGTCGCGGCAAGGCGGTTCCCATCGATCTGCTGAAGGACTGGCAGGGCTTCCTGATGTGCGATGGCTATGGCGCCTATGACGAAGTCGGCCATCGGCCCGACGTCACATTGCTTGCGTGCTGGGTCCATGCGCGCCGTGGCTTCGTCGATGCGATCAAGCTGCAGCCCAAAGAAAAGGAGGGGCGTGCGAATGAGATGGTGAAGATGATCGCCAAGCTCTATAAGGTCGAAAAGGAATCTCAACTGTTGACGAGCGAAGAGCGCTTCCAGTTGCGGCAGAACATCAGCAAGCCCATTCTGGAGACCATCCGAAAGTGGCTCGATGCGAACATCCCGGTGACGGCACCGAAAAGTGCTTTGGGCAAGGCCATGGCCTATATGGACAAACTTTGGCCGCGACTGATCCGCTACATTGAAGCAGGCCATCTGCCCATCGACAACAACGAGACCGAGAGGGCCATTCGACCGTTTGCGATCGGACGCCGTGCATGGCTCTTTTCTGACACCCCGGCCGGTGCCGAGGCCAGTGCGCGCCTTTACTCCATGGTGGAAACGGCCAAAGCCAATGGGCTTGAACCATACACCTGGCTTTTGAAGGTGATGCGTGGCCTACCGGAAGCTAGCAAAAGCGGGGATTTTGAACATCTCATGCCTTGGAACTGTAAGGCTGAGGATTTGATCATGGATGCCTATGGCTCAACAGGACCGACTTCCTGACGCACTTACGGACAAAGGGACGGATCGAGCCCTCACAGGGGTTGTTGTCGATCGGCAGATCGCCTCGCTCAATGTAACGAATGAGCCTGGGCCAGTACTTGGTTTCCGGTAGGGACACCAGTGTGCGACATGAGGTCGCAAACATCA
>CAITHQ010000288.1 GCA_903892305.1 uncultured Alphaproteobacteria bacterium
CAAGAGGCTCAGCGCCTCGACACAACCCTCTGTGTGGCCTTTCCAGGGTTTACTGCCGAGCGCCAAGTCATGTCGCTTGATCTGGCCGGCATCATGGTTAGCGCAGGATCGGCGTGCTCGTCTGGCAAGGTCAAGGCCAGCCACGTCTTGCAGGCCATGGGGCTGGATGATCTCGCGGCCTGCGCGATCCGGGTCAGCGGTGGTTGGTCGACGACAGCCGCAGACTGGGCAGCCTTTGTGGAGGCCTGGCAATCCATGACCACATCTTTCATGGCGCGCCGCGCCAGCGCGGCATAGGGCGACAAATTATGGCTGCGGTTCAGAATACTGTTGATCAGGTCGAAGGGCTCGAAAAGTACGAGCATGGCTTCGTCACAGACGTTGAGCAGGACTTTGCCCCCAAGGGCCTGTCTGCCGACACCATTCGGTTTATCTCGGCCAAGAAAGAAGAGCCGGATTGGATGCTGGCCTGGCGTCTTGAGGCCTATGAGCGCTGGTTGGCGATGGACGAGCCCAACTGGGCCAAGGTCAGTTTTCCCAAAATCGACTATCAAGACAGCTATTACTACGCCGCCCCAAAGACCAAGGAGGGGCCGGCGAGTCTGGATGACGTTGACCCTGAAATCCTCGCTACCTACGCCAAGCTGGGTATTCCCCTGCGCGAGCAAGAGGTCCTTGCCGGCGTGATGGGCTCGCCCCGCTATGCGGTGGACGCGGTCTTTGACAGCGTGTCGGTTGTCACCACCTTCAAGAAGGAGTTGGCGGCCGTGGGGGTGATCTTCTGCCCTATGAGCGAAGCCATCCGCGAGCATCCCGAGCTGGTGAAAAAGTATCTCGGAACCGTGGTGCCGACCTCTGACAACTATTACGCCTGTCTCAATTCGGCGGTGTTTTCCGATGGCAGCTTTGTCTATGTGCCCCCTGGCGTGCGCTGCCCCATGGAGCTGTCCACCTATTTCCGCATCAATGCCGCCCAGAGCGGACAGTTCGAGCGCACCCTCATCATCGCCGACAAGGGGGCTTATGTTTCCTATCTAGAGGGCTGTACCGCGCCCATGCGCGACGAAAACCAACTGCATGCGGCGGTTGTCGAACTGGTCCTGCTGGATGACGCTGAGATCAAGTACTCGACTGTCCAGAATTGGTATCCAGGCGATCCAGAGACCGGCAAGGGCGGCATTTTCAATTTCGTCACCAAGCGCGCCGACTGCCGGGGCGACCGGTCCAAGGTCTCTTGGACCCAGGTAGAAACCGGATCGGCTGTCACCTGGAAATATCCGTCCTGCGTCTTGCGGGGTGAGGGTTCCAGTGGCGAGTTCTATTCCATCGCCATCACAAATGGCCGCCAGCAGGCCGATACTGGCACCAAGATGATTCACCTTGGGGCCAATACCCGATCGAGAATTATCTCTAAGGGCATCAGCGCGGGTCGCTCATCTAACACCTATCGCGGCCTTGTTTCGGCCCATCCCAAGGCAAAGGGTGCTCGCAACTTCACACAGTGCGACAGCCTGCTGATCGGCAAGACCAGTGGGGCCCACACCGTGCCCTATGTGGAAGCGCGCAATAGCGCCTGCGTCTTCGAGCACGAGGCCACCACAACGCGGCTATCGGATGATCAGCTGTTCTACGCCATGCAGCGGGGGCTATCCCAGGAAGAGGCTGTCCAATTGCTGGTCAATGGCTTCGTCAAGGAAGTGCTCCAGGAACTGCCCATGGAGTTCGCCGTAGAAGCTCAGAAATTGGTCGCAATCTCATTAGAAGGAAGCGTCGGATGAGCCAGGACAAACAGGATCAGGCCGTGTCTCTGCGCCAGAGCTTCTTCGACGAGTTGGGCCGCCGGGAAATCGCTCGTCGCGCGCGTGAAGAAGCCGAGCGGGCCCAGCAGGAGTCCGATAATGCCGGAGCCATGGCGCTCTATAATATCTTGGTCGGCGAGGGGGACTTTCTGCGAGAAAAGGGTCTCGTACTCGATCACACCCGCTATGCGGTGACCCTCGACCATGAAAACTTCCGCCTTCGCGCCTATTTCGAGGACGATAAGGCCAGCGTGACCTCTGCGGACAAGCGTAACACGGCCAATATGAGCGCCGCCCCCCGCAAGCAAGACACAGCCGACAGCGTCGAAGCGGCCGTTGAGTTGCTGGCACAATACCTTGCTGACGAGAGTTTTTAATGTTGAAGATCAATAACCTGCATGCTGAAGTTGACGGCAAGGAAATCCTCAAGGGTCTGACCCTAGAGGTGCCCGCAGGCGAAGTGCACGCCATTATGGGCCCCAACGGTGCCGGCAAGTCGACCCTGTCCTACGTCCTGACGGGACGGTCTGGCTATGAGGTCACTGAAGGCACTGCCAGCCTAGATGGGGCCGATCTCCTGAGCTTGGACGCCAGCGAGCGGGCGACCAAAGGATTGTTTCTATCTTTCCAATATCCTCTTGAGATTGCAGGTGTTCCTGCCCTTACCTTCATCCGTTCTGCGTTAAACGCTCAGCTCAAGGCCCGGGGCGAGGATGAGATTAAGGCCCCTGAATTTTTGAAACGCGCCAGGACCCAGGCAGCGGCCCTCAAGATAGACTTCGATATGCTCAAACGCCCGCTCAATGTCGGCTTCTCTGGCGGTGAGAAGAAGCGGATGGAAATCTTCCAAGCTGCAATGCTTTCGCCTCGCTTTCTCATCTTAGATGAGACGGATTCAGGCCTGGACATCGACGCCTTGAAGATCGTGTCCGAGGGTGTCAACGCCATGCGTGCGCCGGACCGCTCCATGCTGGTCATCACCCATTATCAGCGCCTGTTGGACTATATCAAACCCGACCGTGTCCACGTTCTGGCCGGGGGGCTTATTGTCCAATCGGGCGGGCCAGAACTGGCGCTCGAGCTGGAGCGCGAAGGCTATGACAAGTATGCGAGGGCTGCGTGAGCCTTAGCGCAGCCCTAGAGACTGGCGATGTCGGACTCCTGCCCAGTCGGCGGGATGAGGACTGGCGTTGGACCGATCTGCGCGGTCTGCTGCGCGTCTTGCCGCCAAAGGCGGGACCGGTGTTGGCAGCACTTGGCGAAGGACCGTTTGCTGGCCTCGCTGATCAGACCCATGTCCTGACCGGCGGTGCCGAGACCCTCGCTGTGGTGGTCCCGGCGGGGGCGAACCAGACCCTGGCCCTACGGATTATTTCCCAGGGTGAAACCTCTCTGAGCGCCTCGGCGACATTTAGAGTCAGTGCTGGCTCGAAACTCGTCCTGCTGGA
>CAITHQ010000289.1 GCA_903892305.1 uncultured Alphaproteobacteria bacterium
CTATCCCCAAAACACCGGTCACCCCGGCGGAGGCCGGGGTCCAGTTCATAGGGCTGTGAGCGTAATGTCGCCCGAGGTTGGGCCTTTCCGGAGAGGTCGTGACCTACGACCTGGATACCGGCCTCCGCCGGTATGACCGGGGAAGGGAAATTGGTCCGGGGCTATCCCCAAAACACTGGTCACCCCGGCCGAGGCCGGGGTCCAGGTCAGGGGGCTGTGAGCCTCACCCTTTGTCGCGCTTAGGACCTTTGAACGGTTTACCGCCCGCAGGCTTGAAGGGTTTACCTTCGCCGCGGGGTGGACGGGGAGCGTCGTTGGACTTGCCTTTGAAGGGTTTACCGCCACTGCCGCCGCCGGGCTTGTCGCCATAGGGCTTGGCCTTGAAGGGCTTATCCCCGTAGGTCGGCTTATCCCCATAGGACTTCTCGCCTGTCGGGCGATCCTTGCCAGCCCAAGGCTTTGGACGGTCGCCGTCAGGCTTGCTGTAGGGTTTGCCCTCGCCCTTGTTGAAGGGGGGCTTGCCTTCGCCGCGTTTGAAGGGCGGCTTGCTGTCGAAAGACTTGCGGGGCCCGCCACCACCGCCTTCGGGCCGACCGCCAGGAGGCGTTGAAGGCTCGATCTTGATCTCGTCGGCTTCCGTCGCCTTGACGGATCCGGCGAACTTGTCGGCAGCAATATTGGCGATCTCGAACTTGGTCTCGCGATCAAAAATGCGGATCGAGCCGATTTCCTTCTTGGTCACATGGCCCAGGCGGCAGATCAGCGGGATCAGCCATTTGGGGTCAGCATTATTGGCGCGGCCCACCGTGACCCGGAACCAGGTGACGTCTTCGGGTGCCATACGCTCAGGCCGACCGACGGGACCGCCATCGCGATCCTCTCGCTCAGGCCGCCACTTTTCGCCCTGCTCGCCACGATCACCGCGTTCGCTACGGTCACCCTTAGCGCCCAGGGTCCGCTGACCATTGTCCCGGGGATCATCATAGAGGTCTTCCGGCGAGGGCAGGCCCTTGCGGTAGAGCCGGATCAGGGCTGCGGCGATGACCTCTGGGGTCATGGTTTCCAGCACCTTGGAGGCCAGGGCCAGATCTTCTTCCGCCGCCGGTTCAGCCAGTATGGGATCCTCCAGCAGGCGGACCTGATCTTTGGCGCGGATTTCTTCAGCCGTTGGCGGCCCCCGGAACACGGCCTCGATATGGGCCGAAGCCAGCAGCATGTCGACCTTGCGGCGGCGGGTATAGGGCGCCAGCAGGACCGAAACTCCCTTCTTTCCGGCCCGACCAGTACGGCCCGAGCGGTGAAGGAGGCCAGCCTTGTTCACCGGCAGGTCGGCGTGGATGACGAGGCCGAGGTCCGGCAGGTCGAGACCACGAGCCGCCACATCGGTGGCGACGCAGACCCTGGCATGGCCATCGCGCAAGGCCTGGAGGGCGTCGGAACGCTCCCTCTGCCCCAACTCGCCCGAGAGGCCGACCACAGAAAAGCCCCGCTCGCGCAGGGCCGCATGCATGTGCCTTACCCCGTCGCGGGTATTGCAGAACACCAGTGCACCCGGCGCTTCGAACAGACGCAGGACATTGACCACCGCGTGCTCAATCTCGTTTGGGGCGATGCGAATGACTTGATACTCGATATCCCCGTGAGCCTGGTTGCGGTTGACGGTGTCGATCCGCAGGGCGTCGGTCTGATAGCGGCGAGCGAGGCCCGCGATTTCCTTGGCGATGGTCGCCGAGAACATCAGGGTCCGACGGCCTTCCGGCGCGGAGTCGAGGATTTCTTCCAGGTCTTCCCGGAAACCCATGTCGAGCATTTCATCGGCTTCATCAAGGACCACGACCCGCAGGGACGACAGATCCAGATTGCCGCGCTCAAGATGGTCCTTCAGACGCCCAGGTGTGCCGACCACAATGTGACAGCCGCCCTGCAGGGCCCTCTGCTCCCGCCGCGGATCCATGCCGCCGACGCAGGAGACGACAATGGCACCGGCGTCCTTGTAGAGCCAGGAAAGCTCAGTATTGACCTGGATGGCCAGTTCACGGGTCGGTGCGATGACTAGGGCCAGAGGGGCCACACTATAGGCCAGCTTGTCGGCCTCGCCCAAAAGGGTCGGGCCTGCAGCCAGGCCAAAGGCGACGGTCTTGCCCGATCCGGTCTGGGCCGAGACCAGCAAGTCGCGGCCGGCGGCCTCATCGGCCAGCACAGCGGCCTGAACCGGGGTCGGCTCTGCATAGCCTTGAGCAGCCAAAGCGCGCGCTAAGGCGGGGTGAACGGTCGGAAAGGGCATGAAATATAAGGTCCTGGAGCGCCGCACCACACACAAAAGGGATCACGGGCCGCGCTAAATGAGGCTTTGCGGCCAGAGAAGCAAGGTTTGTTTGTGGAGGGGGAGGCCGGAAGCGGCCCTGGCCGAAAAGCCCCCAGTTGTGGAGGGCTGCAATTAGTTCACGAAAGCGGCACATGAACGTCACCGATTGGCGATCTACAGCACGACCACTGCGGGGGTGATGGAGCGCCGCGCCCCCTTTTTCGACTCTGGGGGAAGACACCATGAAATCCACTGTAAGCCTGATCGCCTTGATTGCCGCCAGTTCGGCCTCTGGCATGGCCATGGCCGCTGAAACCGTCGCAACGAACGACGCCGCGACGGTGGAAACTCTGACGGTCACCGGCTCCCGCGCCGTCCCCCGCACCGCCTTGGACAGTCTTGAGCCTGTGGATGTCATTTCTAGGGATGCCATCAGCCAAACCGGCTCGGCCGAACTGGTGGAAACCCTGGCCAGCCTGGTTCCATCCTTCAGCGTCCAGACCCTGCCAGCCCTTGATGCGACGATCTTTGTCCGCCCCGCACGTCTTCGGAACCTGTCTCCAGACCAGACCCTGGTCCTGCTGAACGGAAAGCGGGTACACCGGTCCGCCATGATGATGAACCCGAGCTATGGCAGCGCCTTTCAGGCACCCGATCTCGACCAAATCCCGAACTCAGCTCTTAAGTCTATCGACGTCCTGCGGGACGGCGCCGCTGCCCAGTATGGCTCGGATGCCATTGCCGGGGTCATCAACCTGACCCTTGACGACAGCGCGGGCTATCGTGGGTTCCTGCAGTATGGCCAGCAGTTCGAAGGTGACGGGGCGGGGCCCCGGATCGGCCTGCATGGCGGGTGGCGCACCGGCGGGGCCTTCCTGGCTCTGACGGGGGAATATTCGAAGGCCGACATGACCTCGCGGTCACAGCAGGGCACAAACGCCGCAGCGTCCCAGGCCGCCTATCCCAACCTTGCCTTCCCGAACCCCGCCGTAAACTGGGGCAAGCCATCGCGGGAGACCGCCCGACTGGCCATGACCAGCGGCTTCGACCTGGGCAACATCTCCTTCTACAGCTTCGGCACCTATGGCGAAGGCTCCGGAGTCGGCGACTTCAATTATCGTGGCCCGGTCGGCAGCTATGCCAGCGTGTTCAAGACCAGCCCGGTCTTCCCAGGCTGGAACCTGCTTTCGATCTATCCTACCGGCTTTACCCCGCATTTCGGCAGTGAGGACAAGGATGCCAGCCTGGTCGCCGGGGCTAAGACCGAATTGGCCAGTGGCCTGAAGCTGGATACCAGCATGGGCTATGGCCGTAACCGCATCGATTATTCGATGACCAACTCCATCAATGCCTCCCTCGGCCCTAACAGCCCGACCTCCTTCAATGATGGTGCTGTTGAACAGGTCGAAACCACCTTCAATTTCGACGGGTCGCAACCCCTGACCATGGCCGGACTGTCCCAGCCCCTGGTTCTGGCCTTCGGTGCGGAATACCGTACGGAGAAGTTCTCCATATTTGCAGGTGACGCGGCCTCCTATGCCTTCGGCCCAGGTGCCCGCGGAACCCCGGCCCTGCCCTGCTGCTCCAGCGGCTTCCCCGGCTACGCGCCGGTCAATGCCGGAACCCACGACCAAAGCAGCTCAGCGGCTTATGTCGATCTCTATGCACCGCTCACCGATAACTTCTCTGTGGACGCCGCGCTCCGCTACGAGAACTATTCCACCTTCGGAGACTCCCTGACCTACAAGGTTTCCGGTCGCTTCGAGGTCACGCCCGAGCTCGCCCTGCGGGGAACCGTGTCCACGGGCTTCCGGGCACCGACAACAGCCCAGCTCTACAGCGAAGGCCTGTCCCAGTTCCTGCCGAATGCCGCGGCATCCATCACCACCACTGGCCGCTTCAGCCCCGTCGGGCCGGTTGCCGCGATCCTCAACAAGCGCCCGGGGGTCAGCATCAAGCCTCTAGAAGCTGAAAAGTCCCAGAACTACTCGCTCGGCGTTGTCTGGAAGTCTTCGTTCGGCCTAGACATGACCCTGGACGCCTACAAGATCGACATCAGCCACCGCCTGAATACCAGCACCTCCTATGTGCTGACCGCAGCGGAAAATGCAGCCCTTACGGCCCTGCAGATCCCGAACCTCCAGGATATCTATTCCGCCAACTTCCTGCAGAACGACTACGATACCTCAAATACTGGGTTTGAACTGGTCTCGGTCTATAACCGCGATGTTGGACCTGGCCACATGAACCTCACCGGCGCGTTCAGCTATCTCAAAACTGAAATCACGGGCGGGTCGCGAGCCCTGAACCCCTATTCCAAGCAGATGACGGAAGACTCCCTGCCGAAAGTCCGGGGAACAGTGTCTGGCAGCTATAAAATCGGCGGTCTGGAAGTCACAGGTCGTGCCCGCTATTACGGCGAGTGGTCAGACTGGACCGATACCTTCCCGGCCACCGCAGCACCTAGCGCGGCCTATCCGACCTTTGCGCCCCAGACCTTCAAGCCCATCACCTTTATGGACCTGATCGTGAGCTATGATGTGACCAAGGGTGTGAAGCTGCAGGTCGGGGCAGAAAACATCCTCGATACCTATCCTGATAAGGCCAAGTATCAGACCTTCCGCGGCCTGATCTACTCCCGCAATTCACCCTACAGCACCGATGGTGGGTATTATTATACCAAGATTGAGGTCAATTTCTAAACGGACAATGGGTGCCTGGATCGCCCCTTGCGAGACAGGCACCCCCTCCCCTGCTAACCTCTGCGCATGACGCCGACGCCGCCCAACCTTCCGCCGAAACATCCGCGTATGCTGGCCCGGGGGGACGGGTTTCGGGTTATTCCTATCGGGCGCAGCCGAGCGGTTTTTTCCGATCTTTATATCCGGCTGCTGGGCGGCAACTGGCCGACCATAGCCCTTGTACTGGGTGGCGTGTTCCTGGGGATCAACTTGATCTTCGCCAGCGCCTATCTGGCCCTCGGCAATGGGGTGGCGAACGCCCGGCCCGGGTCCTTCGCCGACGCCTTCTTCTTCAGCGTCCAGACCTTCGCCACCATCGGCTATGGCGGCATGGTGCCAAAATCCGTTGCAGCCAACCTGCTGGTGACTATCGAGGCCCTATTCGGTTTCTGCTATACCGGCGTGGTGGCGGGGCTGGTGTTTTCCAAGTTTGCCCGGCCCACCGCGCGGATCCTGTTCAGCGATAAGGCGGTGATCTCCACCCATGACGGCAAGCCCCACTTCATGCTGCGCCTGGTCAATGAGCGGGACAACCGCATTGTCGATGCCCAGGCCAAGCTGACCCTGATGCGCGATGAACTGACCGCCGAGGGTAAGACCATGCGCCGGTTCTACACCCTGCCCCTGGTGCGCAGCGAAAATCCCCTCCTGCGACTGTCTTGGACGGTCATGCACGAGATCAATGAAGCCAGCCCCCTCAACGGCATGGACCACGAGGCCCTGCAATCCACCGAGGCCGAGATCATCGTCTCGATTTCAGGCCTTGATGAGACCCTGTCCCAGATCATCCATGCGCGGAATTCCTACATCGCCGACGAAATCATCTGGGGTGCCACCTTCGCTGACGTTCTACATCGCAAGGACGATTTCGTTCTGGAGGTCCGTTATGACAGGTTCCACGATCTGAAGGACGAGGGCTAAACCCCTCTAGGCGGGAGTCGCAAAGCCTAAGGAAAACAGGGGGTTTTGGTCATCATTTGGACGATCCCAGCGGCGCTGTTTCACATGATCCATCGACCTTGGCAGGCTAAAGGGCAGTCGCCCCTCTGCCGAGGCCAGTCCCATCAGGACATCGAGCAAGGCCCCGTCGCTGACGCCAAACTCGGCATAGAGACCCTCGGCCAGGGATTCGATATTGGTCAAGACAGCTGGGCGGTCCAGGTGGATCACAATGATCTTGCGCATCCCGGCCGGCAGGCTGTGCAGGAGGGCAAGGTCGGCATGATCGTCTTTGAAATCCAAATCCCCCTCATGCTGGCGGCTGCCAAAGAAGAAGGTGGGGTGCAGGGTCTGATAGGGGGTCGACAGGCGGATGAGGGCCGCCGTGGCCTGGGTCGGATCAGAGGTGGTTTTCAGGCCCCGCGCCTGTAGGGCATCATCCTTCATGCCATGAATAAAGACCGTGTCATCGGCCCGTAGTTGGCCGTCCTTTAGCTTGACCAGGGATGACCTTTGGGCCGCAAGACCCGCCTCGCTGGAGGCCGTAGATCCCACCAGACTGTCCGCACTGGCTTCATCCACAAAAGGCTGTTCAAACAGGCCGAGTTCAAAGGTCAGGGTCAGGACGCGCAGCACCGACTGATCAACCCGCTCCAGCGAAATCAGTCCCTGCTCAACCGCCGCCAGCAACAGGGCCGGATCATCCTCGCCGCCGAACTGGTCAAGGCCGGCATTGACGCCTAAGGCCACGCGCTCAACAGCAGACAGGTGCTCGACCCCCCAGGACATGGCGATGTCATTGGGTCTCTGGGGTGGCTCGCCGGTCAGACAGGCTTGGTTGGCATCCTTGGAAATCGCCCAGTCAGAGAGCAGCACCCCCTCAAAGCCGCAGGTCCCGCGCAGGAGGTCGGTGAGCAAGAGCTTGCTAAAGCCTGCCCCCACCTGCTCCACCGGCTGGCCATTCACCAGGACGTCCTTGAGGATGTTGTAGGTGGGCATGACCCCGGCGACCTTGAAGTCAAAAGCGTCGAGGAAGGCGTCCACATGATCTTGGAAGGCTCCGCCCGGAAAGGCAGAATACCGGCCATAGCTGTTGTGGCCGTCAAAGCCATCTTCGGTGGCACCATAGCCAACCCAATGCTTGACCACCGTGGCGACGCCAGTGGCACTGACACCAGAGCGTCCACCCTGTAGGCCCTCCACATAGGCACCGGTCAGGGCCCGAACCAGCTTGGGGTCTTCGCCAAAGGTTCCTTCGATCCGCGGCCACATGGGCGACGTGGCGAGGTCCGCCTGAGGCGAGAGCCCCATTTGGATGCCGACGGCCCGGTATTCCTGTCGAACAGTGTCGCCGAACTGGCGCAACAGGTCCACGTCGCCGATCGCACCAAGGCCCAGGGTCTCTGGCCACTGAGAAAAGCCGAGGGCCACGTCACTGGCACCGATGATCGACAGGAAGTGGTGGCGCGGGTCTGTGCTGACCACCAGGGGAATGCCCAGGCGGCCTCGCGCGGCTATGGCCTGAAGGGCGTTGTTCTGAGCTGCAAACACCCCAGGTGCGGCCACCAGCCGGGTAATGGCCGCCGTCACACCCCGGTCCAGGATCACGGCCTGGCACTTTTCCAAGTCATAGCCTGGGCCATGGCCCATCATGCCCCAGGGCCCAGTGGCCGCCAGGGTGCCGTGCAGCATCTGCCCGACCTTTTCCGCCAGAGTCATCCGGCCCAGCAGATCCCGCGCCCGCTCGGCGGCCGGCAGCCGCCAGTCCTCGTAAGGGGCCACGACCCCGTCATGGTCCAGGTCCACAAACATATGGCCCTCATGCTGGATACTAGGGCGAGGGTCGAAGGCTTTGGATGTGGCAGGACGGACTGAGCCAGTCATGGCGGGTCTCCGACGGATTAGGGCTGAGGGGTCAAAGCGACACAGCTAGGTGTTCATTTCAGACCGTCGACCTAGCACCCAGCAGAAAAGCCTATCAAGCCGCCCGCTGCAGCTCCTGCTTCACGCGCTCGGCCAGGGTCTTGATGTCGATGGGCTTGGCCAGGAAGGAGATATTGGCCTCCCCTTCCAGAAGGTTCGAGAATTCGGCCTCGGCATAGCCGGAGATGAACATGACCGGGGCACCGCGCAGATAGCCGCGGGCGGCCTTGAGCAGGTCTGGGCCTTGCATGCCGGGCATGACCACGTCGGAAATCATCAGGTCGATGGACCCAGCGTGTAACTCAGCCAGTTCTAGGGCTTCTTCCCCAGAGGCCGCCTCGATCACCTCATAGCCCCGGGCGCGGAGCAGCTTGGCAGCAACGCCGCGCACGGCATCTTCGTCCTCAACGAACAGGATGCGGCCAGCGCCAGACAGGTCTCGGGCCTGGGGCCGGACAGGCTTGGCGGGCGGGGCGATAGGCGCGGCCCCCGCAACAGGAATATGAACCGGCAGGAAGATCCGGAAGGCCGTTCCCTTGCCCACGGTGGAGTCTACTGCAATCCAGCCATCCGACTGTTTGACAATCCCATAAACGGTGGCGAGACCCAGGCCTGTGCCCTCGCCCACCGGCTTGGTGGTGAAGAAGGGGTCGAAGATCTTATCGATGACGTCAGCTGGAATGCCCGACCCGTCGTCGGACACTTCAATCATGGCCTGTTCGCCCTGGGCGGCGGGATAGCCCATGGCTTGCGCATCCTCAGCCGAGACCCTGGCCGTGCGGATGGTGACGGTAGAACCCCCATGGCTGCGAATGGCGTCGCGGGCATTCACCGCCAAGTTCATCACCGCCGTCTCTAGCTGGCCACGGTCGGCGCGGACATGGGGTAGACTACGGCCGTATTCAGTATGCAGGGTCACGTCTTCCTGCAGGACCCGGCGCAGCAAGACTTCGAACTCGCTGATCAGTTCGCCAAGGTCGAGGATTTCCCGCTGGACGGTCTGTTTGCGCGAGAAAGCCAATAGCTTGCGCACCAGATCGGCGGCGCGGGTCGAGGTCTGGCGAATCTCGTTCAGGCCCTCATAGGAAGGGTCGCCCACCGGGTGACGGCTGGCCAGGACATCCAGCTGCATGAAGATAGCGGTAAGCAGGTTGTTGAAATCGTGGGCCACGCCCCCAGCCAATTGGCCGATGGCCTGCATTTTTTGCGATTGGGCCAGTTGCAGCTCGATCTGCTTCTGCTCTGATACGTCCACCAGATAGGCCACCCAACGTCCTGCGGACTTCGACAGGTAAAGGTGGGCGATCTTTGTCGGGTCTTTAGCCAGCCGAACTTCAAGGGCGGCTTCGGTATGGGGGTGTTCCGCCAGACGCCGGACAGCATCGGCCCGGGTCACGGGCTCGATCATCTCGCCAAACACCGAGCCAGCCCCCAAATAGCCCGGTGTTGCTGCCAGGGTTGGATTGGCCTCGATAATGGGGGCGGTGAAGGCGTCGTCACCTTCAAGTCGGGCTGCGCCAAAGGGCGAGGCTGCGGCAAAGGCGTCCAGCACCTTTGGCGGCGGCGGCGAGGCCTGATTGAAGGC
>CAITHQ010000290.1 GCA_903892305.1 uncultured Alphaproteobacteria bacterium
CGCCGCCGACCCTCAAAGCTGATCCAACGCACCGCCTCGCGCTTTTGCCCAAGATTGGCGGCTTCGCTGGCCAGGGCATCTGCGGCCTTATCTATGCTGGCATTGCGCTGAGCCGCTTCATCCAGGCTGGCGGCTTCGACGGCCTTGAGCCAGGCGCCATTGACCCATACGGGACTGCCATCGGCAGCCGAGATCCAGGCGGGTGTGGACCGCGCATCCAGAAAAGCCGCAAATCGTGGCGCGGTGGGTAGGCCAGCATCATGACCGCTCATGGCCGACAGCCTCAGCCAGGCCAAGGCCCCGGCGGCCCGACCTTCTACGGCGACCATGCCCCCTGGGCCACGCACCTCAAAGGCGCAGGCCTCGCCACGCTCGAAGAGGCCCCGTAATCGGCGGGTGTGATCGGGGTCGGCCCGCATGAGGGCAGAGACCACTGACTGCGGGTCTGAGGAGGTTGAGCCGAGGGCGTCGGCACATAGGGCGAGGCTTTCCTCCCCAGAGGCCAGCAAGGCATGGCCGTCTTCTACGGCTAGAAGCGCCGAATCAAAGGCCTCCACCGAGGCTTGGGCGGTCTCAGCGCTGGCGCGAAGACCGGCGACTTCCGCCCTGAGCTTTTCAATCTTGGCATGGCTTTGCACCCGTTGGGACATGGCCCAAAGGGTTGCGCAGAGGGCCAGCATGACAGCCCCTGCTGCGGCGGCGAGGATGAGTTGTAGTTCGCTCATGGCACCCAATCCGAAAGCTGGCTTCGTGCATCACGAATCATCAAGAGGAACATAGGCGCGTCTGCGGTTTTGAGCGATGATCCCATCATGACGTCAATCCTCTATCCGGTCGCCACAGATGCCGCCGCCGCTTTGTCGGGCCCCAAGGGGCGGGCTGTGCGCGTGCGGGAAGCCGAGCAGGTGGCCGGTGAGGCGGTGTCATTCGTGACCGAGGTGTTCGGTCCTCCCTATGCCACGCGGGCGGCAGCGTTGGATGCCTATCGCGGACGGGTTGAAGACGACCGACCCGGGCTCTCCCTGCAAATCCCCCCAGAAGACCGCTATGTAAGGTTAACGGAAGTGGTTTCGGCCGGTCGACCGCCGCCTCCAGCCATCCCTATTCTGAAAGACGGACGGCGCTGGCCCGCGCCTCCCCCGCCGCCTAAGACGGTCTGGCGCTTGCAGGTCACCTATTGGCGGCCGGACTCTTCGGCCCCGGCTCTAGATGATGTCCAGGCGCGAAAGGCTCGGGTGCAAACCAAGGAGACCCTTGATCCTCAAACCCTGCGTGCCCTGACGCGGCAGCCCTTACAGGCCGTGCGGCCTCAGCAGCCCCTCGATATTGGCTTGTTCGAGCGGCGATTGCCGGAGTCGCCGCATATCGTTGTGCCTGATGAATAATCCGGCTCTTTGAATAGGGTGCGTCGGTAAAAAATCATTGGGCAAAGGCTGAAATTTGTCGCTAAGGCGTTTTTTGAACATGGTTGATGGGTTAGGATACTCCATGCGCGGACACACGCTTTCCAAATTTGTCTTGTTCATGGCCCTGATCTTGGGCTTTGGGCCAGCTATGGCTGGGACCTTGAACCCGCCGACGGCACGTCTTGATGCTGGAAAAATGATGGGGCGGTGGTACGAAATCGCCCGTCTTCCGAACCATATCCAAAAGGATTGTCAGGCCGGGACTTCGGACTGGGTGCGCAGTGATAGCGGCTTTCAGGTGATTCAGACTTGTCACAAGGGGGCTGTTTCTGCACCGGCTACGGAATGGCGTGCCCGGGCGCGCATGATCGATCCCAAGACCAATTCCCGATTTAAGATCACCTATTTCGGTGGCGTTCTGACCTTGGAATACTGGGTTTTGGACAGTCGCGCTGACCAAGGTTGGGTCATCCTTGCGACGCCGAATGGCCGCAGTCTGTGGCTGATGTCTCAGCAACCAAGTTTAGCCCCAGCGGCGAAGTCCCAGGCTGTGGCCCGCATCAAACAGCTCGGCTTTGATGTGGCCAGTCTTGAGTTTCCTCAACCCGCCCGAAATTAGTCAGGGCCTTGATTCCGGTGCAGAGCCAGCACAGGCTTGCCGCATGACCGTTGAACCCCTTAGCCGCCCAGAAATAACGACCAATGTCACCCGCGGCGCGGCGCGGTTGCTCAGCCACCTCGGCTATGTCGCCTTAAGCGAAGTCACCCTACCGAATGGTCGGCGCGCAGATCTGATGGCCCTTTCTGCCAAGGGCGAATTGCTGATTGTCGAAGTCAAATCCTCGGCAGAAGACTATCGCGTGGACCGTAAATGGCCAGAATATGCACCCTATTGTGATCGTTTCGCCTTCGCGGTTGCACCGGAGTTTCCGCAGGACTTGCTTCCCGAGGGGCCAGGTCTTCTAGTCTGCGATGGATTTGGCGGGGCAGTCCTGCGCGAATCTCCGATCGAGCCCCTCGCAGGCGCGCGTCGAAAGGCGCTGTTGATCGGCTTTGCGCGATTGGCTGGGTTAAGGTCGGCTGGCGTCGCCGCCTTGGTGCTTGAAGCCTAGGCCTAGCGCGGTGCGCGTTTTGATAGGATCCGTTGGAGGGTCCGCCGGTGCATGTCCAACCGCCGTGCGGTTTCCGAAACATTGTGACCGCACTGTTCATAGACCCTTTGAATGTGCTCCCAGCGTACGCGGTCGGCGCTCATGGGCTTGACGGGCGGCGGCGGCAAGTCTTCTGCACCCACCAGCAGGGCTCTGGCCACATCATCAGCGTCTGCGGGCTTAGACAGATAGTCGATGGCACCGGACTTCACAGCCGCAACGGCTGTGGCGATATTGCCATAGCCGGTGAGCATGACGACCTTGGCGTCCGGCCTTGCGGCGCGAATAGCTTCGACAACGCTCAAACCGCTGCCGTCCTCCAACCGCATGTCCAGGACGGCATAGGAAGGTGCCGAGGCCTTAACGGCTGTAATGGCCTCGGTGACGCTTCCCACCAGGGTGACATCAAAGCCTCTTTGCTCCAGGGCGCGACCAAGGCGGGTGCGTAAGGACGCATCATCATCCAAGACAAGCAGCGACCGCTCGGCCAGAACACCAATCTCGGCAGTAAGATCATTCATTCAATAACCTGACCGGAACACATCCAAAAGACATCTATAGGTATTCATTCAACCCCTATTTCGGCAGCTTGTCATTTAGCAATCTCAAGCCCCGCATAAAACTTGCTCGCTTCTATGGTGTCCCTCGCCCAGCGTGCGGACACCAAAGCCCCTCTGGGTTTAGAATTACCAAAGGTCACGCGGGCTTCCGTGCGTTCCAGGAGGGTTTTTGCAATAAAAAAGCCCAGCCCCATGCCCACGTGGTTTGTCCTTCCCCCCGCCACGCCGGCGCGGCTGGTGACATAGGGTTCCCCCAACTTGGCCAGAATATCGGAGGCAAAGCCTGGTCCATCATCAAGGACTTCAACGGTCACGCTGTCAGCGTCGAAGCGGGCGGAGACCAGAACTTCGGAGCCAGCAAAGTCGACCGCGTTTTCGACAAACGATGTCAGGGCGTGCAGGATTTCTGGCCTGCGGCGGATTTCTGGCGCGGTGACATTGGGTAGCCCTGTCACGATCGCTTCAATGCGCACGCTTTTGAGCGAGGCATGGGGTTCAAGAATTTCATTGAGCAATTGCAGGAGGGTCATGCGCTCGTGCACCTCGTCTGAGGCCGCATCCGGCGCGTCGGTTAGCCGGCGTAAGATGTCCCGGCACCGCGCGGCCTGAGCAATGAGAAGATCGGCATCTTCCTTGGCACCGGGCGTCGCCGCGTCCCGTGCCAATTCCTTGGCGACGATAGCAATGGTCGCAAGCGGTGTACCAAGTTCATGGGCTGCTGCTGCGGCCAGGGCACCTAGGGCCGACAATCTTTGCTCTCGGGCCAAGACCGCTTGGGTGACATCCAGGGCCAGACCCATGCGCGCGGCATCGGCAGCGGCGTACCGCACATACCCGCCGATGATCAAAAGGCCCGATAGAATGGCCAGGACAGTCCCCAGCAGATAGCGATCGGGCAGGTGGATTGTGAAGCCAGGGGCCGTTGGCAAGGGCTGATGAACCAAGGTCTCGAAAATTATTGCGCAAATCACCAACGCAGCGAGGGTGAAAATTTGTGGGCGGGGCAGACTGGCCGCCGCCATGGTCACGGGCGCGATCAAGACAATCATGAAAGGGTTTTCAATGCCTCCAGTTAGGTAGACCAAAGAAGCCATCTGCAGGAGATCAAAGGCCAAATGTCCGGCGCTCTCCCAAGTGCCCGCAATCCGGCTTCGCGGCGACGACAAGATCGTCAATATATTTACGACGATCCCGACTAGGATTACCCCAGTACATGCCGCCCACGGGGCATCAAACTTGAAGCCAAAAATCCCAAGGCCGAGGACTGCAGACTGGCTGACCAAAATGAACCAGCGCATGGTGACAAGGGTACTGATACGAATCCGACCCTGCAGGGCACCACCGGTCATCCCTGAAAGCTCGTCTTGCGTTGCCGCCGGGCTTTGCCTATCGAGGCTTGCCGTCCTTGGCGGAGGTAGGTTGTGTTCGTACGCCATGGGTTGGAAATATCGCCTAAGTTGCTGTGCATGACGAGGCTCTTTTCATGACCCGCCGAAACATAACCCTCGCCCTGGTTGGACTGGCGGTGCTTGTCGGCCTCTTGGGTTTCGGCATGAGCCGTGGAGCCTTTGATCCCCCTCGGCCCCCTGGTCCCGGCGGCGATTTCACCCTGGTTGATCAGTCTGGAAAGGCCGTCACTCAGGATATCCTCAAGGGCAAATGGACAGCTGTTTTCTTCGGCTTCACTTATTGCCCAGACGTTTGCCCCACGACCATGGGCGTTTTGGGTCAGGCTCAAGGTTTGCTTGGGCCCAAGGCCAAGGACTTCCAGGTCCTCTTCATTTCTGTAGACCCCCAGCGCGATAACCCAGAGACGCTAAGAGTCTATCTGGACAATGAGTCCTTCCCCAAGGGAACAATCGGGCTGACGGGATCGAAGGACCAAGTGGCGGTCGCGGCCAAGGCCTATCGCGTGTTCTTTGAAAAGAGCGGGTCCGGATCGGACTATCTGGTGAACCACTCCACCGCAGTCTATCTCATGAATCCCAAGGGACAGTTCGCCAAGGTCCTGCCCTTCGGGATCGGACCCGACGAGATCGCGCGACAGATTTCAGACGCTATGCGCCCATGAACCCTATTGGGGCTGGACTCTCTTAAGATAGCTTGTGCTATGCTGCATTGCACAAGAGGACGGTCGGATCATGCTCTACACCCTGTATGAAGCCGGTTACTACGCATCGACGCCGCTTAGGTTTGCGGCGCGTGCCACCCGTGAGTTTTGGAGCTCTCCGCTTAATCCGGCCAAGGATTCCGCCATTGGGCGGCGCATGTTCGCCACCTCTGACCTGTTCTCGAACCTTACCCGCCGTTATGGCCGCCCCGAATGGCGGATCGACAGTGTGATGATCAATGGGAAACCGGTTCGGGTCCGTCGTACCGAAGTCTGGTCCAGCCCCTGGGTCAAACTCATCCATTTTCAGCGCGATATGGCCGATATGCGTAAGGCCGGTCGTCGTGAGTTGGAGCCTGCCGTCCTGATCGTGGCACCCTTGTCTGGGCATTACGCCACCCTTTTGCGCGGGACCGTGGAGGGATTTCTGCAGGATCATGAAGTCTATATCAGCGACTGGTCCAACGCCCGCGATGTTCCCCTTGTAGAGGGGGGATTCGATTTCCACGACTATGTCGACCATGTGCGTGAGATGTTGCGCTATCTCGGGCCTCGTCCCCATGTGGTTGCCGTCTGCCAGCCTGGCCCCGCGGTTCTGGCAGCAGCGTCTTTGATGGCTGAAGACCAGGACGAAAGCCGTCCGGGGACCATGACCTTTATGGGGTCGCCTATTGATGCGCGATTGTCTCCAACAGTCACCAATAAGCTGGCTGAGGATAAGCCCTTCGCTTGGTTCAAATCCAACATGATCGATGCGGTGCCGCCGCCCTATCCCGGCATGGGCCGACGGGTTTATCCAGGGTTTGTGCAGCTCTATTCCTTCATGTCGATGAACATGGACCGACACAAGGAAGCACATTTGCAATATCTCCAGGACCTGATGGCAGGAGACGGGGACTCTGCAGATGAGCACCTCAGATTCTACGATGAGTACCTTTCTGTCCTTGATCTTCCAGAGGAGTTCTATCTCCAAACAATCGACTATGTGTTCCAGCAATATCTGCTGCCTAAGGGGGAGTTGGTTCATAATGGCCGTCTTGTGCGTCCCGAAGTGATCACTGATATCGGCTTGCTAACCGTCGAGGGCGAAAACGACGACATTTCTGGCATTGGCCAGACCCAGGCGGCACACGCCCTGTGTTCCTCACTGCCAGCGGCGTTCAAGGAAGATTATGTTCAGCCCCATGTGGGCCATTATGGGGTCTTCAACGGTCGGCGCTTCCGCGAAGAAATCTATCCGCGCGTCCGTCAATTTATCCGAGATTTCGAAGCAGGATTTGAAAAGACTCGACAGGTCGCCTGATCCCGACGGTGCTTTGCGTCAGAAATTCGGTTTGCATTCGAAGATAACCAGATCAA